>JAVEWG010000050.1:680-23543 GCA_034004685.1 Rhodocyclaceae bacterium | reverse complement strand
CCCAGGAAGGTGAGGATCACCAGGACCAGGAGGCCGATGATCAGGGATGCACCCCCTTGGTGGCGAGGGCTCAAGGCGCGTTGCTTCATGGAACCCGGTTCCTCAGGTTGATGACCGACGTGAAGGTCTTGCGGATGCGGGTGCTGGATGGGGTGGAGGTGTCGTTGAAGGTCATGGATTGGGCGCCATCGCTGCGCAAACCAGCTTCACCGGAGGCAATCAGCAAATGGAGGCGTACCGCCACCACCCGGGCCCAGTCGTCCACGTCCGGAGCCGCCACATAGCGATCGGCGGAATGCTCTTCGTTGCCGGGAGAAAGCCCGTATTCGATCTGCATCCGCTCCACGTCTTCCACCAACTCCACCGGGTCAGCATCGTCCACCTTGACCCACAGGGAAGTGCCGGAACCCGACTGGCTGGTGGCGACAAAGTAGGACTTGGTTGAGAAGGTGAAGATCTCGGCGCCAGCGCCGAAGGTTTTTCCCAGGTTCTTGGTGCTGTTGCCAGGGGTGGTGCTGCCGCCGGTGTTGTGGACCACGCTGCCGCTGGTGCCGGGATTGGCATTGGTGATCTGGAAGATAGCGGCGGCTGAGGCATCGCAGATCACGGCAATGTCGCCCTGCTTCAAGCGGTTGTCCGCCTGGACGTGGATGTCCGCTGAGGAGGTGTTCATGTAGGGGGTTTCCACCGGAACTCCGTCGCCGGCCAGCCGCAGGGTCAGGATGTCGCTGCCGTCAGTCGGGGATTCGTCCGATATGCTGCTATCCAGGGCGGGGTCCCAGTCCGTGCCGTCGGCATCGAAACCCTCGACCCCGACCGCCACGTTGGCGGAGTATCCGCTGCTCAGGGTGTTGGTGACCCGGTGGATGTCTCCTGCCGGCTGGCACGATCCCAGGAAGCTCGCGCCCCGGATATCCCGCCCCATGAATTCCAGGCCGAAGCGCCCGCTCTCCTGGATCCGGGCCAGGGCATTCTGGATCCGGTAGGACTGCTTGTTGGAAACAAAGATGCCCACGATCATCCCGGAGAGCAGCAAGCCCAGGGTCAGGGCCACCATCAGTTCCACCAGGGTGAAGCCGCCTTGCCGGCGGAGGTTCCAGGTCATGGCCGTACCCTCAATTGGTAGCACTTGAGGTCGGTGCTCACGCTTGGGCTACAACCAGTGCCGGTGGCGCCGGTGCGATCCCCGTCCCAGCGCACCGTAATGAGCCACCAGCCGCTGGCGTCGCTGGCGACTGTGCCACTCCCGGAAGGCAGGAGGGCGGCATTGGCGGTGCTCCATTCATAGTGGTCGAAAGCGGCCAGATTGGCCGGGGAGCAGCCGGAACTGCCGCAGCCCGGGTCGGTTCCCGCGCCGCTGAGGCTGTCGTAATCCCCATCCTGCACGCCAAGCCGGTTGGCCCGCATCCGCTCGGCCATGTCATAGGCCTGGTACACCGCCAGGGAGCGCAGGTGGGAGCCGTGGTTGCTGCGCACGGCGGTAAGCTGCATGCCCGCCACCCCCAGGAGGCCCACCGACACCACCAGAAGGGTAATGAGGATCTCCAGCAGCGCCGCGCCGCGCTCAGGAGCAGGTGCTGGATGTTTGGGTGACATGGATCTGGCCCATGGGGTTGATGGCCACGCTGCGGCCCTTGTAGCCGCTGCGGCAGACGGTGAGGGCATTCCGGGAGTCGTCGCTGATGGCGCCGCTGGGGAGATAGCTAATCCGGTCGACGCTGCCGCCGGAAACCGTGAGTGCGCTGGCTGCGTCCAGGGGTGCGCCGACCCGCAAAATGGTTTCGCCGGTATCCACGGTGCCGTTCGGGTCCGTATCCACGAAGATGATGCGCCCCAGGTTCCAGGCGGTGCTGGTGCAGCCAGTGCCGGTATTGCTGGGGCACAGGACCACCCGGGCGCCCCGGGTCAGGGACTCGCTGCGGGCCAGGGCCAGATCTCCCAGGAGATCGGAGGTTTCCGCCGACACCCGTTTTTTGCTGATGGTGTCGGTGAACGCCGGCGCCGCCAGGGCCAGGATGATGGCGGCCACAGCGATGGTGATCATCAGTTCGATGAGGGAGAACCCTCGGGTTTTCGTCATGCCGAACGCCACCGGAAATTCCTATTCATAGTGTAAGCAACGGCACCCACTAAGAATACTTTAGTCCGTTAAGGCTATGACGGGCTGTGAAATAATTACTCGCCGTCTACGCCGCCCCGGCGCGGGCGCACATCCACCCACTGACGCTCTTCCCGCCCGTGGTCAAATTCGGGGTGGCGCTCGTCGTGTTCGTGGAGGAGCTTGAAGATGGTGCGGGCGTGTTCCGCGGGGAAACCCTGGCGGGTGCCGTCCCGGGTGTCGGTGATGAGCCCCATGAGGTAGGCCCGGCAGGCCGCCGTGCCCCATTGATCCACGATCTTCCGGAGATGGGGAAAGCGCGCCAGGAGGGCGCTGGTATCAGTGTGTGGGCCACTGTCCGCGCTGGGCGTGGCGGGGGGGGTGGGCGGGTTCATGGCGCGGATTATTACTGAAGTGGTAATACTTGTCCCTACCCGGATTGGGCTCGGCGTGGCGTCTTCCACGGTTCCCCGGCCGCTCGCCGTCAGAGCCGTGGGCGGGCTCCCCGGTGTTTACCCGTTGAAGCTGCGCAGCAGGGCGCCCCAGTCGTGGAGATCCAGGCGGCTGACCCGTCCGCAGGCGAAATCCAGCCCCAGCCAGCGCTGGGCCGGCAGGCCCAGCAGATGGCCGGCAATGGCCCGCAGGGGCCCGCCGTGGGCCACCACCACCTGGGGTTGCCCGGGATTGGCGGCCAGGAGTTCGTCGAGCCATTCGTGGACCCGGGCGGCCATGGCTTCGGCACTTTCCCCGCCGGGGGCGGCGAAGCCGATGGGGTCTTCCACCCAGCCGTCCAGCTCGCCGCCAATGGCTTCGAAGGTCCGGCCTTCCCAGTCGCCGAAGTGCATTTCCTTGAGGCGGTTGTCCAGTCTGGGGCGGCCCAGCACTTCCGCCAGGGCCCGGGCCCGGAAGAGGGGGCTGGCGTGGAGGTCGAAGCTGGCGGGGAGCAGGGTGGCCAGGCGGTCGGCGGCGGCCTGGGCCGGTTCGGCCAGGCCCACGTCCAGCTGGCCGTAACACACGTCGGGGGCCACGTCTGGCTTGGGGTGGCGGATCAGGTATAGCTCCATACAGCGAGGATTCCGAGGTAGATCGCCAGCTCGGCGCCCTGCTGGGCGGCGCCCAGGCAGTCTCCGGTGTAGCCGCCAAGACGTTGGCGGAAGACGCGAGCCGCGTAGAGGGTGACAAGGATCGCCGCCGCCAGGGCCAGGGCGGCCTCCAGGGCGGGCAGCAGGAGGAGGGGTAGCAGCCCCCCCAGGCTGGCCACGACCAGCTCCCCCGGGCCGAGCTTCCTGGCCAGGGGTTTGGACTTGGCGGTCTGGTCTTCCCGGACGTAGTCCAGAAAGTGAATCAGGCTGGTGGAGGCCAGGCGGGACAGGGCGTGGCCCGCCACCAGGGCGCTGGCCATCAATTCCGGCCCCTGGCCGGCCAGCTCCATCAGGGCCAGGGCCTTGGCCAGCAGCATGAGGACCAGGGCGATGGTGCCGTAGGCGCCGATCCGGGAGTCCTTCATGATCTCCAGGACCTGGCCCTTTTCCCAACCGCCCCCCAGTCCGTCCCAGGCATCGGCCCAGCCGTCCTCGTGGAAGGCGCCGGTGAGGCGGATGGTGGCGGCCATGGAGAGTACTACCGCGATGGAAGTGGGCAGCACCTGGTGGGCCGCGATGAAGGTGGCTGTCCCAACCAGGCCCACCAGGATGCCGATCCAGGGAAAGAAGCGGGCGGCGTGGTTGAGGCGCTCCGGCGACCAGGGCACCCAGTGGGGCACCGGGATGCGGGTGAAGAAGCCCAGGGCGGTGAGCAAGAGTTCTAGTTGGTAGCGCATGGGGTCAGGGGGGGCGGGGGCAGAGGTTTAGCCTGGAAACACCAGATCATCCGGGTGAGGTGCGTTTGGGCACCTGACGGTTTGTGCCGGATTCATGCGCCCTTCCCGCTCACCCCGGCGGACTCGAAGCTGGCCATCTCATTCAGGAAACCCACCGCTGCCTGAACCAGGGGCCAGGCCAGGGCGGCGCCGGTGCCTTCCCCCAGGCGCAGGTCCAGGGCCATCAGGGGCTCGGCCCCCAGGTGGGCGTGCTGGAGGGCGTGGCCGGGTTCCTGGGAGCGGTGGGTGAACACGCAGTAGGGCAGGATCGCCGGCGCCAGGGCGTGGGCGGCCACCAGGGCGGCGGTGACGATGAAGCCGTCGATCAGCAGCACCATCTTGCGTTCGGCGGCCCCCAGCATGGCGCCGGCCATCATGGCGATCTCAAAACCGCCGTACTCCGCCAGGGCCGCCAGGGGGTCAGTCTGGCGGCCGCCCCGGGCGACGGCCTGGGCCAGCAGGGCGCCCTTCCTGGCCAAGCCCGCGTCGCTGAGGCCGGTGCCCCGGCCCACCACGGCGGCCAGTTCTGCACCGGTGAGGCAGTGGGTCAGGAGGGCGGCGGCGGCCGTGTTGCCGATGCCCATTTCGCCGAAACCCACCACGTTGCAGCCGTTGTCCGCCAGGTTGTGGGCGAGCATCCGGCCCCGGGCCAGGGCAGCGTCCCGCTGGGCGGCGGTCATGGCGGGGGCTTCCAGGAAGCTGGCGGTGCCGGGGGCGATCTTGGCGTCTACCAGGCCGGCGCGCTTGCCGAAGTCGTGGGCCACGCCGGCATCCACCACGGTGAGGCTCATGGCCATCTGGCGGGCGAAGACGTTGATGGCGGCGCCCCCGGCCAGGAAGTTTTCCACCATCTGCCAGGTCACGTCCTGGGGAAAGGCCGAGATGCCGGCCCGGGCGGCGCCATGATCGCCAGCGAAGACCAGCATGTGGGGCTGATTCAGGCTGGGTTCGAGGGATTGCTGGATCAGCCCGATCTGGTGGGCCAGGGTTTCCAGCCGCCCCAGGGCCCCCTGGGGCTTGGTCTTGCCGTCGATGCGAGCCTGGAGGGCGGGAGCGAGGGCGGTGTTGGGGGCAGCGATGGCGTAGGGCATGGCAAGGGGCTAGGCAACGAGGCGGCGGATGGTAGCACGGGCCTTCGGGACGCCAGGCTCATTGCTCCGGGGCCTTGAGCTCCAGGGGCAGGCCGGCGGCCACGAAGGTAACCCGCCGGGCCAGGGCCGCCACGGCCTGGTTGAGGCGGCCGGCTTCGTCCCGGAATAGCCGGCCCAGGGGGGTTTCCGGTACCAGGCCGAGGCCCACCTCGTTGGCCACCAGCAGGATGCGGCCGGGCAGGGTGGGAAGGGTGGCCAGCAGGGCGTCCCGCTCCGGATTGAAACGGGGCAAGTGGCGCGCGTCGTGGGGCTCGGCGAGGTGTTCGGCGCCTTCCATCAGGTTGGCCAGCCACAGGGTCAGGCAGTCCACCACCAGGAGCCGGTCGGGAGCGGCTTCCCGGACCAGGGTGGCGGCCAGGGCCTGGGGGGCTTCCACGGTGTGCCAGTGGGCGGGGCGGTCGGCGCGGTGGCGGGTGATGCGGGCGGCCATCTCGGCGTCAAGGGCCTGGGCGGTGGCGATCACGGTGACCGGGCGGCCGTCGGCGGCGGCCCGCTGTTCGGCCAGGCGGCTCTTGCCGGAGCGGGCGCCGCCGAGGATGAGTTCGCAGTGCATGGTGCGTCGCGGGAAGTGCATGAATTTGTTATCATCCGCCACCCTTCTGCGGAAGGGAATGCGTTTCAGGTGCCCCGCGGCCTTTCCGGCCAACGGGATAATCGGGAAACAGGTGCGCAATCCTTTGCAATGCCTGTGCTGCCCCCGCAACGGTAAGTGGATGCAAGGCGTATCTCACCGCCACTGGATGGCTCATCCGGGAAGGCGATGCGTCGAGCCCGGGCTGTCATGCCCCGGCCCAGTCCACCAGCCCGGAGACCGGCCTGCCTCGCTCACGTCGGAAGTGCCGCGGGGTGGCGGCGACGGGTGCGTGCTTCATGGCTCCTTTCCTGGTCTCCCCGTGGTGTTTCCGGATTTTCAATCGGCCCGATCGCGGGGACGCACCCCGGGCCGCAGGGAGCACCTTGACCATGACCATTCGTCTTTCCGCCGCCGCCCTGGCGGTGCTGTCCGCCGTTTCCGCTTTCGCCGTCGCCGCCGAGACTCAGGGTGAAGCCCTGATCGTTACCGCCACCCGCCAGCCCTCCCGCGCCCAGGATCTCCTGGCCAGCGTGGATACCCTGGACCGGGAGCAGATCGAGCGCGCCGGCCAGTCTTCCCTGCTGGAGTTGCTGGCCCGCCAGCCCGGTATCCAGATGAGCGATAACGGGGGGCCGGGCAAGACCTCCGGCTTGTACATGCGGGGTACCAATGCCAACCACACCATCCTGTTCATCGACGGGGTGCGGGTCGGTTCGGTGACCGCCGGCCAGGCTGCCCTGGAGAGCCTGCCCCTGTCCCACATCGAGCGCATCGAGATCCTGCGGGGCCCCGCCTCCGCCCTGTACGGCGCCGACGCGGTGGGGGGCGTGATCCAGATCTTCACCAAGCGGGGGGAAGGCCCCCTGCAACTGGAAGCCTTTGCCGGTGCCGGCAGCAAGGCGACTCGGGACGTGCTGGGGGGCATCTCCGGCGCCACCGGCCCCTGGTCCTACGCCCTGCGCCTGTCCCAGTACGAGACCGAAGGGGTCTCGGCGCGCAAGGGTCCCTACCCAACCCGGAAATTCTGGCACGACTACGACCCCGCCCTGGACGCCGACAAGGACGGCTTCCGCGCCACCAGCCTGGGGGGTAACCTGGGTTACAGCTTCAACAAGGACCACAGCCTGGCCTTGAACTTCCTGCGCATCGATGCCCGCAACTGGTACGACGGGGGGGGGTTCAACAGCGTGGGCGGGGCCGACGTGGGCAACGACGCGGTGGTGGAGTCCCTGGCCCTGGAAAGCCGCAACCGCCTGGCCGCCGGCTGGTTGAGCACCCTGCGGGTGGCCCGCTCCAAGGACGAGTCGGAAGGCTTCCGCAACACCAACCACTTCAATTCCGAGCAGAACCAGGTGCTGTGGCAGCACGACGTGGACCTGCCCCTGGGCCGGGCCATGCTGGCCTACGAGTACCTGGATCAAAAGGTGGATAGCTCCACCACCTACACCGTCCAGGCCCGCCACATCAACGCCTGGATGGCGGGCTGGAGCGGCAGCCTGGGGAACCACTTGTTCCAGGCCAATCTGCGCCAGGATGAGAACTCCCAGTTTGGCGACAAGCTGACCTATCTCCTTTCCTACGGCTACCGCATCACCCCGGCCCTGCGGGCGGGAGTCTCCCTGGGCACTTCCTTCAAGGCTCCCACCTTGAATGACCTGTATTACGTGGATAGCGGCGGCAACCACGGCGACCCCAACCTCAAACCCGAAGAGGGCCGCAACCGGGAGATCTCGCTGCGTTACGAGGTGGCGGGTACCCGTCTTTCCGCGGTGTACTTCGACAACCGGGTGGATAACCTGATCCAGTGGGGCGCCTTGGCGCCGGATTACGTCTACGTGCCGCTCCAGACCGACAATGCCCGCCTCAAGGGCTGGGAGCTGGGCTACGCCGGGGCGCTGGGGGAGTATGAATTGTCCGCCAGCATCGACCTGCTCAACGCCAGGAACGAGGACACTGGCAAGGACCTGATCCGCCGGGCCCGGCAGGCCGCCCGCTTCGGGATCTCCCGCCAGGTCGGCGCCCTCTCCCTGGGGGGAGAATGGCAACTGGCAGGCAAGCGCTATGCCGACGTGGCCAACACCGACCCGCTGCCGGGTTACGGTCTTGTTAATCTGTTTGGCCATTACCAGCTCAATCGGGACTGGAGGATCGAGGCCCGTGCCAACAACGTCTTCGACCGGGATTACGAACTGGCCCGGGGCTACAACACCTGGGGCGCCAGCGTCTTTGTCGGCCTGCGCTACCTGCCCAGGTAAGGCGCCCCGCCGGTGTCCGTCATCGCCGCGCCCCTGCCGGGGGTCTGCCTGATGGGGCGAGGGCGGCGCCTGGCCGTCCTTGGCGCATTGCTGGTGCTGGGCCTGGGGGCCTTCGCCTGGGCGCTGAAGGCCGGCCAGTTGCCGGTGGCCTGGAGCGACGTGCTGGCCGCCCTGACCGGGGCGGGGGAAAACCCGGCGGCACGGATCGTCCGCGCCCTGCGCCTGCCCCGGGCGGTGGCGGCCTTCACCTGCGGCGGGTTGCTGGCCCTGGCGGGCGCCCTGATGCAGGTGCTCCTGCGCAACCCCCTGGCGGACCCCTATGTGCTGGGGATCTCCGGCGGGGCGGCGGTGGGGGCATTGCTGGCCATCAGCCTGGGGGCCGCCGCCTGGGTGGTGGACGGGGTGGCCTTCGCCGGGGCACTGGCCGCCATGTTCCTGGTCTTTGGCCTGGCTCGGGGGGATGGGGCATGGACCCACGCCCGCCTGTTGCTGACCGGGGTCATCGTGGCCGCCGGCTGCGGCGCGGCGGTGAGTTTCCTGCTGGTCACCACCACCGACGCCCGGGTCCAGTCCATGCTTTTCTGGCTCACCGGCGACGCCTCCGGCGCCGCCCGGCCCTGGCCGGCCCTGGGGGTGCTGATCCTGGGTCTCCTGGCGGCCCTTCCCTTCGCCCGGGACTTCAACGTCCTGGCCCGGGGGGAGGTCACCGCCCGCGCCCTGGGGGTGCGGGTGGAGCACCTGCGCCTGGCGGTGTATGGGCTGGCATCGCTCCTCACCGCCGTTTCCGTGACCCTGGTGGGTTCGGTGGGCTTCGTCGGCCTGATCGTGCCCCACTTGGTGCGGCTGGTCCTGGGCAACGACCAGCGCATTCTGTTGCCCGCGGCCACCCTGGCGGGCGGGGTGCTGCTGCTCCTGGCTGACACCGCTGCCCGCACCGTGGTGGCGCCGGTGCAGCTGCCGGTGGGGGTGCTGACGGCGATGATCGGAGTGCCGGTGTTCCTGTTCTTGCTGGTGAGGCATTCCCGGTGATGGGGTCAGTCTCCCTCGCTCTATTGAGTGCCCAGGATGGGCAGGGGATGGCGAGGGCCCGTCCGGTGGCGCCCTGCCGTCCGCCAAGGGGGAGTGGCCCAGGATGACCGCCCCCCTGCTGGAAGCCGAAGGCCTGGCCCTGCGCATGGGCGTCCGCTGGCTCTGCTGCGAGTTCTCCTTGCAGCTTCTCCCCGGTCAGTGCCTGGCCCTGCTAGGCCCCAATGGCGCCGGCAAGACCACCTTGCTCCATACCCTGGCGGGCCTGCGGGCGCCCTCGCGGGGGGCGGTGCGGATGGCCGGTAAGCCCCTGGGGGAATGGGACAACGTGGCCCTGGCCCGTTTCCGGGGCTTGCTCCCCCAGCAGCAGCCGGACCACTTTGCCGCCTCGGTGCTGGAGACTGCCCTGGTGGGGCGCCACCCCCATCTGTCCCGCTGGGGCTGGGAGGGGCCGGAGGATGGGGCCCTGGCCCGGGCGGCCCTGGGGGCGGTGGGCATGGCGGAGCTGGCGGGGCGGGAGGTGTTGAGCCTTTCCGGCGGGGAGCGCCAGCGGGTGGCCATCGCCGCGGTGCTGACCCAGGCGCCCCGACTTTTCTTGCTGGACGAGCCCACCAACCACCTGGACCTCCACCACCAGATCAAGGTGCTGGAGCTCTTCCGCCGCCTGGCGGACGAGGGCCACGGGGTGGTGATGGTGCTCCATGACATCAATTTGGCGGCCCGCTACGCCGACCAGGTGATCCTGCTGGACGGCCAGGGCGGGGTGCGGGCGGGGGACCGGGAAGCCATCCTCCAGCCCGAGCCCCTGTCCCGGGCCTTTGGCCATCCCTTGCGCCGCTTCGAAATCGACGGGCGGCCCACCTTCATTCCCGACTGATCAGGAAACCGAGCATGAAACTTCTTCGCCTTCTCTTGCCCCTGTGGGGCCTGCTGGCCGGTGCCGCCCAGGCCGCTCCGGTGGCGCCTCCCACCGACTGCCCCCGCATCGTCAGTCAGTCTCCCTACCTCACCATCGCCCTGGAGTGGCTGGAACGGGGGGACTGCCTGGTGGGGGTGTCCCGCTACGACCGGCGCGACGACCTGCCCCGCACCGGCGGGATCATGGATCCGGACGGCGATGCCATTGCGGTGCTGGCGCCGGAGCTGATCGTGGCCTCCGAGCATTCGCCCGAGGCCTCTTTGAGCCAGGCCGTGGCGCCGGGGGGCAAGGTGCTGCGGCTGGGGGGGTTCGAGTCCATGGCGGGGGTGGAGACCATGCTGGAAAGCCTGGCCGAGGCCAGCCGCGCCCCCAACGGCAACGCCTTGCTGGCCCGCTTCAAGCGGAGCTGGTTCGTGCGGGCCAAGGCCGTCAACGGTGGCGGCCGGCGGGCCCTGCTGCTGTCCGCCTGCGAGAGCACGCCCTATTCCTTCGGGCGGGAACACGTGCTGGCGGACCTGTTCCGCTTCGCCGGCTTCGACGTGGTGGAAACCGAATCCCGGATCCGCTCCATCGCCCCCGGCCAGCCCATCGAGACCCTTGCCGCGCTCAACCAGACCCTCAAGCCGGAGATCATCTTCACCTTTGACCGGGCCACCGCCAGTGCCTGCAACGCGGAACTGGGCAGCCTGCCGGTGCGGGTGGTGCATCTTTCCGGTGAACACTTTTTCTACCCCGGACCCCGGCTGATCGACGGCCTGGACGAGTTGGCGGCGAAGGTGAAGCCATGACCGATACCGAGCGCAACCAACGCCACGCCGCCCGCATGAGCCGCAAGAAGGCGGTGATCGACGAAAAAATCGCCGCGGCCCAGGGCGAGCAGGGGGTCTTCCTGGTGAACACCGGTAACGGCAAGGGCAAGTCCAGCGCCGCCTTCGGCCTGGTGGCCCGGGCCCTGGGCCACGGCCAGAAGGTGGCAGTGGTGCAATTCGTGAAGAGCCGCTCGGACACCGGGGAGGAGTCCGTCTTCCGCCAACTCCCCGGGGTCGCCTGGCATGTGATGGGGGAGGGCTTCACCTGGGAGACCCAGGATCGGGAACGGGACGCCGCAGCCGCCCGGGCCGCCTGGGTGGTGGCCCGGGGCTACCTGGCGGATCCGGACTACGGCCTGGTGGTGCTGGACGAACTCACCTACGCCTTCAAGTACGGCTGGCTCGATCTGCCCCAGGCCCTGGAAGCTTTCGCCCTGCGCCCGCCCATGCAGCACCTGGTGGTCACCGGCCGGGCCGCGCCGCCGGCCCTGGTGGAGGCGGCCGACACGGTGACCGAGATGACCCCCCTCAAGCACGCGTTCCAGGGGGGCATCAAGGCCATGGCGGGGATGGAGTTCTAGGGTCTGTTGACCCTGGATTGGCGTGCGTGCGCCGGGGGTGCCATCCATGGATGGCGCGCAGGGCACCCTACGGGGTTTCCACCCAGCGGGCGGTGAGCCGCCGGACCTTGGGGCCGAAGAAGTACAGCGCCGGGATCGCCACCCACCAGGCCACCGCGAACGCCTGTCCCCAGCGGGACAGGAAATCCGGTACCGGCCCCACATTCACCAGGGTGACAATGCAAGTCACCAGGGTCACCATGATGGTGCCCATGAGCAGGGAAAAGATCAGATGAAAATGGCGAGGCGGCAGTTTGATCATGGGGTGGCTCGACCCGTGATGCGTTGCACCAATATACTCGCCGTCCCGATCGGAACTCAATGCCATGCCTGACCAGCCTTCTGCCACCTCTTCCCCCCTGCGCCCCGGCGCCCAGCCCGGCTGGGTGTACCTGGTGGGCGCCGGCCCTGGCGATCCGGAACTCCTCACCCTGCGGGCCTTGCGTCTCCTGGCCGAGGCGGATGCGGTGGTGTATGACAATCTCATCGGCCCCAGCCTGCTGGCCCTGGCCCATCCCGCCGCCGAGCGGATCTACGTGGGCAAGAAGCGGGCGGACCACAGCCTGCCCCAGCCCGAGATCGGCGAGCGTCTGGTGGCCCTGGCCCGCGCTGGCCGCCGGGTGGTGCGTCTCAAAGGGGGGGATCCCTACATCTTCGGGCGGGGCGGGGAGGAAGCCGAGGCCCTGGTGGAAGGGGGCATTTCCTTCGAGGTGGTGCCGGGCATCACCGCTGCCTCCGGGGTCGGGGCCTATAGCGGGATACCGCTCACCCACCGGGCCTTCGCCCAGTCGGTGGTGTTTACCTCCGCCTATCTCAAGGATGGCGCCCTGGACCTGGACTGGCCCGGGCTGACCCGCCCCACCCAGACGGTGGTGTTCTACATGGGCCTCTCCCGCCTCCAGGAGCTGTGCGATGCCCTGGTGGCCCACGGCCTGCCCCCGGAGCGGCCCGCGGCGGTGGTGGTGAGCGCCACCCTGACGGCCCAGCGGGTGGTGACCGGCACCCTGGCCACCTTGCCGGCCCGGGTGGCCGAGGCGGGGCTCAATCCCCCGGCCCTCATCGTGGTGGGGGAGGTGGTGAGCCTGCAGGAATCCTTCGGCTGGTTCGGTCCGGCTCCCACGGGCGCCGCCTGATGGGCTGCCCGGCGCTGTTCGTGGCTGCCCCGGCTTCCGGCCAGGGCAAGACCACCGTCACCGCTGCCCTGGCCCGCCTGCATGTTCGGCGGGGCCGGCGGGTGCGGGTTTTCAAGTGCGGGCCGGACTTCCTGGATCCCCAGATCCACGCGGAGGCCAGCGGGGCTCCGGTGTACAACGTGGATCTGGGCATGTGCGGCGCGGATGACGCCGCCTGGCGCTTCCACCAGGCGGCCCAGGAAGCGGATCTGATCCTGGTGGAGGGGGTGATGGGCCTCTTCGACGGCCAGCCCTCCGGGGCGGATCTGGCCCGCCGCTTCGGCATCCCGGTGTTGGCGGTGATCGACGCCGCCGCGATGGCCCAGACCTTCGGCGCGGTGGCATACGGCCTGGCCCACTATCAGCCCGACCTGCCCTTTTCCGGGGTGCTGGCCAACCGGGTGGGCAGCACCGGCCACGCTGACCTGCTGCGGGACACCCTGCCCCCCGGCATGGCCTGGTACGGCGCGGTTCCCCGGGACGCCGAGGCCGCCCTGCCGGAGCGCCACCTGGGGCTCCTCCAGGCCGCCGAGATCGCTGATCTGGCGGCTCGCCTGGACCGCCTGGCGGATCATCTGGCCGCCACCGACGCGGCCGATCTGCCCCCGCCGGTGGAGTTTCCCCCGGTGACCCAGCCTCCCATTCCGCCGCGCCTGGCCGGCCGCAGCGTGGCGGTGGCCTGGGACGCCGCCTACGGTTTCATCTACCCGGCGAACCTGGACACCCTGGCCGCCTTGGGGGCGAAACTGAGATTTTTCCGGCCCCTGGCTGGCGATCCCTTGCCGCCCTGCGATGCCCTGTGGCTGCCCGGCGGCTATCCGGAACTTCACGCCCCGGCCCTGGCCGCCAACCCGGGTTTCTTCCGCGCCCTCACGGCTCACCACGCCGCCGGCAAGCCCATCCTGGCCGAATGCGGCGGCATGATGAGCCTCTTCGAAAGCGTGGTGGACAAGGCCGGCGTCGAACATCCCTTTGCCGGGCTCTTGCCTGGCCGGGCGGTGATGCAGCCCAGGCTGGCTGCCCTGGGCCTCCAGGTGGCACAACTCCCGGAAGGCCGCCTCACCGGGCACACCTTTCACCATTCCCGCAGCCAAACGCCCTTGGCCCCGGCCCTGTCGGCCACCACCCCCGCCGGCCAGCCCGGCGAGGCCATCTACCGCCAGGGGCGGCTGACTGCCAGCTACGTGCACTTCTACTTCCCCTCCAACCCGGCGGCGGTGGCGGCCCTCCTGGGGGGTTAAGCGGCGTCGGCCCCCTGGCGCTGGGCGGCAACCCGTTCCCCCAACCCTCCCTGGGGGGCCTAGGGCGTGTTCTCATTAACATTAACCGCGCGACCCCCGGGGTTAATGAGAACACGCCCTAAAGGCGGCGGTTTTCCCGCCCCGGACCTGAATGCTTCTGTGCCGCCCATGCCAGAATAGGCCCCTGGGACAGGAGGGCGGCCATGCGTTTCGATACGGGCAGGGAAAGCGATAACGTGGAAGACCGCCGGGGCGATTCCGGCGGGGGCGGGCCGCGCTTTGGCGGGCGGGGGCGGCTCGGGGTGGGCACCATCCTGTTGGCCCTGCTGGCCATGTACTTCGGGGTGGACCCCCGGGTGGTGTTCAATCTGGCATCCCCGGGCCCCGAATCTGGGACGCACTCCGGGCCGGCCCAGCGCCCACCGGCGGGGGACGAACCGGCCCGCTTCGTGTCCCTGGTGCTGGCGGACACGGAAGACACCTGGAAAGCCATCTTCCAGGCTGCCGGCAAACAGTACGAGGAGCCCCGCCTGGTGTTGTTCACGGGCGCCACGCCCACGGCCTGCGGCACCGGCGAGACGGCCATGGGGCCCTTCTATTGCCCGGGGGACCGCAAGGTCTATATCGATCTGGCCTTCTACGATGAACTGAAGAGCCGCTTCCGCGCCCCCGGGGATTTCGCCCAGGCCTATGTGATCGCCCATGAAGTGGGCCACCATGTGCAGAACCTGCTGGGCATTTCCGACAAGGTCCAGGCTGCCCGCCAGCGGGTTTCCGAGCGGGAGGGCAACAAGCTGTCGGTGAAGCTGGAGCTCCAGGCGGACTGCCTGGCTGGGGTATGGGCCTACCATGCCGACCGGATGCGCCAGGTGCTGGAGGCCGGCGACGTGGATGAGGCCCTCACCGCCGCCACCGCCATCGGCGATGATCGACTCCAGCAACAGACCCAGGGCCGGGTGGTGCCCGACAGCTTCACCCATGGCAGCTCCGCCCAGCGGGTGAGCTGGTTCAAACGAGGTCTGGCCAGTGGCCAGCTTAAGGAGTGCGATACCTTCAAGGTGACGGCGCGTTAGGTCTGGGTGGCGTTGGATCAGCGCTTGTCTTATGGGCGCAATGAGGCCTGGGGAGAATCGCGGTGTATCAGACGATCGATAAGCCCTTTCCGCCGGAGATTCGTGATGCGCCGTACTGTAGTGTTGTTTGTTCTGGGCCTCGGTGTCGCCCAGACTGCCGCTGCCCTCAATATTGTCGTGACCAACGACGATGGTTTCGAGACCGCCAACATTCGCGCCCTGCAGGCCCGCTTGAGGGAAGCTGGCCATGACGTGCTTGTTGCCGCCCCCACCCAGAACAACAGCGGCAAGGGGGGCGCGATGAATTTCCTGACCCCCGTCACGCCCCTGGCGAAAGCCTCCCGCTGGGGAACGGTGCCGGCAGGCGCTGCCGGGGTTGGGGTCGCGCCAGACGATGGGGACGTGTTTTACGTAGACGGCACCCCCGTGATGTCCCTCCTGTATGGCCTGGATGTGGTGGCTGCCAGGCGCTGGGGTGGTCAGCCCGACCTGGTGATTTCGGGCCCCAACGAGGGCAGCAACACCGGGCACATCAACAACAGTTCCGGGACGGTCAACAACGCCCTGTACGGCATCAACCGGGGCATTCCCTCGATTGCCGTGAGTTATGCGGGGGCAACCGGCCGCTCCTTTGAGGCCCTGACTGAGGGCGCGGTGGAGTATGACGTGGCCGAAGTGGTGGTGCGCATCGTGGGCCAGCTTGAAGAAACCGCCCAGCCCCACCAGCCCCTGCTGCCCAAGGGGGTGGGGCTCAACGTCAACATTCCAACCCTTACCCCGGGGCAGGGCGCTAGCGTGCCCCTGGCACTGAGTCGACTCGGCCTGGCCACAACGTATGCGCCGGTCTTTTTCGAGAAGCTGTCCGATAGCGCCCTGGCCAAGGCCTACGGTCTTGGGAGCGTGAATCTTCCGGGAATCTCCATGATCGCGCCGGGGGAAACGCCACCGGCGGGGGTCGTGGTGCCTGGGGATCAGGATCCGAAATCCGAGGGTAATGTGGTGGCGGGTGGCAAAGTGTCCATTTCGGTCATCCAGGGCCTGCCCCAGGCAGAGCAGGCTCAGGAGTCCAGGGTGGGCGCCCGCTTGGGCATCCGAAACAGCCGCTGATCAGCTAGAGCAGCTCACTTCCAGCCCCGCCGCCCAGTCTGGCGGTGGGCTGGCGTAGGCCTCGAATCCGGGCTGTTCGGCGAAGGGCTGGCGCAGGCATTCCAGCACCCGCTGCACTTCCGAGAAATCTCCAGCCCTGGCCCGGCGGATGGCCTGCTCGGCGATCCAGTTGCGCAGCACATATTTGGGATTGATCCCATCCATGGCGGCCCGTCGCTCAGGATCGGGGCGGCCTTCCTGGGCCAGGCGGGCGCGCCAGGTGGCGAGCCAGGCATCCATCGCGTCCCGGTCGATGAAGTGGTCCCGCAGGGGGGCGTCGGCGGCGGCCCGCTCCCCTTCTGCAACCACCGCCGGCAGTTTGCCCAACTGACGGAAGAACAGGGGATAGTCCACCCGGTGCTTGTGGAGGAAGGTGTATAGGCTGGCGATGAAGTCCTCGTCCTCCGGCAAAACTTGGGCAAAGCCCAGCTTGCGGGTCATGAGCCCCATGAACTCACTGTTGTAGGCCCCCGTGTAGGACTCGTCGATGGCCTTTTCCATGCCCGCCGGGGTACCGATGATGGGTAGAAGGGCGTTGCCCAGGGCGTGGAGGTTCCAGTGGGCCACCTGGGGCTGGCGGCGGAAGGCGTAGCGGCCCTGGTGGTCCGAATGGTTGCAGATGTGGTTGGCGTCGAAGGCTTCCATGAAGCCGAAGGGGCCGTAATCCAGGGTGAGTCCCAAAATCGACATGTTGTCGGTGTTCATCACACCGTGCATGAAACCCGCTGCCTGCCACTGGGCCAGCAGGGTGCCAGTGCGCTGGGCCACGTCCGCCAGCAAGGCCAGGTAAGGATTGGAGGCCTGGGCCAGCGCTGGCCGGTAGCGGGCAATCACGTAGTCGGCCAACTGGCGCAGTTCATCCACCCGGTTGGCCGCTGCCCAGTGCTCGAAGGAGCCGAACCGGATGAAGCTGGGGGCCATGCGGGTGACCACCGCGGCGGTCTCGGTTTCTTCCCGCTGCACCGCCTGACTGGAGCCCACCAGGCACAGGGCCCGGGTGGTGGGGATGCCCAGGGCGGCCATGGCCTCCGAACAGAGGAATTCCCGGATCGACGAGCGCAGCACCGCCCGGCCATCCCCCATGCGGGAGTAAGGGGTGCGGCCGGCCCCCTTGAGCTGGATCTCCCAGCCGCCGGCGGGCCCGGCCACTTCCCCCAGCAGATGGGCCCGGCCATCGCCGAGCTGGCCGGCCCAGACGCCGAACTGGTGGCCGGAATAGACCGCGGCCAGAGGTTCCGCGCCGGGGGGCAGGACATTGCCGGCGAAGTGCTCGGCGAAGTTGGGCCGGAGGAATTCCGCTGGGTCCAGGCCGATCAGGGCGGCGGCATCCGGACTGGCCGCCACCAGGTGGGGGTCGGGCAGGGGCCAGGGTTTGAGCCGGGTGTAGAACAGGGTGGGCAGCCGGGCGAAGCCGTTGTCGAAGGTCAGGGCGTCGAGCCGGTGGCTGGGGGTATGGGGGGATCGCATTGTGGGAGGACCTGTTGGGGTGGGTAAAGGTATTGTCCCTGAATCCCTGAGCAGGTTCCGCGCCAGCCTTTTTCGTGAAAACCATCACGATCACAGGGGTTCCTGCCCTAAAGTCCTTCGCAACCCCGCCGAATTCAATGGGAGTATGCCTGGATTGGGCGGAAAGGGTTTTGTTGATGAGTCTGGATAGCGGCGGGCCGGAGCTTCACGTGGTGCCGGGAGTGGGCGATCCGCTCCTTGAATGCTTGTTGATGGTGGCCCGGGCCCATGGCCGGCCGATCAGCCGGGACGCGGCCCTGGCGGGCCTGCCCACCGAACACCAGGGGCTCACCCCGTCCTTGCTGGCCCGGGCCGCCAAGCGCGCCGGGCTGGCCAGCAGCGTGGTGCGGCGGGATCTGGCGGGGCTCAACCCGGCCCTGTTTCCAGCGATCCTGATCCTCCAGGGCCGCCAGGCCTGCGTGCTCAACGGCTGGACGGCGGAAGGCCGGGCCCGGGTGGTGTTCCCGGACCTGCCGGAGGCGGAGGTGGAACTGGAGTCCGCCGAGCTGGCGGGTCGCTACGCCGGCCGGGCGATCCTGGCCCGCCCCAGCTTCCGCTTCGACGCCCGCACCCCCCAGGTGGGGCAGGTGCGCCATCGCCACTGGTTCTGGGGGGTACTGGCGGAAAATCGCCCCCTTTACCGGGACGTGCTGGTGGCGGCTTTTCTCATCAACCTGTTCGCCATCGCCGTGCCCCTCTTCAGCATGAACGTGTACGACCGGGTGGTGCCCAACCAGGCCACCGATACCCTGTGGATGCTGGCGGCGGGGGTGGCCATCGTGCTGGTGGCGGATGTGGCGCTGCGCACCATGCGGGGCTATTTCCTGGATCTGGCCAGCAACCGGGTGGATGTGAAGCTATCGGCCTACATCATGGAGCGGGTGCTGGGCCTGCGGCTGGAGGGCCGGCCCGCCTCGGCGGGGGCCTTCGCCGCCAGCCTGCGCTCCTTCGAGACGGTGCGGGATTTCATCACCTCGGCCACCGTCACCGCCTTTGTGGATCTGCCCTTCGCCCTGCTGTTTCTGGCTGTGGTGGCCTGGATCGCCTGGCCCCTGGTGTTTCCCATCGCCTTCGGCATGGTGGCGGTGGTGGTCTACGCCCTGTCGGTGCAGGGCAAGATGCACGATCTGGCGGAAACCACCTACCGGGCCGCCGCCCAGCGCAACGCCACCCTGATCGAAAGCCTGGTGGGCCTGGAGGCAGTCAAGGCCCTGGGGGCGGAAGGGGTGATGCAGGCTCGCTGGGAGAAGAGCGCGGCCTTCCTGGCCCGGGTCAGCGCCCAGCTGCGCCTGTTGTCCTCCTCCACCCTTAACGGGGCCTTGGGCATCCAGCAGCTGGTGACGGTGCTGGTGGTGGTGATCGGGGTCTATCTCATCGGCGAGCGGATGCTCTCCATGGGGGGGCTGATCGCCTGTTCCATGCTGGCCGGCCGGGCTATGGCCCCCATCGGCCAGGTGGCCGGGCTGATGACCCAGTACCACAACGCCGCCACCGCCCTGGCCTCCCTGGACACCATCATGGCCCAGCCGGTGGAGCGGCCGGAGAACGCGGGTTTCGTGTCCCGCAGCGGTTTCCGGGGCGAGATCGAATTCAAGGACGTGAGCTTCCAGTACCCCGGCCAGGAAACCTTGGCCCTGCGGGGGGTGAGCTTCCGCCTCAAGGCCGGGGAGAAAGTAGGGGTGCTGGGCCGGGTGGGCTCGGGGAAGACCACCCTGGAAAAGCTGATCCTGGGTCTCTACCGGCCCACCTCCGGGGCGGTACTGATCGACGGGGTGGACCTGCGCCAGCTGGATCCGGCGGAACTGCGTCGTTCCATCGGCTACGTGCCCCAGGACGCCACCCTGTTCTACGGCACCCTCAAGGACAACCTCATCATCGCCGCCCCCCAGGCTGATGACGCGGCCATCCTGCGGGCGGCCCGCATCGGCGTCATCGATGAATTCGTAAACGCCCATCCCAAGGGCTTCGACCTTCTGGTGGGGGAGCGGGGTGAGTCCCTTTCCGGGGGCCAGCGCCAGGGGGTGGCCATCGCCCGGGCGGTGGTGGCGGACCCGCCGATCCTGCTGCTGGACGAGCCCACCGGCTCCATGGACCATTCCAGCGAGGAGGAGGTCAAGCAGCGCCTGGGGGAGGCCTCCGCCGGCAAGACCATGGTGGTGATCACCCATCGCACCTCCCTGCTTGAACTGGTGGACCGGATCATCGTCATCGACGGGGGCAAGATCGTGGCCGACGGGCCCAAGGCCCAGGTGGTGGAGGCCCTGCGCCAGGGCCGGATCGGGAGAGCAGCATGATGCCCGGGAACAAGCTGCCCGCCGGTGCCCAGGGGGTGATGCGCCTGTCCAGCAAGCTCTCCGCCCGCCTGCGGCCCACTCTGGACCGGGCCTTTGCCCGCTGGATCCCCCCCCGTCCGGACGACGCCCTGGACTGGGCGGTGGATGCGGACTGGGCCCGGCTCCAGCAGGAACCCCTGCGGGCCCGGGCGCTCCTGCGCTGGGCGGCCCTCACGGTGGGGGTGCTGGTGTTATGGGCGGCCATCGCCAAGGTGGACGAGGTCACCAAGGGGGAGGGCAAGGTGATTCCCTCTTCCCAGCTTCAGGTGGTTCAGACCGTGGATGGCGGGGTGGTGGAGGAAATCCTGGTCAAGGAAGGTCAGGCGGTGGAGGCCGGCCAGCTCTTGCTGCGCATCGATCCCACCCGCTTCGTCTCCAACCTGCGGGAAAACCGTTCCCAGTACCTGGCCCTGACCGCCCGGGCGGCCCGCCTCCAGGCCCTGAGCCAGAGCCAGCCCTTCGTGCCGCCGGCCGATGTGCTGAAGGAGGCCCCGGAGCTGGTGGAGCGGGAGCGCGTCCTGTTCGAATCCAGCCGGGCCGAGCTAGAGGCCCAGCTCTCCATCGCCCGCCAGCAGAACAGCCAGCGCCTGCAGGAACTCAACGAGGTCCAGGCCAGGCGGGAGCAGGCCGCCCGGGGCTTCGAGCTGGTTTCCCAGGAGCTGGCGGTGACCAAACCCCTGGTTAAATCCGGCGCCGTTTCGGATGTGGACATTCTCCGTCTGGAGCGGGACGTGGCGCGGCTGCGGGGGGAACGGGACCAGGCCAGCGCCCAGATCGCCCGGGTGCAGGCGGCCATTGCCGAATCCAATGGCAAGATCCAGGAGGTGGAGTTGAACTTCCGCAACCAGCTGCGCAACGAGCTTTCCGAAACCATGGCCAAGCTGGGCAGCGTGAGCGAGGGCAGCGCCGCCTTGGCGGATCGGGTGGCCAAGGCCGAGGTGAAGTCTCCCATGCGGGGCACCGTCAAGCGCCTCCTGGTCAATACCGTGGGGGGCGTGGTCCAGCCCGGCAAGGAAGTGATGGAAGTGGTGCCCAGCGACGAGGCCCTCCTGCTGGAGGCCCGGGTCCGGCCCCGGGATATCGCCTTCCTGCGCCCCGGCCAGCCCGCCATGGTGAAGTTCACCGCCTACGACTTCTCCATCTACGGGGGCCTGGAGGCCACCGTGGATCACATCGCCGCCGACTCAGTGGTGGATGACGAGGGCAACGCCTTCTACACCGTGCGGGTGCGCACCCTCAAGTCTTCCCTGGGGGAAGGGCTGCCCATCATTCCCGGCATGGTGGCGGAGGTGGATGTGCTCACCGGCAAGAAAACCATCCTTTCCTATCTGCTCAAGCCCGTGCTGCGGGCCAAGGCCAACGCGTTGACCGAACGATGATCCCGCATATTTTTCTATCCCCCACGGGGCAGGCCATGGGCCGCTGGCTGACGGCTTTTCCCAACGCCCGGGTGGCGCAGGTTGCCGAGCTTGCAGCGAATGTCCATGCCGGCCTGGTGTGGTTATGTCAGGAAGGGCCCGGCCTGGCCGGTGCGCTGGCGGGGCTCCAGGCGGTGGCGCCGGGGGTGCCGGTAGTGGTCCTGTCCTGCCAGCCCGATCCGGCGGAGGCCGCTGCCGCCATCGCCGCTGGCGCCCGGGGCTATTGCCACGCCCTGGCCGCCGCTTCCCTGCTGGAGCAGGTGGCCATCGTGGTGAGCCACGGGGGCATGTGGATCGGCCCGGAACTGCTGTGCCGCATGGTGGCGGCCACCGGCCACGCCCTTTCCCCCCGGGTTGAGCCCGCCCCGGGTCTGGCCCAGCTCACCGAGCGGGAGCGGGCGGTGGCCGAGGCGGTGGCCCGGGGCGCCACCAACAAGGAGGCGGCCCGGGCCCTGGGCATCACCGAGCGCACCGTCAAGGCCCATCTGGGGGCCGTGTTCTCCAAGCTGGGGGTGCGGGACCGCCTCCAGCTGGTGCTGGAACTGGGGCGCCAGGTCCAGCAGCGGGAGCCGGAAACTGCGTGATGGGTTTGGCACCCTGTCCACCAGTCCAATAGAAAGCTTGCCGGCCCCCCGCTAGATTCTTCCCATCGGATCAACCGGGCCGGCGCGTGGTGCGGCGGCCCTTCAGCAAGTGGAGAACACCATGGCTGTCGGACAACCCATCGCCACCGTCGTCGCCGTTATCGGCAAGGCCTTCGCCCGCAACGCCCAGGGAGAAGTGCGCGCCCTCAAGGCCGGAGATGTGCTGCGGGAGGGTGATACCCTCCTCACCGGCCCCGATGGCCAGGTGGAACTGGCCTTTGCCGACGGCGGCCACCTGCCGGTGGAGCCCAACCAGACCGTGGGCATCACGGCTGAACTCTCCGAGGCCCTGCGGCCGGAGCGTAGCGAAGGCGAAGTGGCTTCGGGCACCATCGACCAGGTGGTGAAGGCCATCGAGCAAGGGGGTGACCTCAACCAGTTGCTGGAAGAGCCCGCTGCCGGTAACGGGGGTGGTGGCTCCGGCGAAGGCAACAACTTCGTGCGCCTGCTGCGGATCACCGAGGCGGTGGAAGGCCAGGGCTTCGTCTTTGATGTCCCCTCCGGATCGTCCCCCCAAGCCTTCTATGGTAGCGCGGCGGCAGCCGCGGGCACGGGTAGTGCGACCGAAACCGTTCCCCCAGAAGAACAACCGGTTAATCAGAATCCCGACGCACTGGACGATACGGCCACGGTGGATCAGGACAGTCGTTCAAATTTGATCGCCGTGCTCGGCAACGACACTGACCCGGACGGGGATGTCCTGACCGTAACCGGCGCCAGCGCCGCCAATGGCGCGGTGGTGGTCAATCCTGATGGCACCGTGGGATATACCCCGAATCCTGGCTTCTCGGGCACGGACACCGTCACCTACTCCATCAGCGACGGCCAGGGCGGTACCGATAGCGCACAGATCGCGGTTCAGGTCGTCCCGACCGAACCGCAGCCTCCCGTCGAGCCTCCCGTCGAGCCTCCCGTCGAGCCTCCCGTCGAGCCTCCCGTCGAGCCTCCCGTCGAGCCTCCCGTCGAGCCTCCCGTCGAGCCTCCCGTCGAGCCTCCCGTCGAGCCTCCCGTCGAGCCTCC
>JAVEWG010000050.1:0-670 GCA_034004685.1 Rhodocyclaceae bacterium | reverse complement strand
AGCCTCCCGTCGAGCCTCCCGTCGAGCCTCCCGTCGAGCCTCCCGTCGAGCCTCCCGTCGAGCCTCCCGTCGAGCCTCCCGTCGAGCCTCCCGTCGAGCCTCCCGTCGAGCCTCCCGTCGAGCCTCCCGTCGAGCCGGTCAATCAGAACCCGAACGCCATCGACGATACCTATGTCACCGACCAGAACACGGTCTTGTCCATCCCGGCCGGCGGCGTGCTCACCAACGACGCGGACCCGGACGGCGGCACGGTCACGGTGGCCAGCTACGGCCAGCCGGCCCACGGCACGGTCACCCTCAACGCCGACGGCAGCTTCAGCTACACCCCGACGGCCGGCTACGTGGGCGCCGACAGCTTCAGTTACCAGATCAGCGACGGCCAGGGCGGCTCGGATACGGCCACGGTGAATATCACCGTCAACGCCGTGGAACCCCCGCCGCCGGTGAACCAGAACCCGGACGCCGTCGATGACGCCTACAGCGTGGATCAGGACACGGCCCTGGTGATCAACGCCGGCACCGGCGTGCTGGGCAACGACAGCGACCCGGACGGTGGCACGGTCACGGTGGCCAGCTACGGCCAGCCGGCCCACGGCACGGTCACCCTCAACGCCGACGGCAGCTTCAGCTACACCCCGACGGCCGGCTACGTGGGCGCCGACAGCTTCAG
>JAVEWG010000008.1:0-92490 GCA_034004685.1 Rhodocyclaceae bacterium | reverse complement strand
CAACTCCTCGGCCTTGAGCACCGCCTGCCCGGCCTCGCGCTCGATCCCGGACAGTTTCTGCTGGGCCATCCGCTCCGTAGCCTGGCACTGGGTCAGGTGTTGAACGTGCTCCCGCCACGTTCCGACCCGGGCTGATCGTAGCGACAAGACGCGCTCTGCCAGTGGCAGACGGCGCTCTCCATGCCGCACGGCTTGCGCACCCGCCAGCAAGGTGAGGCACTGCCGGCGCTGGTTCTGCAAGACCTGCCGGCGGCTGCGCTCCTGACCGAGACGCTGGGCGATACGCTGGTCCAGCCGTTCCAGCCGCTGTTGCTCGCCCCGATCCTGTGCCTGCAAGGCTTCGATGACCTCTTTTCCGGTCTGGATCACGCCTTGGCATTCGCCCTGAAGTTGTCGCCGGCGCGCTTCCACGCCTTGCGCCTGCTCTCGCTCGGCGAGCAACTGAGCATGCAGGGTTCGCGCCGACTCCTGCTCGGCCTGGGCCGCCCGTCGGGTCGACAGGCTTTGCGCGACGCGAGCCTGGGCACCATCGAGCCGCCGCTGTTCGCCCTCGATCCGCCGCGCCTCGTCGTCCAGCGAGGCCTGTTCCTGCCGGATCGCCGCGAGGCCCGTCTTGAGGAGACGCGCCGTCTCGGCCGCTTTCTGGCCGAGCGCCCGGATCTCGTCCTGCCCGAGCAGATCGGCCAGCAGGGTCTTGATCTCGGCATTGCGGTAGGCGCTCAGCTGCCGCTTGCCCTGCGCCGAAAACACCGAGGTGAAGAAGGTGTCGGCGCTGCCGCAGATGGCGTCGACGCAGCGGGTATAGGTGTCCACCTTGCCGTCGGACACGGTGCCGTCGTCCAGTGCCACCGGTTTCCAGGCGCCATTGTCGGCGAGCACGAACAGGAAGGCTTCGGTCTTGCGCCGGCCGTTGAGCCGGAACACGACCTGCGAGCGGTAACTACGGCCGTCGTGCGCCCAGATCAGGTCTTTCTCGTTCTCGGGCAGACAGACGTGGTCGTAATAGGAGAAGCCGCCTGGACCGGCCACACCGGCTCGCGAGGGCATCGTGAGATACGGGTGCATGTTGTCCATCACGGTGGTCTTGCCGCGCCCGTTGGCGCCGACGATGGCGACCAGTTCGGCGCCGTCGGCCAGTCGCTCGAAATCCAGGGTCAGGACGTCGCGCCCCAGGCCATCGCGGATGCCGCGAAAGCCTTTGAGGGTGAGTGAAAGCGGTTGCATGGTGGGGTTCTCCTGCGGGATGACCCATTCAGTCTCCCGCATGAAAAGGGGTCTGCAAGTCCGTCCCCAAAGGACGGATCCGGTAAGGTCAGGACGACAGCGCAGTCGCCAAATCAGGCTGCGGCGAAGACCGGAGGACGGGGGTCTCGACGCCTGCCGCGCACGCCGGACCGGCCTGCCTCAGCAGCACCCCCTCGACAATGGCTTCCGGTGCCTGGCTGGAGAGCGCCTGCAGGCACGCGAGCAACGGATCGGCCCGCGCCTCGGTCACCTGCGCCCAGACCCGAACCTTGTCCGCCAGATTCGCCAGCTGCGAAATCCCGGCCGCCCGCGTGCGCACCACGGGGACAATCCGCCCTTCCAGCTTGGTCTCCGCTGCTCCTGCCAGCGTGCGCTCGATCGCCGCGCGGTCGACTTCGTGGCGATCTTCATCGGCGACGGTCCAGCGCACGCGCACGAACGCGCCGGCGACGTCCTGCCGCGCGACGGCCGCGCGCAGGGCGTCGAGGTCGGGCTTGCCGTCGAACACGATATCGACGGTCCGACGTGCGGGCGTGGGCTCCAGGGTGAAGCGCGCATGGTCGGCGTCGACCTCCCACAGCAGGAACCCCTTCTCCCCTTCCTCGCCGTAGTGAAAACGACCGATCGAGCCGGGATAGGCGATGCACTGCCGCCCTGCCCCGCTTTCCTGTTCCCATGCCTGATGCCGATGGATGTGTCCGAGCATGAAGGCCTGCGCCTCGGCGGCGAACAGCGCCCCGGTGGTGAACTCGTGATCGAAGCCGGCCATCGGCACGCCGTGCTCGCTGATGCAGCCGAACACGGTGCCATGCGAGACGCCGATCGTGGGTACACGTTGCCGCCGGGCCGCGCGATGGATCGACGCGTAACCGCGCAGCAAGCAGGCGAGGTTTTCGCCGACGGCCTGGGCGGCGTCCGCCGCACCGACCGCCGCCGCGACCGCTGCCTTGTTCACCGTAGGGATGCAGGAAAACAGCGCGCGCGCACCGGCCGGCAGCCGGTCGAAGCACCAGTCCGTCGAAGCCAGCCATTGCCCCTCGGCGATAAGGGCGACCTGCTCGATCCGGTCGGCCACATGCACCGGATGCCGTCCGCCCAGCAGCCGGAAGATCGCCAGGGTGCCCGGCGGCTCATGCGAGAACGTCCCTTGCAGCATCAGCACCGGGCAATGGTCAGCCAACCGCCGCACCTGGACAAACAGCCGTTCGGCGGCCGGTGCGTGCAGATCCAGGCCATGGTCGGTGGCGTCACCCGACAGGACCGCCGCCTCCACGCCCAGCGCGATGGCCTGGCCGATGGCGGCGCCGAAGCAGCGATCGGCCTCGAACAGGTTCCTGGTGCCGAAGTGCAGATCGGAGAAATGGGCGATGCGGATCATGACGCCCTCCCGCGGGAGGCCAAGTGCAGTTCGCTCTCGATCTTGTCGAGATAGCCCTGCGGGTCATTGCAGTAGCGCTCCAGTTCGTCCCAGGCCCGGGCACGGCCATGCGGGTTGATCTTCCAGCCCCTTCCCCACCGCCGGTCGGCATACGTCTGGTAGCGTTCCGGCACGATCCCGTAGGCCTGCACGCGCGCCAGCAATTGCTCGAAGCTGGGACGCCCCTCGCGCAGCGGCGGCGCCTCGCCGGATGCCGCCTCGGTCGCCGTCACCGCCTGGCTCTCGGCCGCCTCCGGCTGTAGCGGCTCGGCGCTCGCCGCAACCGAGCTCCGCTGAAGCACCTGAGTCGCCAGTTGGGCCTGGACCAGGGCCGTCTCGGCATCCTCGTTCTCGCGCAGCAAGGCCGTAACATCCACCGGCGCCTCCAGGTCGATGATCCATTGGGGTACGCGCACCGCCCTCCCCTGCTCGTCGATGTGGGCTACCTCCATCAGTTTCTTGGTCAGGTAGAACGGCGTGCGCTGCCGGTCGAGGAAGCCCGAGATGCGCCCGCCGCGCAGAAAGCCCACGGTCTCGAACTTCTGAATCGCCGAGTTCATCGCATAGAAGCTGTTGGTGTGCAGTTCGAAGGCGCTGATCGAACGGATGCCGGGAATGAAGAACAGGAAGCGACCCGTCAGGTTGCACTGGCGTTGCTGGTACTCACGGCAGGACTCTGGGTCGCACAGGCCGCCATTGTCCTCGCGGACCACGGTCTTGCGCCCGCCGAAGAGGCGGATCGTGCGCCGGCCCGTCTCGTCCACCGGCACCGGGGCATGGCACATGCAGTGGCGCACCCGGCCATCGGCCGAGTATTGCGACCAGTAATGCTTCTCGTGCGTGCCCCAGGCCGCCAGTTCGTGCGGCATCACGGTCTGCCAGTAGTCGGAGGGGAATACCACCGGAAAGCGGTACAGGCGCCGGCCTTCGCCCCGGTCCTCGCCATAAGCCTCCAGAATCGCGCGAGCGACCTCGGGATTGGGGAAGTCCTGCGCCCGCACGGTGAACCACGGCACGTTGCGCGGAACCAGCGGCGTCTTGAGATCGGGCAGTGCCTCGGTGATGGCGCGCTCGATCTGCTCGAAGGAGTGGCCCGCGGCTACACCCTGCTCGTAGATCGCCTGGGCCTTGGGCTCTCCGGCGGCCTTCTTCGTGAGCACTTTGATGCCCGCGCGGATCTTGCCGCCGGTGGGAATGCGGGCGGGGCCTTGCCCCAGCAGGGTCGGTCCAGCCGTCGTCCCGCCGCCCTGCACGGCGATGACGGGGTGTGCGTTGGGATGGGCCATGTCGGCGCTCCTCCATGAATATCGGGACATTCCGATAGTTCATGCTCGCGCGACTTCCCCGCGCTTCAACCCCGCATTGGACGGCAGGCGTTTACGCCGACGCCATGCGCAATCGCCAAGAAACCGTGGGTATCACTCCACTGGGTGCGTCTCTAGAGCGCTCTGAACAGGAAGATCGACGATCGGATCTTCGACCGCAGCCAGGCTGGACCCGCCACCCACCACCGCTTCTCAGTTGTTTGGCGCCTCGCCGGCCGCTAGGAAACGCAAAGCCGTCACTGCGCTTCGAAAACCGGCGGACGGCGCTCGACCCATAGCCGTCACTGGAGCGCAAGCACAGCTGCCGTTCAACGTTGGACATGAGCGGCGGCTTCCAGCGTGCGAAAAAAAACGCCGTAGGCCGCCGCTCGATGGCTGCGTTGCCCCTCACTGTTTCCACTCATGCATTGCTTTCGCCGCCGCCTGGAGTTCAACTCCACGTTGCGAGAGCGTGTAGCGCTGTCCCAGCGTCAATGCATCTTCTCTCAGCAGCTGCCGAAGGCTGTGCGGCGCTAGCAACTCGGCCTCAGTGCCGTGCTTCAGCGGCAGAGGACGTAACCTGATTGGGGGCGTCACAGAAAACGGAAAAATTCGTACGCTAAGGCCAAATAGGTCAGTCGGGGGACGCGACCTGGCCGATGAGATGACAGCTGCAATCCGTCAACCCCTGCAAGATTCCACAAGCCTTGATGGGACGGGCGCCGGAGCACTTCTCGCGCAATGCGAGCAAGTGCTGCTTCAGCTGCAAGAGTGCCTCGACACGCATTTCGACCTGTCGAATGTGGGCATCGAGTAGCGCGTTGACCTCGCCGCAGTCTTGCGCCGGGCGGTCGCGCAGACGAAGAAGCAAGCGAATCTCGCCGAGGGTCATGTCGAGTGAGCGGCAGTGTCGAATGAACTGCAAGTGCTCGACATGCTCGTCTCCATAGATCCGGAAATTGCCGCCACTGCGCGCCGGGCGCGGCAGTAACCCCTCCTTCTCGTAGTAGCGGATGGTCACGACCTCGCAGCCCGTTCGCCGCGCGAGTTCACCGATACGGATGTTCATCTTTCCTTCCTCAAAGCGCTTGACTCTATAGCTGCTATAGGAATTCTAATCCTGATCATCGGCGATGTTCACGACGGAAAGACGATGAGCGAATGCAGTGGAAAGGGCTGTGGCTGCTCGGCCGCATCCCTCGTTCAGCCTGAAACACGTACCCGCCCCACCACCGAGGCGGCCACCGTCCGTTTTCGCATCGACAACATGGACTGCCCCACGGAGGAAGCTCTGATTCGGGGCAAGCTGGCTGGATTGCCGGGTGTTCTGCGGCTCGATTTCAATCTGATGCAGCGCACGTTGAAGGTCACTCACGCCCTTCCGTCGTTAGCGCCAGTCGAAGACGCATTGGCTGCCATCGGCATGCAGGCGATGCAGATGGATGACGTGGCGGCCGAGCAGACCACGCTGCTCGCCATCGCCAAGATGGATTGCCCGACCGAAGAAGCGCTGATCCGGGCAAATCTCGCCGACGTGGCCGGGGTGGTCGGTCTCGATTTCAATCTGGTGCAGCGGACCTTGAGCGTTCGCCACACGCGTGACGCCCTGCCCAAAGTGTTGGGCGCATTGAAGGCGCTGGAGTTTGAGGCGCAAGTGATCGAAGCGGCCGAGACGCTCGGCGCGCCCGCCCCGGCCGCCACGAAGTGGTGGCCTCTTGCGATCTCCGGGGGGGCCGCGCTGGCTGCCGAGGTGCTGTATTGGCTCCACGGCGGCAACCACTGGTCAGTGATGGTCTTGGCGCTCGCTGCCATCTTCACCGGGGGCCTGCCCACCTACAAGAAGGGCTGGATCGCGCTGAAGAACCGCAACCTCAACATGAACGCCCTGATGTCGTTTGCGGTCACCGGCGCGATGCTGATCGGCCACTGGCCGGAGGCAGCGATGGTCATGGTGCTGTTCGCGCTGGCGGAGGTGATCGAGGCCAAGTCGCTGGATCGAGCCCGCAACGCCATTCGCGGCCTGCTCGATCTCGCCCCGGAACAGGCCACCGTGCAGCAGCCGGACGGCGCTTGGCGCGAGCTGGATGCCCAGCAGGTCGCCATCGGCAGCCGAGTGCGGATCAAGCCGGGCGAACGCATCGCCCTCGACGGCGAGGTGCTGGATGGACGCTCGACGGTCAACCAGGCTCCCATCACCGGCGAGAGCCTGCCGGTCGAGAAAGCGCCGGGCGATCCGGTATTCGCCGGTACGATCAACGAGTCCGGCTCCTTCGAATACCGGGTCACGGCCTTGGCCAGCAACTCCACCCTGGCCCGCATCATTCATGCGGTCGAGGCCGCGCAAGGCAGCCGCGCCCCGACCCAGCGCTTTGTCGATCAGTTCGCGCGCTGGTACACGCCCATCGTGTTCGGCGTGGCCATTGCGGTGGCGCTGCTGCCGCCCCTGGTCGTGGGCGCAGCATGGCTCGACTGGATTTACCGCGCGCTCGTTCTTCTGGTCATCGCGTGTCCGTGCGCGCTGGTGATCTCCACGCCCGTCAGCATCGTCAGCGGCCTCGCTGCGGCCACGCGGCATGGCATCCTCATCAAGGGCGGCGTCTATCTGGAGGAAGGCCGCAAGCTGCAATGGCTCGCCCTGGACAAGACCGGAACGGTCACGCACGGGAAGCCCGCGCAAACCGACTTTGTCGCGTTGGGGAAGACGTCACCCGACGACAGCCGCCGCCTCGCGGCGAGCCTGGCGGCCCGCTCCGACCATCCCGTGTCCAAGGCCGTCGCCCAGGCCGCAAGCGCGGACTGCGTGGCCTTGCGCGAAGTTGCCGAGTTCTCGGCGCTGCCGGGGCGCGGCGTGCGAGGCAGCATCGACGGCGCGATCTATCACCTGGGCAATCATCGGATGCTCGGCGAGCTGGGTTGCGGCACACCGCAGTTGGAGCAACGCATCGCAGCCCTGGAGTCCGAGGGGAAGACCGTGGTGGCGCTGGTGGGTCCCGATGGCGTGCGGGCTGTCATCGCGGTGGCCGATACGATCAAGGACAGCAGCCGGCATGCCATCGCCGATCTGCACGCGCTCGGCATCAAGACGATGATGCTGACCGGCGACAACCCGCACACCGCGCAAGCGATTGCGGCTCAGGCCGGTATCGACCGCGTGCACGGCAACCTGCTGCCGGAAGACAAAGAACGCGAGGTTGAGCAACTGACGCGACGCGGTAAGGCCGGCATGGTCGGCGACGGCATCAACGATGCCCCCGCGCTGGCGCGTGCGGATATCGGCTTTGCGATGGGGGCCGCCGGCACCGATACCGCCATCGAGACGGCTGACGTGGCGCTGATGGACGATGACCTGCGCAAGATTCCAACCTTCGTCCGCCTGTCGCGTGCGACCGCGCAGGTGCTGACGCAGAACATTGTGTTGGCCCTGGGCATCAAGGCGGTGTTTCTCGTGCTCACCTTCACGGGGCACGCCACCATGTGGATGGCGGTGTTCGCCGACATGGGCGCAAGCCTGATGGTCGTGGCGAACGGCCTGCGGCTGCTGCGCAAATGACCTTAATCGGCGAAAGGGTATCGACCGAGTGCGCTGCATTGTCTTGGAAAGACTATACAAGGAGTGCGCGACCCCAACGGAGAAGTTCTCGCAGGAAGGCGAAGACCTGAAACGCAGGAGAACACCTTTGTCATTTCATCAACCGTGTAGGAGCGTCAATCATGAAGAAAACCGTGTTGGTCGCCTTGTCCGCTGTTTTGCTCTCGAGCACGCCCGCTCTCGCCCAGCCGTCGCCGGCTAACCAGGCGGCGCCGACGGCCCCCAACGTGCAGGAGTTCGACAAGCAGATGGCGCAGGCGCAGGAGAACATGAAGAAGATGCAGGAGCAGATGGACAAGATCCGCCAGACGCAGGATCCCCAGGAGCGGCAGAAACTGCTCCAGGATCACTGGGCCACGATGCAGAGCAACATGCAGATGATGCACGGCATGTGGGGGCCCGGCGGCGGAATGGGCTGCTGCATGGGCGGGCCGGGAATGGGGCGGGGGATGATGATGGGGCCGATGATGGGTTGGGGGCAGATGGGCGGCTACTACTCCAAGCTCACCCCGGAACAGCAACAGCAGCGCCAGTACATGATGGACCAGTACACCGGCATGCAGCAGATGATGATGGACCACATGATGCACCACAACCAGTGGATGTGGCAGCAGCCGCCATCGAGGTAGGTCGGCAGCCGGGCGCGGCCGTCCGGAGCCGAGCTCGCCGTCGACCACATCACCAGGCGGTACAGCGAGGTGAGCGACGGAGTAAGGCATCCGCGGCCGGTGCTGCCTTGTCCAGATAAGGCATACCCTAACCTGATGTCAGGATAGCCCGTCTGGAAGTGTCAGAATAAGGCAGTGTACGCAATTTTTTGACAGATGCCGCCAAGGGCCATAGATTTCTGCCTGACACTTTCGGCTCAGGAGAGGCATCTTGCAGGGGCATCGCATCGGCTACGTTCGCGTCAGTAGCTTCGACCAGAACCCGGAACGGCAGCTCGAGCACGTCCAGGTGGACAAGGTGTTCACCGACAAGGCGTCGGGCAAGGACACGCAACGCCCGCAGCTCGATGCGCTGCTCGCCTTCGTGCGCGAGGGCGACACAGTGGTGGTGCACAGCATGGACCGCCTGGCGCGCAACCTGGATGACCTGCGCCGTCTGGTGCAGCGCCTCACCCAGCGTGGCGTGCGCATCGAGTTCGTCAAGGAATGCCTGACCTTCACCGGCGAGGACTCGCCGATGGCGAACCTGATGCTGTCGGTAATGGGCGCGTTTGCCGAGTTCGAGCGGGCGCTGATCCGCGAGCGGCAGCGCGAAGGCATCGCGATCGCCAAGCAACGCGGCGCCTACCGGGGCCGCAAAAAGGCGCTCGCGCCGGAACGGGCGACCGAACTGCGGCGTCGCGCCGGTACCGGCGAGAAAAAGGCCCAGCTCGCCCGTGAATTCGGGATCAGCCGCGAAACCCTCTACCAATACCTCAAAACGGACGACTGACCCATGCCGCGCCGCTCGATCCTGTCCGCCACCGAGCGGGCCGGCCTGCTCGCGCTGCCCGAGAGCCAGGACGACCTGATCCGCCTCTACACCTTCGACGAATCCGATCTGGCGCTGATCCGGCAGCGCCGAGGCGATGCCAACCGGGTCGGCTTCGCCGTGCAGCTCGCCTTGCTGCGCTATCCGGGCTATGCGTTGGCGAGCGACATGCAGCCCCCGGGGCCGATCATCGAATGGATCGCCCGGCAGGTGCGGGCCGACGGGACTGCCTGGACGCGGTACGGCGAGCGCGACGAGACGCGGCGCGAACACTTCCAGGAGCTGCGCGCCTATCTCGGGCTGTCGGCGTTCGGCCTGTCCGACTTCCGCTTCCTGGTGCAAACGCTGACTGACCTTGCGATGCAGACCGACAAGGGTGTGCTGCTCGCGGAGCACGCGCTGGCGACGCTGCGCCAGCGGCGGGTCATCCTGCCGGCGCTGACTGTCGTCGAACGGGCCTGCGCCGAGGCCATCACCCGCGCCAACCGGCGCATCTACCGGGCCTTGATCGAGCCGCTGAGCGATCCTCATCGCCGCCGCCTTGACGATCTGCTGCGGCTCAGGCCGGACAGCAACCTTACCCGGCTGATGTGGCTGCGGCAGTCGCCGCTGAAGCCGAATTCGCGGCACATGCTGGAGCACATCGAGCGCCTCAAGACCTTCCAGGCGCTGGGCCTGCCGGACGGCATCGGCCGCAGCGTCCACCAGAACCGCCTGCTGAAGATCGCCCGCGAGGGCGCCCAAATGTCGCCGGCCGACCTCGCCAAGTTCGAGGGCGAGCGGCGCTACGCGACCTTGGTCGCCGTGGTGCTGGAAGGCATGGCGACCGTCACCGACGAGATCATCGACCTGCACGACCGCATCCTGGTCAGGCTGTTCAGCACGGCGAAGAACAAGCATCAGCAGCAGTTTCAGAGCCAGGGCAAGGCGATCAACGAGAAGGTGCGGCTGTACTCCCGGATCGGCCGCGCCTTGCTGGAGGCCAAGCAGGCCGGTGCCGATCCCTTTGCCGCCATCGAGGCGGTCATCACCTGGGACGACTTCGAGCGAAGCGTCAGCGAGGCCGACCTGCTCGTCCAGCCGGAATCGTTCGACCATCTGCACCTGGTCGGCGAGCAGTTCAGCACGCTACGGCGCTACACGCCGGAATTTCTCGACGTGCTCAAGCTGCGCGCCGCGCCGGCCGCCCAAGCGGTGCTGGACGCCATTGAGGTGGTGCGCGGCATATATGCGGACAGTGCTCGCAAGGTGCCAGCGGACGCGCCGACCGGCTTCATCAGGCCGCGCTGGAAGTCGCTGGTCATGACCGACGCCGGCATCGACCGCCGTTTCTACGAAATCTGCGCGCTGGCCGAGCTGAAGAACGCGCTGCGCTCCGGCGACATCTGGGTGCAGGGCTCGCGCCAGTTCAAGGACTTCGACGAGTACCTGTTGCCCGCCGACCAGTTCGGCGCGCTCAAGCAGGCGAACGAGTTGCCGATCGCGGTCAGCGCCGATTGCGACCAGTACCTGCACGACCGGCTGACGCTGCTGCGAGAGCAACTCGCCACGGTCAATCGTCTGGCGCTGGCCAACGAGCTGCCCGATGCGATCATCACGGAATCTGGGCTGAGAATCACGCCCCTTGACTCGGCGGTGCCGGTCGCGGCGCAGGCACTGATCGACCAGGCGGCCGTGCTGCTGCCTCGCGTCAAGATCACCGAGCTGCTGATGGACGTGGATGACTGGACGGGCTTCACCCGCCACTTCGTTCACCTGAAGGACGGCGAGCCGCCCAAGGACAAGACGCTGCTGCTGTCCGCCATCCTGGCCGACGCGATCAACCTGGGCCTGACCAAGATGGCCGAGTCCTGCCCCGGCACGACCTACGCCAAGCTGTCGTGGCTGCAAGCCTGGCATGTGCGCGACGAGACCTATTCCGCCGCGTTGGCCGAGCTGGTCAACGCCCAGTTTCGCCATGCCTTCGCCGAGCACTGGGGCGACGGCACCACCTCGTCGTCGGACGGTCAGCGCTTCAAGGCCGGCGGCAAGGCCGAGAGCACCGGCCACGTCAATCCGAGGTACGGAGCCGAGCCGGGGCGGCTCTTCTACACCCACATCTCCGATCAGTACGCACCGTTCCACACCAAGGTGGTGAACGTCGGCGTGCGCGACTCGACCTACGTGCTCGACGGCCTGCTCTACCACGAATCCGACCTGCGCATCGAGGAGCACTACACTGACACCGCCGGCTTCACCGATCACGTGTTCGCGCTGATGCACCTGCTCGGTTTCCGCTTCGCGCCGCGCATCCGCGACCTCAAAGACACCAAGCTCTACATCGTGAAGAACGGCGAGGACTATCCGGCGCTGCGCACGATGATCGGCGGGGCGCTCAACATCAAGCACGTGCGCGCCCATTGGGACGCAATCCTGCGGCTCGCAGCCTCGATCAAGCAGGGCACGGTGACGGCCTCGCTGATGCTCCGAAAGCTTGGCAGCTACCCGCGCCAGAACGGCCTGGCCGTCGCCCTGCGCGAGCTGGGCCGCATCGAGCGCACGCTGTTCATCCTCGACTGGCTTCAGAACGTCGAGCTGCGCCGGCGGGTGCATGCCGGGCTCAACAAGGGCGAGGCGCGCAATGCGCTGGCCCGCGCCCTGTTCTTCAACCGCCTGGGCGAAATCCGCGACCGCAGCTTCGAGCAGCAGCGTTACCGGGCGAGCGGTCTCAACCTGGTGACGGCCGCCATTGTGCTGTGGAACACCGTCTATCTGGAGCGTTCGACGCAGGCACTGCGCGACGCCGGCAAGGCGATCGATGACGGGCTGCTGCAATACCTGTCGCCGCTGGGCTGGGAGCACATCAACCTGACCGGCGATTACGTGTGGCGGCAGAGCCGGAAGGTCGATGACGGGCAGTTCCGGCCGCTACGCCTCAACGGGAAGGCTTAACGTACGATTTTTTCCGTTTTCTGTGACGGCCCCTGATTCAGACACGCGCTAGACTGCCGTTGGACGCGGCCCGTTTCGATTAGAAAATGGTTTATCCGCGGCCCAGTCTGCGACCCAACTTGCACAACTTGATGCACGTAACTGTTCTGGTGCTCGCCCAGCCATGGCCCCCTACCGCAATGAGGCGGGCGACGCCGCACGATTCACGGGCCGTTCGGCCTCGCGCCTGCGGGCGCACGCTTCGACACGAAGCATCTTGCACCGAGCGCGAGAAGATACGTCGCCCCCGCCAACAGAATGATCGTTGCCCCAGCAGGAAGATCCGGCGTGTAAGACAGAGCCAGGCCGCCAGCCGTGAATGCCATGCCGAGCACCACCGCAAGCGCCATGATTGGCGCCAGGCGCGAGCGCCACTGAGCCGCGATCGCCGCGGGCAGGGTGAGCAGGGCGAGCACGAGGATCAGGCCCACGACCTGGATCAGGACGACCACCGTCAGCGCCACCAGGCAGAGCAGCAGGAGATGGAACAACTCGACCCGTGTTCCCCGCACCCGTGCGAACTCCTCGTCGAACGACACCGCCAGGAACTGCTTGGAAAACAGCGCTACCACAAGCAGCACGATCCCATCGAGGACCGCCATCACCCACAGGTCGGCACGCGAGACCATCAGGATGTTGCCGAACAGGTAGCTCATGAGATCCGCGTTGTAGCCCGGGGTGCGCGAGATGAAGAGCACGCCCACGGCCATGCCGATCGCCCATAGCGCAGCGATGATCGTGTCCTCGTCCTTGCGCACGCGCAGGCTCACCCAGCCGATGACGAGCGCGGCGACGAGGGCGGCGGCCAGCGCGCCAGCCAACGGGCTCGCACCGAGGAAATAGGCGATGCCCATGCCGCCGAGCACCGAATGGGCGATGCCGCCGGCGACGAAGCCGATGCGCTTGGCCACCACGTAGGTACCGACGACGCCGCAGGCGAGACTGGCGAGTAGACCGCCAAGCAGGGCGTGCTGCAAGAACGCCTCGCGCATCAGCGCATCGAGAAAACCATTCATGACGTGCGTCCCGCTTCGACCCGGCTCGCGTGCCGGATCATCCTCACCGGCGCACCGTAGAGGCGTTCGATCACGTCCCCGCCAAGCGGCGCGGTGGTGTGGCACAACAACGTTCGATTCAGGCACGCGACGCGCGTGACGTACTGGGAAATGAAGCCGATGTCGTGGGAGACGACGACGATGGTCATGCGGGCGTTGAGCACTTTGAGGAGATCGAAGATGTCGCCTTCGGCGCGCACGTCCACGTTCGCGGTCGGCTCGTCGAGGATGAGCATCCGCGGCTCACAGGCAAGGGCGCGGGCAATCAGCACGCGCTGCAGCTGCCCGCCCGACAGCGCTTCGATGGGGCGCTCACGCAGTTCGACGACGCCGGTCTCCCTCATCGCCTGCTGCGCCATTCTGCGGTCCCGGTCGCGGTACCGAACAGCGCACTTGTCATGCCCAGCCGCCCGAGGAGCACCGTTTCTTCCGCGGTGACCGGGAAGTCGCGCCGAAAGGTGGCGAACTGCGGCACATAGCCGAGCGCCTGCCGCGCCCTCGCCGGCGGCTCGCCGAATACGTCGATGCGCCCGCGGTCGGGCACGAGCAGACCGAGCACGAGCCGCAACAGCGTGCTCTTGCCCCCGCCATTGGGCCCCACCAGGCCGAGGAATTCCCCCTCCTCCACATCGAGGCTCACGTCCTCCAGGGCGGGGATCCCCTGGTAGGCGAAAGAGACCTTCTCCAGCCGGATCGCGGGTCCGCTCATCGGATCGCCTCGGCGAACTGGCGCGTCACCGCGCGCATGTTGTCGAGATAGTCTTCCGCCAGCGGATCCACCGCGACCACCCTCGCCCCCAGCGCCTGTGCAATCGTCTCGGCGGCGCGCCGGCTGAACTGGGCCTGGACGAAGATGACCCTGACGCCCTCGCGGCGGCCGAATTCGATCGTCCGCGCGAGACTGCGCGGGCCCGGCTCCTTGCCGCCGGTCTCGATCGCGATCTGTTTGAGGCCATAGGCATCCGCGTAGTAACCCCACGACGGATGGAAAACCATGAAGCTGCGTTGGCGCGCGCCAGCGAGTGCCGCGTCGATGTCGGCGTCCAGCTGGTCGAGCTCGGCGGCGAAGCGATCGAAGTTGGCGGCGTATGCGGTGCGATGCGCGGGATCGAGCTCGACGAGGGCGTCACGAATGTTGGCACTCATCCGTTTGACCAGACGCGGGCTCGTCCACACGTGCGGGTCGGCCTCCCCATCCGGGGCAAGCACGGCTTCGAACGGCCGATCGACTTGGCGTAGAACGATTCCGCGGCACATGTCGACGATGCGCATGGCGGGATTGATCTCGCCGATCCGCGCCATCCATACCTTCTCGAACGCCACGCCGGTGCGGAAGTACGCCTGCGCGTGCGCGAGCCGCGAGAGCTGGCTGGGCGTCGGCTCGTAGGTCGCAGGGCTGCGCCCGGGGCCGACCATCACCGAGACGGCCACGCGCTCCCCGCCGATATGCTCCACGAAGTACTTTTGCGGCAGGATGCTGACGAAGACCTGCAACGGTGCGGGCCGCACCACGCTCGATGAAGCGGCGAGAAGCAGGCTGAAGAGACCGAGCAGCCACCACCGTCGCCGCGCGTTCATAGCACGGCCTTCAGCGCGGCGACCACGCGCACGTTGTCGTCCGGAAGGGCCGTGGTCACGCGCATGTAGCCCGGCCCGAGTCGCGCATCGTTGAGCGGTTTCACCAGCACGCTGCGCTCGTGCAGGCGCGCCGCCACCACGGCGGCGTCGTGTGGCGCGAAATCGGCGAGGAAGAAGTAGGTCGAGCTGGGAAACGTCCGCACGCCGAGCCGGCGCAACGCTTCGGCCAATTGGCCCGCCCACGCGCGCAGCTCGGCGGCGCGTGCGTGGATCCTGTCCTCGTGCAGCAGGGTCGCGATCGCGGCCGCTTCGCTCGGACGGGCCAGCGGATAGGCGTCGTTATGGGCGTTCATCTCGTCGGCGACGGCTTCCGGCAGGATCGCATAGCCGACGCGAAAACCCGCCAGGCTGTGTGCCTTGGAAAGCGTCCGGGTCACCAGCAGGTTCGGGTAGTGCGGCACCAGGTGGGCGACCGATTGCCCGGCAAGATCGATGAACGCCTCGTCGACCAGAAAGCGCGTCTGCGGGTGGCGCGCCAGCAGGTCGGGAAGCGGGCTCATGTCGAAGACGCCGCCGTTGGGGTTGTTGGGATTGACTATCACCGCCAGTGTGGTCCCCGTAGGGATCACCAGTGTGGCCAGGTCGTAGGCGAAGTCGTTCTCGGGCGTCAGGCAGGTTTCGGTGTAACGACCGGCGATCTCAGGGAACAGGACGTAGGTCGGCGTCAGCAGATGGACCTGCTGGCCGAAGCGGTCGAAGAGCTGCCGCAGGATGAGTTCGGAACCCGCGTTGATGTGAATGCATCGCTCCGGTACGCCGAGCCGCTGAGCGAGCAAGCGGCGCAGCGGCGCCGAATGTGCCTCGGTGTAGTAGTTGCTGTGCGGAACCTCCGCGCAAGCAGCGACAACTGCTTCGTCCAGGGGCGGCAGGGGGTTCTCCCACAGCAGCAGCTTGATGCCGCTGAAGCTGCCGCCACCCTTCTCGATGACGGATTTCACGCGTGGCCTCCCCGCTCCCGCCGACGCCTCGGACCGTCTCCGCAGGCGCCACGTCCTCCTCCGGCGCCGCCTCGCTCCACGCAACGCCGGAAGGCGGGCAGATGGCGTTCCTGCGAAGCCTCCTGCAGATTGCGGAAGACGGCAACGAGATCGGGCCGCTCGGTGCTCGCGAGCAGGCGCTCGTAGAGGGCCGCATTGGTAAGCTCGGCGGCCACCCCGGCTTCGCAGGCGTCGTGCAGGCTGGCGAAGCGAGGCACTTTGCCGGCCCATGGGTTCGCCGGCACTGCGAGCCCGTAGCGGGCGTACAGGCTGCAGAGGGCTTCGATGTGGCGGGCCTCGGCATCGCGGATGTTGCAGAATGGCTGCACCTCGCCGAAGTCGGCGATCACCTGCTCATACGTCGAGAAGGCCTGGTACTCGTCATCGAGCGCATCGTGCAGCGCCCGGATTTCGGTTTCGTTCAACGGATTCATGGGCATCCTCCAGAAGCCGATGTTGCCTCCTGTGCTACGCGCGACGAGCTTCCTGCGGCGGCGGGGCGACGCGTCCTCGCCGCCGCTACTCGGGCACGTAAAGTTCCCCTCGGCGTGCGGTCTGCACGGTCTTTACCACGAGCACGGCGACGATGCCGCTCAGCACGACGAGCAGCGCCGAACCGATGGCGGCGAAGAAGAGCAAGCCGGTTCGCTCGTACATCACCAGCGTCGCGATCGTCATTGCGGCGAGCGGGAACGAGTAGGCCCAGGCCGAGACGAAGAACGGCACGCGGAAGAAGCGCGCGGCGTTGGTCGACAGCAGCAGAGTGAGGAAGAGCGCCGTGTAGTACAGCACCCGGCCGAAGCCGTCGAGCTCGCCGGTAAGGCCAATGTAGGCGATGAAGCCCACCGAGGGCGGCGCGAGCAGGATGAAGAGCGTCGGCGTCAGGCGCACCGGCAGGGGTTCGTGGAAGAACAGCCGGTACATCACGATGGTGAGCAGCACCAGCCAGAACACCAGGCCGATGCTGAAGAAGAACCACGACACCTCGAGCGGGGCGAACTTCACCCCCACCACCGGCACGATGATGTTGCCCACCACCGGGATGAACCAGGCGGGATTGGCGTGCTTGATGTCGTAGTGGGTGTGGTGGATCCAGCTGCTCATCGCCATCAGGGTGAAGCCCAGATGGGCCGCCGCGCCCACCGCCCACAGGGCGCCGGCGAAGACCGGCGCGTCCTCGGCCCAGACGATGGCAAGCAGGAGCACGCCGATGGAGATGGCGGGAAAGAAGTTCACCCGCACCGGATGGCCGCGCTCGGCGGCGACGGCCGCGGGATGGCGCGCGACCTTGACGGCGTAGATCGCCGCGAGGAGCACGAAAAGCGCGCTGGCGATCGCCGCCACCACCTGCCACACGGATGCCGGCAGGCCGAGCACCGCATGCGCCTTTTTCCACGCGATGGCGAGCCCCGCCGTGCCCATCACGGTGGAAAAGAGCGCGACGGGGAAATGCTCGAGCCGGCTGTCGAGGGTCGGCGGCGCGGCGGACGCCGCCTGAGGTCGAGTCTGGGCCGTGTTGTTCATGGTGACACCCTGCGTCGTTCAGTAGCTCAGTTCGATGGTCACCGCGGTGCTCGGCGCGACGACCTCGAAGGCGCTGTCGTCGAAGGCCGGCGGGCCGATCACCGTGGGGTTGTTGGACAGGCCCCAGCCCTCGGTGGGGAACATGCCGAAGCGGCGGTTGAGCTCGCCGTTGCCGTCCTCGTCGTGGTAGGCCATCACCGCGTAGCGGCCGGGCGGCAGCGCCGCGAAGCCGACCGTGGCCTGCCCGGGTGCGGCGGCGACCTGCTGCACGGCCGTCGCCTGGGGCTCCTTGCGGAAGGTCTTCGGGTCGCGGTAGAGGCTCACGCGCAACGCGCCCCGCTCGTGCCGGATGCCGTCGATGCGCACCACGAGGCTTGCCTCGCCCGCGTGGGCGCCGCCGGCGGCACCCACGCCCAGCAGCGCCAGGACGAACCATCGCCGCAGCATCATGCTTCCTCCGCGCTCAGGCCGGGTGGCAACCCGCCCACGGCCGGGATCCGGCCGACGATGTCCTGGAGGGCCGATTGCACCATCTCTTCCACCACCGGGTGGTAGAACGGCATCTCCAGCAAGCCTGCCGCGGTTTCCCCGCGCTGGATGGCCCACGCCAGCAGATGGGCCAGATGCTCGCCGTCCTGGCTCACCAAGGCGGCGCCGCGGAGCCGCCCGCTCGCGGCGTCGGCGTAGATGCGCAGCAGGTTGTCGCCGGCATCCAGCACGCGCGAGCGTCCGTTGGTCGCACCTTCCGCACTGCCGATGATGATAGACGCCGGATCGAGCGCGTCGAAGCGCTCGCCCACCGCAGCCACGTCCGGCTGCGAGAAGGCGATGCCCAGCGCCACCTTGCGCCGGAACCGCGTCCGAAGCCCACGCGCGGCGTTGAAGCCCGCGATCGCGCCTTCGTCGGCCGCCTCGTGCATCAGCGGCCGATCGCCGCTGGCATCGCCGGCGACGAACATCGGCAGTGCACCCACCTGCATCGTGGCGGGATCGAAGGGGATCTCGCCGCGCGGGCCGAGAGCGACGCCGGCCGCGGCGAGATCGAGGCCGTCGGTGTTGGGCCGGCGGCCGAGCGCGGCGAGGACGAGATCCACCTGCGCCCGGCGCTCGCCGCTCGCGAGCGCAAGGCCCGCGCCGTCGACCGCAACGGACGCGGTCTCACCCAGCCACAGCTCGATTTCCTTTCCGAAACGGGTAATGGCGCGCTCGGCCACGACCGGGTCGGCAATCCCGGCCGGCACCGCCGCCACGTCCGCGCCCACGACCCGTACGCCGAGGCGGGCGAGCGCCAGCCCCATCTCCAGGCCGATCGCCCCGAGCCCCAGCACCCCGATCGCATCGGGCACGGTCTCGAGCTCGAACAGCTCGTCGGTGGACACCACCCGCTTGCCCAGCGGCTGCAGCCAGGCCGGCCTGACCGGGTGCGAGCCGGTGGCGATGACGACTGCGCCGGCGCGCACGATGCGGCGCCCGCCCGGGCCCTCGACTTCCAGCACGTTCGGCTCGAGGAAGCGGGCGTGGCCTTCGATCAGGTGTTCGCCCGCCCCCTCCCGCGCCTTGCCCGCGGCGCTCGCCGTGAAGCCGTCGCGCTGCATGCGCACGTGCTGCCAGGCGCGCGACCGGTCGAGCGCGAGCGCCTCGCCCCGGTCGCCGCCGAACCGGGCGAACTTGAGGCGCGCGCCCCACAACTCCGCCACGTGAAGCGCCGATTTCGACGGCATGCAGCCGACCCGGGCGCAGGTGGTGCCGAGCGGGCCGCGATCAATGAGGACGAAGGACTTCCTGGCGCGGCGCACCTCGCGCAGGGCATACAGCCCGGCGGTGCCGGCGCCGATGATGGCCACATCCGCATGGATCTCGGAAGTCATGAGCACATTCCTTTGCAGCGGTGCCCGCGGCAGCGCGGGCACCGGTCATTGCCGGGAGGCGATCACAGGGTCTTGCGGGAGAAGTACCAGTCGACGTAGTCGTAACCCTCTCCGGCGCGCTTCTCGGCCGCTTCCGCGGTCTTCGGCGGGGGCACGATCACCGCCTCGCCCGGCTTCCAGTTCTCGGGTGTGGCCACGCTATGGGTGTCCGAGGTCTGCAGCGCCTCGAGCAGACGCACGAATTCGTCGACGCTGCGGCCGTTGCTCATCGGGTAGTACACCATCGCCCGCAGCACACCGTTGGGATCGATGAGGAAGGTGGCGCGCACCGCCGAGGTGTCGCCCGCGCCGGGATGGATCATGCCGTAGGCAGCGGCGACCTCCATCTTGAGATCCTCGATGATGGGGAAGGTGATCTCGACGCCGAACTTCTCCTTGATGTTGCGCGTCCAGGCCAGGTGCGAGAACACGCTGTCGATCGAGAGTCCCAACAGCTCGCAGTTCATCTGGGCGAACTTGGGCGCCGCATTCGCGAAGCCCATGAACTCGGTGGTGCACACCGGGGTGAAGTCGGCCGGGTGGGAGAACAGGATCAGCCACTTGCCGCGATAGTCTTCGAGCGAGCGCTCGCCGTGCGTGGTAAGCGCCTTGAAGGCGGGTGCGGGTTCGTTGAGCCTAGGGAAGGAAGGGGTGGTGACGGCATCCATGGCATGACTCCTTTTCGGTCGAGGTGAATCGTTGACGCATAATAAGCATTTGCTTATATTCCGTCCAATTGCCTGTGGCGATCGGCCCGATAGCCACGAACTCATCGTGCTCCCGTGTGAGATGGCGAGCGTTGTCATGAGACAAACCCAGGCGCCGCCGCCCGACCCCGGGGGCGCTCCCCGGGATGAGGCGCCTCGTCTCATGCGCCCTTCCGGCCCTCCGTTTCACTGTGCTCCAGCTCTTCCCATCCAGTAATCATCGACTTGATGTGGGCGAAGGGGGTATGGCCGGTGGTGGTGAGGTAGACGTGGGCGATGATGAACACCAGCATCATGAACGCGGCGGCGGTGTGGATGGTGGCAACTGCCTCGAGCGAGAGGAAACGATCGAGGCCCGAGGGCTTCCAGTAGGCGTAGAAGAGGTACAGCAGCCCGGAGCCCCAGATGAGCGGCGACACCACCGTGAGCAGGCCCAGGTAGGCGAGCCGCTGCAGCGGGTTGTGCTTGCGCTGCACGGTCTTTCGGTAGGGATGCGGCGCGCCGGTGAAGATGCCCCACGCGTAGTAGCGGATCATGGCATCGACCTTCTTCAGAGTGGGCGTGTATTGACGCCACTCGCCGGTGGTGAAATGCCAGAACACGGTAAATGCCCACAACACCACGAGGGTCCAGGCTGCCAAGGTATGGAGCCCGACCGCACGCCGGAAGCCGAAGTTGTCGAAGCTGCCATGGATCTCGAAGCCGGTGATCAGCAGGACGAAGATCAGCGCCGCCTGCGACCAATGCCAGAAGCGCTCGTAGCGCTTGAAGACGTAGATCCGCTGGGTATCCGTCTGAGCCATGATGTCACCCCGCCTATTTCCTGGAGAGGAAGATGCGCACGGCGCCGTGCGCAAGGACGGCGACGAGGGTAGCGAGTGCGGCGAGCCAGCCGATCCGGTCGAGGATCGGACTGCCGCTCTGGCCGGGCACGTAGACGCCGCCGACGCCCTTCAGCCGCCCCTCGGCGCTGTGGCACTGGCTGCAGCGGACCGCCTGCGCCTTGGGTGCGACCATGTGGGTGATCGGCCACAGCATCTCGGAGCGCACGAAGTCGAACTTGCCGCTGAACGGGGCGCCGGTGGCCTGCGCCCCCGCCGCGAGGGCCTTGGCCCAGTCGAAGTTGTACCAGTAGGCGCTGTCGTCGGGCACCGCGGTGTGCGGCACGAGCAATGTCTTGTGCTCGACGTCGTAGGGCTGATTGCCGCGAAACCGCTTCACCGGCCAGATGCGCGCATTCGGGTCGTCCGGGCCGCCGTGGAAGGCGTTGATCGCCACCGGCTTGGTCGGGTCGATCTTGTCGCTCTGCAGCGTGTAGGTGACCTTGCCGTTGAACCACACGTAGTCGGGCGCGACGTTCTCGCCCAGCGTGAAGCTGCCCTTCTTGCTGTCGTAGACCACGTGACCGTGCGCGTCCTTCTCCTGGAAGGGCTTGCCCTCGGGCGTGAGCCGGCCAGCCGTCGACCAGTCCCAGCTCATCTTTGTCGCCACCCCGCCCCTGGCGAACTCGGGAATATGGCAGGTCTGGCAGGCGAGCTTGTCGGTGTGGGCGTTGAGCCGCTCGGCATGCAGCCAGCTCTCCCGGTGCGGCTTGTCGCCATGGCAGGACTGGCAGGTCGAGGGGTTGCGCACGCCCTCGGCGCCGCGCAGCGCGGGGCCGTGGGGGTCGGCCGCGGTCATCTGGATGCGGCTGCCGGCCAGCGCGTGCTCGTCGGACCGGTGGCAGGTGCTGCAGCTGAAGTTCGCGCCATCCTCGGCCATATGCACGTCGAGCTTGCGCGAAGGCTTGTTGAGCGACGAGTCGAGGTCGCCGTGCTTGACGCCGTCGCCACCGCCGCCGTAGTAGTGACAGGCGCCGCAGGTCTCGCGGCTGGTGGCGCCGACGTGCTGGGCGACCGAGGCGAGATCGACCGGCTCGAGGAACTTGCCCGACTTGGGTGGATACTCGGTGCGCTCGTAGGCGGGGTGCCCGGCAAGGCCGTGCGGCTTGGTGTAGCCGCCAGTGTTGTGGCAGGCGAGGCAGTCGACCTTGTCCGGCGCCTTGAAGTCGAAGCTCGCGTCCTTCCAGCCGTAGCCGATGTGGCAGGCCTGACAGAAGGCCTCGTTCGAGCGGTCGCCGATGCAGAAGCTGTTGACCATGGTCTTCTTGCCCAGCTTCTGGCCGGTGTCGGGATTGACGTACTCCCACACCCAGTGGCGGGTGGCCATCACCTGGCGGGCAGCCTCGGTGTGACACTTCAGGCACACCTTGGTGACCTCCTCGCCGCTGGCGAAGGGGCCCTCAAGCTCGTCGAACTTGCTGTGGTCGGCGGTACCGCCGACGGCCGAGTGCCCGGCGAGGGCGACCAACAGGGATGCCCCGATCTGCAGGATCACACGCGGGAGGTGAATGCTCATCATGCTCCTCCTGGCACTGGCCGGTGCCGCATATCGACCAGACTGCGCGCACCGACGCCGGACCGTGTTGATCTTGCTCAAGGATTGCTGCGCGCGCTGGGGAGGACGGACGCCGCCGGCGCGTTCCGCCGCGGAACGCTGCGCCCCGCGTGGGCGACACGTCCCGTTGACACAGGTCAACCCTCCTGCCGGGCAAAGGGCGAAGAATCAATCGCAGCGAGATGACCAGCGCGGCCAGGGGGGGTGAAGACATTGCTCCGCCGTGGCGATCGGGGCGCCGTTTTCGGCGGTACGCTGCCCTTCCGCATCTGCTTGCACAGCCCGCCGCGCCGTGAAACAACCCGGTCGGAGGCAACGCCATGAAGAACTTCCTGTTGGCCGACAAGTACCCGATCCACGTGCTCGAACTGGCCAAGTCCGAGACGCCGTATGCACATCTGGACGAGCTCCTGCAGGCGCTGGAGGCGAAAGCAGAAGCCGATCCGGGCGTGGCGATGATCGCGAAGTTCGATCACTACGCCCATACCAAGCTGATCGGAGGCGAGATCCGGCCCGATATCGTCGCGGCAAAGAACCTCATCTTCTGTTTCGGCCCCAAACTGCCGGATCCGGCCATGCTCGCCGTCCGGCCGCGCTCGATCGGCATTGCCGAGCTCGGCGACCGCTACGTCATCAGTTTCCTGGAAGCACCGCTACCGGAAGCAAACCGCAAGATGGCTGAATGGGTGATGGCGCTACGCAATCTCGAATGAGCACTATGTTGTCATGACCCGGTCATTGCGCCGGTAGAGAAGCGTTGGAGCACGCCGTGACGGATCGCAAACTTGTTCGCGAGCTCGCGCTGGTGGTGGCGATCAAGCTCATGCTGCTCACCGTCCTCTGGTGGGTCTTCATCCGCGACGAGCGGGTGACGGTCGACGCCGAAACGATGCGGGCACACGCCGTCACCGCTTCCGTACGCGCCATGCCGCCGACTTCCGGAGATGGCCGCCATGATCAGTGAGCAACTCGTCGACCTGTCGCGGCTGCAGTTCGCTGCGACCGCGATGTACCACTTTCTCTTCGTGCCCCTCACCCTCGGCCTCACCTGGCTGCTGGTGATCATGGAGAGCGTCTATGTGATGACCGGCAAGGTCGTCTACAAGGACATGACGCGCTTCTGGGGCAAGCTCTTCGGCATCAACTTCGCCTTGGGCGTCACCACCGGCATCACCCTCGAGTTCCAGTTCGGCACCAACTGGGCCTACTACTCGCACTACGTGGGCGACATCTTCGGGGCGCCGCTCGCCATCGAAGGCCTGATGGCCTTCTTTCTCGAGTCGACCTTCATCGGGCTCTTCTTCTTCGGCTGGGATCGCCTGTCACGCCGCCAGCACCTGCTGGTGACCCTCCTTATGGCAGTCGGCACCAGCGTCTCGGCGCTTTGGATCCTGGTGGCCAACGGCTGGATGCAGAACCCGGTGGGCGCCGAGTTCAGCTACATCACGATGCGCATGGAGCTTGCCGATTTCTGGGCGGTGCTGTTCAACCCGGATGCGCAGGCGAAGTTCGTGCATACGGTGTCGGCCGGTTATGTGACGGGCGCCATGTTCGTGCTCGCGATCTCCTCCTGGTACCTGCTCAAGGGCCGCGACCTCGAGTTCGCCAAGAAGAGCTTTCGCATCGCCGCGGCCTTCGGCTTCGCCTCGGCCTGCTCGGTGATCGTGCTCGGCGACGAGTCCGGCTACACCGTGGGCGAGGCCCAGCAGACCAAGCTCGCCGCGATGGAGGGCATGTGGGAGACCGAGCCGGCCCCTGCCGGCCTCAAGCTCATGGCCGGCATCAACGAGGCGGAGATGCGAAACGACTGGGAGGTCGAGATCCCCTGGGTGCTGGGCATCATCGGCACGCGTACCCTCGACCGCGAGCTGCCGGGGATCAAGGACATCCGCGACAGGAACCGTCTGCGAATCGTGTCGGGCATCGAGGCGGTGGTGGCGCTCGAGGGCCTGAGGAAGACGCCCGGCGACGAGAACCTGCGCCGCGAGTTCGAGGAGCACCGCGCCGATCTGGGCTTCGGCCTGCTGCTGAGAAAGTACGTCGGCTCGATGGAACAGGTGACTCCGGAGATCATCGAGCGCGCGGTCGCCGACACCATTCCGCGCGTGGCGCCGATGTTCTGGACCTTCCGCATCATGGTGGCGCTGGGCTTCTCCATGGCGGCCTTCTTCGCGGTGGCGCTGTGGTACAGCATCAAGGGCAACTTCGCGAGCAAGCGCTGGCTGCTCCGCTGGGCCCTGTGGTTCCTGCCGGCACCGTGGATCGCCTCGGAAGTGGGCTGGTTCGTCGCCGAGTACGGCCGCCAGCCCTGGACCATCTACGGCGTGCTGCCCACCCATCTGTCGGTCTCGACCCTCACGGTGGAATCACTCTACGGCTCGCTCGCGGGCTTCGTCGGCTTCTACACCCTGCTGCTCGTGGTGGAGATGTACCTGATGGTGAAGTTCGCCCGCAAGGGTCCGAGCACGCTGGGCACCGACCGCTATGCCGACGAGGCACCCGTGCCGCCGCTGCAGAGGCCGGCGCCGCCGCGGCCCGGGGTGGCCTCCGCCGGTGGCGACACCATTGTTTGAGGAGCCCCATCATGCTGGATTACGAAACCCTGAAAGTGATCTGGTGGTTGCTCGTCGGCGTCCTGCTGGTGGGCTTCGCGGTGATGGACGGCCACGACATGGGGGTGGGGACGCTCTTGCCCTTCGTCGGCCGCGACGACGTCGAGCGGCGGGTGGTGATCAACACCGTCGGCCCGCACTGGGATGGCAACCAGGTGTGGTTCATCACCGGTGGCGGTGCGATCTTCGCCGCCTGGCCGCTGGTCTACGCCACTGCCTTCTCCGGTTTCTACTGGGCGATGCTCGCGGTGTTGTGGGCGCTCTTCTTCCGGCCGGTGGGCTTCGACTACCGCAGCAAGCTGGAGAGCCCGACCTGGCGCAAGACCTGGGACTGGGGCCTGTTCGTGGGCGGGGCGGTGCCGCCGCTGATCTTCGGCGTGGCCTTCGGCAACCTGCTGCAGGGCGTACCCTTCCACTTCGACGACAACCTGGTGCCGTACTACACCGGCTCGTTCTGGGCGCTGCTCAACCCCTTCGCTCTGCTCGCCGGGGTGGTGTCGACCACGATGATCACCTTCCACGGCGCAATCTACCTGATGCACCGCACGGAGGGCGCGATCTACGCGCGGGCTCGCACCGCGGCTTTGGTCTTCGGGACCGTCATGCTTGCCGCCTTCTCGGTGGCGGGGATCTGGGTGGCAATGGACATCCCGGGCTTCGCCATCACCTCCGCGGTCGATCCGTCGGCGCTGCCCAACCCGCTCGCCAAGGCGGTGGCGCGCGAGGCGGGCGCCTGGATGACGAACTACCGCGAGGCGCCCCTCACCCTGCTGGTGCCCGCCCTCGCCTACGCAGGAGGCGTGGCCGGTCTCGTCCTCGCCGCGCGCGGCCGCACGCTCGCCGCCTTCGTCGCCTCGTCGCTCGCCATCGTCGGCGTGATCGGCACCGCCGGCGTGTCGATGTTCCCCTTCGTGATGCCCTCATCCACCATGCCGGACGCGAGCCTCACGGTGTGGGACAGCGTCTCGAGCCACCGTACCCTCACCATCATGTTCTGGGCCACCGTGATCTTCATGCCGCTCATCGTCACGTACACCAGTTGGGCGTACAAGGTGATGGCGGGCAAGGTCACTGCCGAGTACGTGCGCGAAAACAGCCGCTCGGCGTATTGAAAGGAGGAGGACACCATGTGGTACTTCGCCTGGATGCTCGGCATCGGCTTCGCCGTCCTGCTCGCCATTCTCAATGCCATGTGGGGCGAGAACGAGGACGCGAGACACAGCCTGCAGGGAGAGGACGATAGTGGCGACGAGCGCATCTTCTGAATCGGGCCGCCCCGGCGGCGCCCCGCTTGGACGGCTGCCGCTCATGGTGGCCCTGGCCATCACCCTTACCGTGACGATCTATCCGCGCGCGCTCGCCGGACCGGACGGTGGTGCGGACCACTGGGCGGCGATGGCGCTGTTCTGGGCGATGAGCGCAGGCTACGTGCGCGGTGTCGGCTTCATTCCGCGGCAGACGCTTCTGCGCGCCATCTTCTCGACCTGGGCCTGTCTGCTCGGAACGGCTCTGGGCTTCCTGAGCCTGGCCATCGCCTAGCACGTCCGCCCCGCCGCAGGCACGTCCGCCGGGCCGAATCCCTCTTCCCGCGCCCGCCGTCCTCACCGATGCAAGGCGGCGGGGTCCAATCGGCGATATGTCGCCGCCACTCCAACTGCCACGTCTCTGCCACAAACGACAGTTGCTTGCTGCCGCTCGTGGCGGCGCCCGTGCACACCGCCCTCGATGGCCACTTCGCCGATCCGCATCTAATTGTTTTTATTTATATTTGTTCGCATCAACAGCCTGGCATGGTACTTGATTAAGAGATGACCATGCGTGCCAAAGATGCTCGCGGCCGCAATCCACGGAGAGATGATTCCATGAAGAAAGTCCTCATTTCGCTCGCGCTCGCCCTCGGCTCTTCCGCGGCCATGGCCGACAAGCTCCCGGTGACCATCGTGCTGAGCTCGGCAAGCACCATGACCCAAGGTATGGCAATGGTGTTGGCCAACCAGATGCAAGCGCAAGGCGGCCAAGTCCATGTCCTGCTCTGCGACAAGGCCGGGGACCTCGCCTTGAAGAATGCGGGCGGAGAAACCCTGAAGCCTCAGAACGTCACCCCCACCCAATTGCTCGATGCCGCGATCCAGAAGGGGGCGACTGCGTCGGTCTGTGCGCTCTATCTGCCGAACACCGGCAACAAGGCCGACGACCTCAGGAGTGGGGTTGCACCGGCGAAACCGGACGCCATGGGACGCGCCTTGCTCGAACCCACACGTCGGGTCATCGGATTCTGATCGGCACCCGCCATGCCATCGACAAAGAAGGAGTTCTCATGAAGCGTCTGCTCTTCGCGGTCTCCGCCAGTCTGATCGCGCTCAGCGCCCATGCCGTCGACATCGGCATTTCAGCCCAGGAAACCTATCAGCGGGTACAGGCGGCCGACAGCAGGCTGCTCTTCGTCGACGTCCGCGATCCCGTCGAGATCATGTTCGTCGGTTTCACCGACGCGGTACATGTGAATGTTCCGTACTTGATCGTCGATCGTACCGGCTGGGATGAAAAACGCGGCGTCTTCAAGCTCGAACGCAACCCGGATTTCGTCGCCCGGATCAAGGCGGAGCTCGAGAAACGCGGCCTGGGGAACGATGCGGAGATCGTCACGATGTGCCGCTCGGGAAGCGAGCGGGGCGAGCCGAGCGCCGCCTTCCTGCGTGAGCACGGCTTCCCCAACGCGCGCTACGTGATCAATGGGTTCCAGGGGGCTGTGCTCAAGGATGGCTCGCAGGCTGGGTTCCGTCTGCGGAACGGATGGCAGAACGTCGGTCTGCCGTGGAGCACGAAGATGAATCCGGAGAAGATGTATCGGGTGGATCGGGATTGAACCGTCGACGCCCTCGGTGGAACGACGAGCCGGTTCCGCAGGGGGCGCCCTTCTGCACCTCAACCCACCTCAACCTGACGGGCCGAGACTCGGTAGACTCTCGATCCGCGCCACACGGCCGTCGCAGACAAGGGCGCTTCTATAGCCGCCGACTCGCCCCGCCGCGGGCGCTCCATCAGTGCCCGCATGCCGTTCTTCGGGGGCAAGCATCCTCCGCGGGGGGACATGCCCTGGACGTAGTCCCTGACCGCCTGACCGGGATCGGCTTCACCGCAGATCACGACCTCCACGCCGCGCTTCGCAAGTCGCGACATGAATCCTGTCCCGACCCCGGCCGCAATCAGTGCAGGTATGCCATCGAGCGGATGGGCTCCACCGGCGAATCGGCAGAAAGACATCTCCACGGGCAATTCGAGCCGGTCCACCACGCTGGGGGCCTTGGCCGTTGAGCCCTTTACGATATATCTGAGCCGCTTGCCGCGTGCAAATATCTCCGACGTTTCGAGGCCGCCCCCGTCGCCGTAGAGTGTCGTATTTGATAGGGTGGCCGGCGTCGTTGTGCAAAATCGCGGGTATTTGCCCGGTGGGATTACGGCAGCCATGCGTCTTCAATGGCCGCTTTCGGACAGTACTCCCAAGGGCCGCTCCTGGCCGAGGGCCGACCGACACTCTCCTCCGGTCACTGACCGGTTCGACCTCAAACCCGCCGTACAGGCGCCCACATCGCCTTGGCGCGACGAAAGGCGGTCTCCGCGGCATCGGTCGCCGGGGCGAACGACCGTTTCGAAAGCGTCGACCGGCACGACTCGGTCGGCACTGCCACTCATCTGTCACGGCGTCGGACTGACTGATCGCGGCGGATCGTATTCGCTAATCACGTCGATTTGGCACGGATGGTCATGAGCTGCCGGCATCAGCAACTGGGCGATACCCCGTTAGTTGGCGCTCCGATTCCCCGCAGGGAAAGCAGGCATCGGCTGATCTGTCCACCATATCCAGGCATCCAGTTTCCCCGAGGCGATAGCCTTCTCCTTGGCAGCCCGCTCCTTGGGGTCCATAAAAGCGCTTACCACGTGCAACGGCATCGGTGCCGGCCCGGTATCCAGCAGCAACGCATTCGGAAAGGCTGCCCCGCTCCGAGCGTCGTAGCGCAGTGGTTTGACGAAGCGGCGTTGCTGGGCCACCAGGGCATCGATCAGCGGCAATTCATGCACGCCCTCGATCGGAATCCAGTGCTCGCTCGCCAGCATCAGGCTCGCCGCGTCTATCTCATAGGTGTATTCGCGGCGGGCGCGGATGAGTGCCGCCAGGACAAGGCGGACCGGGCGGTCGGTGTCCGCATCTTGAGCCTCGAACAGCGGAGCGAAGACCCGCTCGATGCGCTCCCAGCTCTTGCCGGCGATCAGCAGCGGCGCATCCGGCATGTGTCGGATCCAGACCCGGCGCCCCTGGCTCGTCGCCTCGCTCGCCTTGAACTCGCCGATCACGATGGCCAGGGGCGTTTGCCCATCCTTGGGACGCAGCACGGCCAGCTTCTCGCGTCGGCGCTGGGCGGCCTCGGCCTTGGCGCTCTCGTTGAATGGTTCGGGCAAGTACAGGCGTTCGGCCAGCGGCACGCCCTTGACCATGATGTCCTCGGCCGCCTCCAGCAGGTACTTGCGCAGCACGCCCTGGTTGCGTTTGCCCGCCATCGCCGGGCTCCATCGGTTAAAGCCGGCGCGCTCGAAAAGGAAGTGCATCAGCGCCCGCAGCGTCATGCGCCGCCCGGGCACGCCGACCTCCGACACGTCTTGCGGTTCGCCGCGCGGCACTCCGCGCCCGGTCACCCGCGTCCAGGGGAAATCCACGCGCAGCTCGACGCGGCCTGGTTCCGATTCCAGCACAGCCTCCCCGACCAGTTCGCCGAGCCCCGATTGCTGGAGTTCAGGCTCGTAGGAGGGACATTCCGGATGGTGGGTACTGCCGCTCTCCGGCATGCGCTTGACCACGAACTGGCGGTGCAATGCCACGTACATCTCCACGCCACCGGGCACGCACAGGCAGCGCGGCCGCTCGGGCGTGTCGTAGACTTGGGCGAGCGCGTCCTGCAGTTGCGAGTCGTCGGCGGCGATGACCCGTCCCTTGATGGTAAAGCGCTGGATTTCCATCGCCGGTTCAAACCAGTTCGTCGAGCAGTTCCGCCAGCGTCGCCTTGGGCCGCGGCAGCAGCTCCCGCACTGCACTGCGCTCGCCGATCCCCAGGATCGTGCCCACCTGATCCTCGTCGGCCCCGCGCTCATACATCCGGGAAATCACGGTGAGACGCGCCGACTGGGCGCTCAGACCCTTGAGCTCGGCGTAGCGGAACAACTTGCGGTAGATCTCGAGCAGTGCCCGGCAGACATAGCGGTTCTGCCCCGGTGCGCCATTGTTGGGCGCGATCCTGTAGGGCTCGCCGCCCGGGGAAAGGAACAGCCGGCTTTCGGGATCGAGGCCGCGGTAGCAGTCGGGCTCGCCCAGCCCATGGCCGCTGTGGAGCCGTTCGCGGAAGTAAGCGGCCAGCGCGTCGTCGAGTCGAGTGCTGCCGAAGTAAAGCGGCCTCGGTTTGCCGTTGATGGCGACTTCCGCGCGCAACTCGGATTCCCAGCACACACTGCCGTCGACGAGCAGATAGTCCCGTACTTCGAGCCGGGCGATCTCGAGGGGGCGCAAGCCGGTAGCGAACAGCATGTAGTACAGGGCCAGGTCGTGCCAGGTACGGTTGGTTCGGCCCTTGATGCGCACCGCCCCCTGGGCCACTTCCGCCGCCGACAGTACCCGTGCCGGACGGGCGCCGACCGGTGGCTGGGGCTCGAACCCTTCCAGCGCGACCAGGATGGCCCCCCGATGCAAGCGCAGTCGCCGCACGAAAGCGGCGCCCTCTTCCTTGAGGCCGTCGACGCCCACGACCTGGGTGAGTTGGACCGCGACAGACTTGATGCGTCGCTCGACCGCCGTGCGTGAGACACCGAAGCGCGCGGCCACCGCCTCGTAGGTTTCACCGCCGACGACGGCACGGAGCATCTCGGCCGATTGCAGCGCGTTCTCGTAGTGCTTGCTGACCTCCTGATTGTCTTGCATGACTTGCCTCTCCCATCATTGCTCGACCGTCATAGCCCGAATGTTCGGGCGCCGACACCGCCTTTCGCCAGGCGAAATCGCCGGGAAGGACGCGGGATTTCGTCATCAGGCCAACTGCTGCACCTTCGCTGAAGCACGAGCCGGCCGGACCTGGAAAAAGCACGCGCCATGCGTGCGGCGGGCCGGTGCCGGCCTGATCGATCCGCAAGCAGTGCCGCCAGTCCACACCGGACGGATCCCCGCAGCGGACCTTGCCCGTCAGCCGGGCTGGCCTTGTTGCGCGATCCAGCGGCGGATGTCTTCGGCGCGCCAGACGGTCACCCGCTCCGAGAGCTTGACCGGCGCGGGGAAGGTGCGCGCCTGGATGCGCCGCCAGAGGGTCGATTTGGAGATGGGCACGAAGGCCAGCACCTGCGGCTGCCGCAGGAAGCCGGTCTCGGGCAGCGCCAGGGTCGGAACCGGAGCGGCGGGCGTGGCCGGAGGAGCAATGGGAGTCGCAGCCATCGCGGCGATGCGGGAACGGATGGAGGGCATGATCGGACCTCGTCACGGCGGGTGCCGGTAAGGGGTATGACCTGCTCGGTTGCGGCCCCGCTAGGTCAGAATGGCGCGGGCCGATAGGGAACGCAGAACTCGACGGCATGCCACGGGCGCCCCGGTCGCGCGGCATGGAAGAATGAGCCAGAAGGGGAATCCCGCCGCCGGACGGCCAAGTGCGTTCGGGTCGGGAAAGATCAGGCGAACCGCATTTGTGCCGCTCAGCACGCGCGACAGCGGATCGACGGGCAACAGGCAGGTAACGACTGCGACGCCGCCACGAGAGCGGTGCGAGCTCCCAGTGCGTCGGGTCAGCCCGGGGTGGAGCCTGTTGGTACGATATTGGGGGCCATGGGCCGACACAAGACTTGCCGGGATGCGCCAGCCGAAAGGGACCGGACACGCCGGGGATTGGAGCTGGCACCGATGCCAAAGCCATACCGGCACGCCGGAGTCAAGGCTGCGGCCCAAACATCGGATCGCGGATGAAGCCGATCCGACTCAAGTCCGCCGTGGCGGATAGGGCCATGATTCCCTCCTGCTCTCGTCGGGCGTTCTGAAGTCCGACTGGAAGTCGCACCGCAGGAAGAGCGCCGGGATGGCTTCGCGCGCGAAACTTGGCCTGGCGGCCCGTTTCCCCCTCCGCGGGAGGGATAATTTCCTATTTCGAGCGGCTGCCCAGGTATTCACAGCAGTTCCGCACGACCGACATGACGAATGCCCGGTCGTCAGCCCCGAGTTCGGAAATCCATGCGCCAAAGGTCGCCGCTTCGCTGACCTCTTCGGGCACTTCCGTCGATAACAGGTCGCCAGCCGAACATTGGAGCGCCCCCGCAAGCCGGTCCAGCGTCGGCAGGGACGGCAGATGGGCGCCGCGCTCGATGCGCGAGATGGTTTCGGCGTCGACGCCGACCCGCTCCGCAACCATCTCCTGTGTCCATCCCAGCTGTTTGCGCCGCTCGGAGAGGTTGCCCCCAAGTCGCTTCGCCAGACGGGCGGACTCCTTCTTCTTCACCGCCATCATGTTGTCCTTTCACTCAACAAGAATGACGGTCACTGGACTATCGAAACAGGGGTTCTTATGTGGTTTTGCTTATCGTCATTTTTGTTGATCCCCGACGTGGGAAGTGACAAATCGGCCCGGATCGGGCTGCGGTAACCTAGGCTCAGTCGCCCACCGAAGACGAGATGCTTTCCGGGAATTCCGGCTGCGCATCGGCGTTCGCATCGATCGCATCGAGCGTCGCCTGGCGCTCCGCGCCCGGTTCGTCCGTGCCATCCGCGACGTCTCCGGTCACGGTTTCTGGTCGGCTTCCCTCGCTACGCCCCTCGCCGCTGCGCGCGTCCAGGGCGTTCATCCGTCGCCGCAGCCCCATCGCGAAGTTGCGCGCGCCATTGGCCACGTCGCGCACCTGGCGCTTGAGACTGGCGCGCTGGATATCCACCGCCTGGGTGGTGATCACCTCGTGGATCTCCAGCGTTTGCAGCAAGGGCATCAGCTGGTCGAGCTTGCCCAGCACCTCCAGGAAGCGTCGACCGATCGACGACAGCACATGGACGTCCACATCCAGCGGCACGGTGTCGTAGGTCGCGGAACTGGTGATGCCGTGCGCTTTGAATAGCGCCTCGGCGCCGTCGATGGCCTGGTTGAGGTTCGTGGTCACCGCATCCATCTGGGCGCGGATGGTGTCCTCGACCTTGGCGACGTCCGCGTGGTCGAGGCGTGTGCGGGCAATCACCGAGATGAAGTGGGTGTTGAGCTGCAGCGTGTTGAAGAGCCGCGCGAAGAAGCGCTTGCCCTCGGCACTGGTGAAGCGGGTCGGGATCTTCAGGCTGGCCGCCTCGACGCGCCGGAAGTCGGCCTTGGCCTCTTTCGCGAGGATGCGGGCATTGACGCCACCTGCGTCGGCAAGTTCCCCAATCCCATCACCGACATCTGCTGGTCCTGCATTCTGCCCATCAGCATCGGTGCCGCACGCGTCGCCAACTTCGGCGACCAGGAAGACACCGACAACCCGTCCAACCCGGTCTGCAGTTGCGGCGTCAATCCGGCCATCGGGCTCTCCATCGGCTTCTGGGAGCCCGCCCGGCACGTGGAAGCGGTGCGGAAGCCCTTCTGCCTCGTTTCCTTGGGCGGCGTCGATCTCGACCCGGGCATCCCGGCGCCGGAGGCCGCGCGCTTCACCCGCCCGGAAGGCGATGGCGACGGCGGCAGCTTCTACCAAGCGCACTTCTACGTGAACCCGGTGATGTACTGGCTGGAGGTGGTCACGGACTTCCCCTGCCTGGAGAAGGGCTCTTTCGACCTCGCCTTCCTCACTGAGGTCGACCCGCTGTGGAACGACGACGAGCTCACCCTGATCCTCAACCCGGACGCCGTGCTCTTCGCCAATCCGGTCGCCATCGCCGCTTGCGCCGCCGACTGCGTCGCCGCCTCGGTGGGCTTCGGCCTCAGGGAGCTCTTCTGGTGCGCCGGCTGCCAGGGCGGCATCTACCCGCTGGACGGCCACGTGCCCTACCACTTGGGCGGCGCGCGCACCGCCGCCCTGATGGCCCAGCGCCTGACCGCGAAGATGCACCGCGAACTGATCGCCTGGGGCTGGCACGGGACGCCCGGCCTGTGCGGACCGTACTTCGAGCCGGTCATGGACAAGACCGCCTACAAGACCCAGCTCACCTACCCGATCCCCAACACCGCGAAGGAGGCCGGCCGCTGCTGCCAGCCCTTCGGCCGCACCACCGTGCTCTGGGGCGCCGGCAAGGAATACCCCGTGCGCGGCGAGGACTTCGCCTTCATGTTGTTTCGCAAAAGGAACTGCTGTGTCGGCTTCTAATCCCGTCCTTCCCGCCCTCGCCTTCGCTGTTGTGCTGGCGGCGAGCGCCCAGACCCTGGCCCAGAACCCGCCGCTCGTCACCGACGCGGACATCGAACGGGTCCGTCGCGAACAGCCGACGATCTCCGATCAGGATATCGAGCAGGTGCGGCAGCGACATCGCATGCCGAGCAACGCCGAACTGCAAGCCGCGCCGGTGCCGGCCCCACCCCACATCGACGCACTGCCGACGCCGGCGGCCCGTGCCCCGATCGATCTCGAAGCGCTCGCGCGGGGCTATGCATCGCAAGCGCAGGAGATGAGCCGAGCAGAGGGACTGGCGTCCGGGCCGGGACTCCTGGTGTTCGTCAGCCTCTCCATGCCGCAGCCCACGCTGCAGCGCCTCATCGACCAGGCCGCACGCGCCCAGGCTTCGATCGTCCTCCGGGGCTTCGCCGACGGGTCGCTGCGCACCACCATCGCCCAGGTGCAGCGCCTCATCGGCGACCGGCAAGTGGCCGTGCAGATCGATCCGCAGGCGTTCGACCGCTATGCCGTCACCCGGGTCCCGACCTTCGTGCTGGTGCGCGATGGCGCCCGTCCGGTCGCCTGCGCCGGCGGCAGCTGCGCGTCAGCCGAAGGCTTCCTGCGGACCTCCGGCGACGTGAGCCTGAATTACGCGTTGGAGTACATGCAGCGGTCGGCACCCGGGTTCGGCCCGGCGGCCGACACCTTCCTGAAGCGGATTCGGGGATAGGAGGCCACGATGCGTCGATGGGTCATCGCGATCACGCTCTTCTGCTTCGTCACGACGCAGACTGCTGCCGTTGCCGGCCCGTTCGAGGAAGGCACCGCAGCCGGTCAGGCGGCCAACCCGGTGATCCGGGGGACGGTCAATGCGCCGAGCGCCTCGAGCACCGTACCGGGCTATACCACCACGCCGCCGGAAACCGCGTATTACGGCCAGCCCAGCTTGGCGGGGTCGGCTAATGCCCGCCTGACCGCCTGCGCCACCGCGACCGGCGATCCCATCTGCGAGGCTCAGCGCGGGGCGATGACGTCGGCCAACACGCCGCGCGAGGCCATCTCGCCTTACGACCCGGCAGTGAGCGCCGCCCGAGCCATTGCCGCCAATCCCGCGACAACCCTGGAAGACATCGCCACCTATTACAGCGGCTGCCAGGTGGATAGCGTCGCCACGCCCACCACCGAAAACCGCGTCTGCCGCCAGTACAGCGGCACCTCCCCGTACGCCTGCACGCGCTCCTTGAGCGTATCGGTGTCGCGCACCAGCAATTGCACACCGGGCGACTGGTTCGCTCGCGCCGCATCGGGCCGCACCGGCCTGGATGTGCAGTGCATACCGGACAGGCCTGCCAGCCAACAGCATTTCCGGGTGACCGACCGGGGTACGCCACTGACGTACTTCGACCTCGATATGACCACGCCACTGACCTTTCCCCGCATGGTCGCGACGCTCCCCGGCAGCGGCTCATGGTGGTGGTGGGGCAGCGGCCAGAACGGCCTGTGGGTCGCCGACAACCAGTGCGCCGGCGACAGTTGTCGGCTGACGGCCATGGTCGCCCACGAATACCGGCGTGTCTGCGCCGACGGAGGTGGCGACTCGGGTTTCGGGGACTGCGTGCTGGAGCGCCCCTTCCTCGAAGTTTATGGCGCCTGCCCGTCCGGGACCCAGAGTGGCGACAACATCCTGCCCTGGTGGGGTTGGGGCTGGGGCGGCGACCCAGTCTCGGCCTTCGAGGCATCCACCTGCTACGCGCCGTCCGCGACGGCGTCCGGACTCATCGGCTATGACGTGACGGGCACCGTGCCCGGATACTTCTGGACCAAGGACGCGCAACGTCCCGTGGTCGGCTGGCGGGTCAATCCGGCCTATGGGTCGATTCCGCAGATGGTCCTGAATTACGAACGGCCCCACACAACGGTGACCGAAACCGATCGATGGGACGACCAGTGCCCCGGCCTGGACGCCGGTGGCCGCTGCACGGTGGCGGGAACCGCGCGCTGCGTCGACGGCCCGGCCGCCAAGGAGGTAAACGGCGCGTCCGTATCGCGTGACTGCTGGCAGTACGAGACGACGCTCGCCTGCGCGCAAGCCGCCGCGACTGACGAGTGCGCACCACTTATTGCGGCCGGTTGTGCCCCAGCAGGCACCGTATGCCGGCAGATGAACGCGGCCACCGGCGTCTGCGAGATCACCGAGAACACCTACACCTGCCCAGTGCCGCCGGGCAATACCGTCACTGCAACGAACTGCCCGGCGAACGTCTTCTGCCTCGGCGGAAACTGCTTCAACACCAGCTACACCAACGACGCCGACTTCGCCCGTTCGATGTCGCTGATGGAGGCCGCACGCGAAGCGGGCGTGTACCTCGACACCGACAACATGCAGGTCTTCAAGGGTGAGGGCAACCGCTGCCGCGACCGGTTGTTCAAGAACTGCTGCTATTCCGACTCGGCCGGTGCCGGCATGACCAACCAGAGCCTGTTCGGCACCGGCTCGCGCCTCGTCTACGACGTGCTGATGAACGCCGACAACCGGGAGTTCCTGTATCAGGGCATGCAGGCGCTGCTGCTCGGCGGCGGCTTCAGCGGCACCTTCACCACCTACGGCGTCACCGTCGCCGTCAATGGCGCCGCCCTGCCCGCCGGCTCGGCGGTCCTTTATGCGGGCGACAGCCTGGTGATCGCCTTCGATCCGTGGTCGCTCGCCATCGCCGTGGTCATCTACATCGTCATGTCCATGTCGTCCTGCAACGAGGAGGAAGGCAAGCTCGCGATGAAGGAAGGGGCCGGGCTGTGCCACAAGGTCGGCACCTGGTGCTCGTCGTGCATCCGCATTTTTGGCAAGTGTGTCGCCTGCATCGAGCACACCACCGGCAAGTGCTGCTTCAACAGCAAGCTCGCGCGCATCGTCAACGAGCAGGGCCGCGTCCAGGTCGGCAAAGGCTGGGGCTCCGGCAAGAACCCCGACTGCTCGGGCTTCACCATCGCCCAGCTCCAGCGCCTCGATTTCGCGGCGATGGACCTCACGGAATTCTCTGCCACCAACGCCCTCCAGGCCCTGTCGGCCGGCGCCACGACCCCACGCCGGCAGACGATGGACTTCGGCATCAACTACTGCCTCGACGGCCGTCCGCCGCAATCCCTGAAGTAGCGGTCCGGCATGAAGCGCTTCGCGTTCCCCGCACCCTTGCGATTGCTGCTGGCGCTGGCCTTGCCGCTGGGCGCCGACGCGGCGTCGGCCCAGGATGTCACTGCGCGCTACTGGTCCGACAGTTGGCGTGGCTGGCATTTCTATGAGGATCCACCGGCCGCGGAACGAGAACGCCCGACGTTGCCGGAGCAGGCCGTGTCCTCGGCTCCGGCCTCGAGAGCCGCGGAACTGGTCGAGTTCGAACGTCTGCAGAAAACCCTGGAGGACACCCGCAACATCGCCATCATGCGGCCGACGGAGGCGAACGTGCGGCGCTACATGGAACTCGAGTCCCAGGTCGTCGCCCGTGCCTCCTATTTCGCCGACGTCGCCCAGCGGGTGGCCTGGGCGACGCCCGAGCTCGATCCGACCCTGCAGGGTCGGCCGGTCAACGCCAAGGCGCTGGAGGTGTTCGAGCAGAACCAACAGGCCCGGCGTTCGCGCGCGATCGCGGACTTGGGCAAGGACCATGTGCTGTTCTTCTTCTATCGCTCGGACTGCCCCTACTGCCATGCCTTCGCGCCGATCCTTGCCGCTTTTCAGGCGCGCCACGGCATCCAGGTCGTCGCCGTCAGCATGGACGGCGGTTCGATGCCGGGCTTCCCCGAGGCGCGCCCGGACAACGGCATCGCCACCACCCTGAAGGTCACCCAGGTGCCCGCCGTCTTCCTGGCCCAACCCTTCACCGGAAGGATCACGCCCATCGGCTTCGGCGTGCTCTCCGAATCCCAGTTGCTGGAGCGTCTCGCCATCGTCACGACTCCCCAGGGCGAGGCGATGCTGCCCAGCGCGACGCGGCAGATCAACCTTCGATAGGAGTCCACCAACATGCCCACCCTGCCGCGCCCAACGCTCCCTTCCCTCACGCGCCGGACGGCTGCGTTCGCGCTGGCCGCCCTGCTGCTCGCCTCATCCGCCCCCCTGCACGCAGGCGATCTCAACGCGGAGGTTAACGACATGTTCAACAACCTCGGAGCCATCGGCAATTACACCGCGCCCGGCGCCTTCCGCGGCCAGACCTTCAACACCTATGCCGGAGGCAACCTGATGATGCGTTCGCCCAACAAGGTTTATCAGCTCGCAGCCATCCAGTTCCCCAGCGCTAAGGCGGGCTGCGGCGGCATCGACGTGTTCGGCGGCAGCTTCAGCCACATCTCGGCCGAGGAGTTCAAGAACATGCTGAGGAACATTACCGCCGCCCTGCCCGGCATCGCCTTCCAGTTGGCGCTCGAAGCGGTGTCGCCGCTCCTGGGTGGCCTCACCAAGTGGGCCAAGGGCCTGGAGACCTGGATCAACAATGCCCGCATCAACTCGTGCGAGACCGCCAAGGCCATCGTCAGCACCGCCGCCGAGTCGCTCGGCTACAGCTCGCAGGAAACCTGCGCCGACCTCGCCATCGAGATGGGTCTGGAGAGCGACCGCGATGCGGCGCGCCGGCGCTGCGCCACCGACCGGCCCAGCATCCTGTCCTCGGCGCGGGCCTCCAGCGATCCGAACGTGAAGAACAAGGCCCCCTTCGTCGGCAACCTCACGTGGAAGGCGCTGCAGTACACCGGTTCCTATCTCGACGATCAGGAGCGTGAGCTGATCATGAGCATGGTCGGCACGGTCATCTACTACCCGGAGGAATCGGCGCGCGACCCCGAGCCGATCGCGCCCACCCTCACCTCGATCAGCCAGTTGCTATACGGCCAGAGCGCGGCGGGCGGCACGGATGTCATCCAGCACATGCTGAAGTGCAACGACTACACCAACTGCGACGTGGTGACGCTGAACACCGGTTACACCCACACCCCCTTCACCGCCAAGGTCGAGGCGATGATGCGTTCCATCGCCGAGAAGATCGCTTCGCGGACCGCCATTCCCAATAACTCGACCGAGGTCGGCTTCGTGAACCAGACCACCGAGCCGGTCTACAAGATGCTGTCCATCGGCACCAGCATCCCGGGCTCCGGCCTCTCCGACAGCCTGATCGCCCAGTACCGCGATGTCATCGCCGCCGACTACGCCTACGTCTTCCTCGAACGCAACCTGCGTCTGGGCATGGCCGCCCTGGACAAGAACTACACGCTGCAGCAGACGCAACGCGAGCAGGCCAATCAGGTACGCCAGCGCGCCCAGGCGATGCTCCTGCAAATCTCGCAGGAGAAGAACCTGTTGTACCAGAAGGTGGGCTCCTTCCGGGCGGTGGCTAGCCACCTGGAACAGCTCGAACGCCAGCTGCGTTCCAGCATGCCGCAGCACGTCATGGACATGCTCGGCCAGCAGGCCGCCTATCTGGCGCAGTAGCGCCGACGGGATCGCGCGAGGAGAAGGACGGCCATGTGGGAGATCTATGCCTACCAGAATGCCGACAGCCTGTTCGGCGTCTTCAACGCCGCGGCGGCCATCCATGCGTCGGGGGACTACGCGGCGGCGGTGGCGGCCGTGGCCTTCTGCGGCTTCGTCGCGGCGCTCATCGCCTATGCCTTCGCCCCCGAGAAAGTGCAGGGCTGGAAGTGGCTGGCCACCGTGGTGCTGGTGTTCTCGGTGCTGATCGTGCCCAAGGTGACGGTGGGCATCGTGGACAAGACCGGCGGCTCCGCCGTTAAGGTCGTCGACAACGTGCCCTTCGGCGTGGTCCTGCTGGGCAGCCTCACCAGCACCATCGGCCACACCCTGACCGGGTTGTTCGAGACGGCCTTCCAGGTCATCCCCGGCATCGGGGCGCTGCCGGCCGAGCTCGCCTACCAGCAGAACGGACTGATGTTCGGCAATCGCCTGATCCGCGAGACCGGCAATGTGGTGTTCCAGGACCCGGCATTCCGCACCGACCTCGTCAACTTCATCCACAACTGCACGACCTACGATCTGATCGACGGCACCCTCGATCCGGCCGCATTCTCCGCGTCGGACGATGTCTGGCCGCTGATGGCCTCGCCCAACCCTGCGCGCTTCAGCACTCTCACCAGCGCGGGCGGCAGTGTCGGCGTCGATACCTGCCCCAACGTCTATCAGAGCCTCAACGGGCGACTGCCGGCCCAGATCACTCGTATCGAGGGGCGGCTCGCCTTCCAGCTCAACCCGACCTTGCCAGGCGCCGCGGCGGCAGCGGCCATCGCCGGGCAGATCCAGCAGGCCTATCTCAAGAACAGCATCGCTACTGCCGCGGCCACCGCCGCCGACCTCATCCGGCAGAACGCCATGCTCAATGCGATCGAGGACACCAGCAAGATCGTTGGCCAGAAGGTGAACGACCCGGCGGCCATGGTACTGGCGGTCGGCCGCGCCCAAGCCGTGGCCCAGCAGAACGCGACCTGGCTCAACTACGGGAAGGTGGCCGAGCAGGCCCTGCCGGTGTTCCGCAACGTGGTCGAGGCGGTGACCTACGCGATGTTCCCGCTCTTCGTCCTGCTCCTCCTGCTCACCAGCGGCCGCGAGACCATGATCGCCTTCAAGGGCTACGCGGCGGTGCTGATCTGGATCCAGCTGTGGCCCCCGCTCTACGCCATCCTCAACTACATGGCCTCGATCTACGCGGCCTACGATCTGGCGGCCGCGGCGGACCTCGGTACCGGCACCAAGGCACTGGCCCTGCAGACCGCCTCGACGATCTATTCGCGCGCGATCTCGGGCGAAGCCGTTGTCGGCTACCTGGCGATGAGTATCCCCTTCATCGCCTGGGCGGCGTTGAAACGCATGGAGAATTTCGGGACGGCGCTGGTCGGCGGCTTGTCGGGCCTGCAGGCGATGATCGCGGGTGGAACGTCGGCCGCGACCGCCGGCAACGTTTCCATGGGGAATGTGGGGATGGACCAGATGCACCTGGCGCCCAACCGCAGCTCGGCCTTCATGCACAGCTGGCAAAACGACCTGAGCGGGAACACCTTCTCGTCGAATGTGTTGACCGGACGGACGGCCGTCAGCCTGCTGCGCAATCAGGGCTTCGCGTCGCGCGTCGTATCACTGCGCGTCTCGGAGCAGGACATGACCGACGCCAGCCGCCAGGTGGCGGCGGCCCGCAGCGAGGCCGTCGCCGCCAACCACGAACGGGCGGCGGTGCTGTCCGAGTCCTTCTCGCGGGGGCTGGCGGCGCTCAAGTCCTCGCACCAGAGCGACAGCACGACGTCGAGCAGCTTCGAGCAGTGGGGCGAGACGCTCAACCGCCTGGACCAGATCACCAAGAGTGTGGCGGACACGACCGGCCTTTCGCAGGCGCAGGTGGCACGCATCGCCCTTGGTGCCGCCGGACACCTGGGGATCAGCACTCCCGTCGCAGGTATTCAAGGCAATGCCAGCGTAGACAAGAACTACTCGTCGAATCTGACCAGCGAAGAACAAAAGATTCTCGGCAGCATAACAAGTGAACAACTCGCCGAGTTCAAGCAATTCGGCGACAGGGTGTCCCGCGACAAGAGCTTCGCCAGCATTCTCGGCAACGAGACGCGCGACGGGCGCGAAATGGCGGCGCGTCTCGCCTCGACAACTGCCCGTTCCGAGCGGGCCGAGGCGAGCCTGGCCGAACGAACAGCCTTCGCCGAGCGTCTCGCCACGGCCTACGAACGCGGCGAGACGCTGTCCATCGACATCGCCCAAGATCCCCATAACCTCGAAATGTTCCTGCGCTATGCTGAGCAGTACGGCGGCAACAGCGCGGCGGCCCGGGCCTTGATGGAAGCAGAACTGGCCCGCCAGTCCCTGAAACCCAACCGCACCTTCTCGGACGGAACCGCCGTACCGGTTTCTTTCGGCGATCTCCAAACACACCATGCTCTCGATGCTGCCGACCCCGCACTCGATCCCGAGTTGCGAGCACGGCATCGTCAGCAGGTCGAGGAATTGCGGCGCTTCGGAAAGTCGGAGCCGACTGCCCCACCCCCACCGTCGAAGCCGTCCCCGTTGCGGCAGGAGGTACAGGAGCGGGCCAATCACCTGCGCTCAGCAACCGCGGCCGATCAGGCGGCGTTCGAGGAGAAGACCGAGATCATCCCGACATGGGACGGCACATTGGCCACAAAGCGCTCGCTGGTGAAACAGACTGCTCAGCAAGTCAAAGAAGACGCGGGCTCTGTGATCGATGACGCGCAGCAAGCGGTGCGGGATGCACTACGAAAATAGCCCTATCGCCCGATATTCTCTGGGTCAAACATGTGCTCATCAGGCTGAATATTTCGCATCTTCGTAAAAGGAAGGCGTCCTTTGTCCCGCCAATAATTCGCCGCCAAATCGCGCCCGGACGTTCCCATTCCCGGGATCAGATTGGCTTCTTCTTCGCTCTGGAGCGGAACCAGGCCGCGCCGCCTGCCAAGGTTCGCCAGTCCGCCGCCCACCGCGCCGCCGAAGAGCGCGCCCACCGCCATCATGACGATCCGCAGCCCCCAGTCGCCGTCCAGGGCGGACAGCAACCCGACGCCCACACCGAGCGCCAGAAAGATAATGAAGACGGCTCTGCGCATAATCCCTCCTTCATAGCACTATAGCGGGCGCGAGGCGGTTTTCAATATTGTCCTCACCCTATCCAGGAATAACACCTGTCCAAGACCAACAGCATGCATCGGACCTATGCGGGCCAATCTTCTATGGGGGTCTCTACGCAAAATGCTGGCGCCAAGCCGCGTGATGTCGGAGGAGGCCCGGGTCGAACAGCGTCTTGTTGACGATATCGAGCAAATGATGGGAATTCGCGAGCCCGCCGCAAAATTCCGGCTCGGTCGCAATCGTCATCCCGGCTAGGCGCGGGAGCACCCACGACATAAAGGGGCTCGAGGCATTGAGGCAAGCCTCGATCTCACCATCCGGCACGAGTTGCAGGTCCGCTCCGCCGCCGTGCGCGTCGGTGCTTTCCGTGAAGTAGTCGAGGTCGATATCGAGAATGACTGACTCATGTTCCTGGAGCGAAACCGCCTCCACCAAGGCATCCATGGAGTCGTAGCAGCGCACCCGATGCGTCCTGCCGTCCCGATCGACAAATACGTCCCCGTAATCGTCCTGCTGCTTTTTGACGATGTGGATGTCGCCAATGAGGTTCAGATAGGCCGCCGCGAGGAGGTGGCCGTCGTTCGCGCAGTGAAGCTTGTCCCAGCAGAAGAAGGCCGCCGCCTTGTAATCCCCCATGTCGAGCGCTCGCAGCCATTCGCATTCCAGTTCGTCGGGGGACACTAGGTCCTGGTGCCAGTCGAGCGAGACGAGCGTCGGCGGCGGCGAGGACTTCTCTTGCCGGTTTCGCCACTTCATCCAGTAGAAGAAGGCAAACCGGTGATCCTGGACGACGGCGATCTCAATGCTTTTGTCTGCATCGGTTGGATGGGCAACGATGTCGTAATAGGTTCCCGGCGGTCGGATGCACTCATTCGATAACATGCTGGCTCCCGTCTGCTACGGCCTTCAGGCTAAACGCACACTGCGCCTGGCCTCGACCCAATTCCGGCAATACTGCAGCCCGGCTTCGTCGAATTCCGTCTGCAGGGCCGGTACCAGGCGTCGGCCCTCGCAGTAATCAGCAGTATTGGAACTGACGAGGGCGATGGCCTCACACTGGCCTGACGTCGAGAAGCCCTTCGCCAAGCGCAGTGAAAACTCCGTAACCAAGCAATCCCCCACGCTGTCTTTGCCCTGCTTCGCGGGCGCTCGCCGCCCGATTGAGCGCGCAAAGGCGCGCTGGTGATCGTCCGCATTGGTCGGCTCGACGAAGGCGCGCTCGAGGATTTCGCACGCCAGTGCCTTGCATTGCCCCACCCACCGCTCGACGGCGGCCGCCAACGGCGCCGAGGGCTCGCGCTCGAGCAGAACATCCAGCGTTGTCTGCGCATGCGCCTGCTCGGCAAACACCCGCTCGAGTTCGACGCAGGTATCCTCCACTACTCTGCTGAGATTGCGCTCGAATTCCTCGCGGACCACTGGCGGCACGACCAACCGGCAGCGCGGATTGCCGGCCCGCAGGGAATTTAGGATTTCCATGATGGCCTCGGCATGGCTGCGGGCGACCTGCCGCCGCACCGGTGACCGGATAATATCGAGCAGGACGCAAGTGTCGAGGATCAGGACCGACGCTTCCCCAGTCAAGGCGAGATTCACCGACTCTACCTGGTGCCGTCGGCAAAGCGCAGGAGATCCCGGGCGAATTCATATTCGATCGCCAGGTCGCCCGCCATATCGGGCGACCAGCCGCCCTCTTCCACAAGCCAGCGTTTCAGCATATCGGTATCGAGGGTACTGCGATCCCGATGGGCCAGGACGAGAAAAGCGAACCAGCGCTCTCGATCGCGAGGATGCGCCGAGCCGGTGGAATGATTGGCCAGATTGCTGAAACGACGCAACGCGCCAGCGGCCGGCTCGCTCAGCCACTTCGTGATCGACGCGGTGTCATCAGTCAGATGAGCCGTCAATTGCAAGGCCGCGACGGCCGGTTTCACCGCCGCCTCGAAAAACTCCCCCAGGATCGCGTTGTACTGGCCGATGGACAACTGGTGGAGTTCGAGCGGAACGATATTGATGACCGACAGCCCTTCTTCGCTGCCCAGCATCGCCAGCCCCGCCGCCGGCAGGTCTTCCGTTGCGGCGCGCTCGAAAACGAAAAGCGGTCCCGCCTCGTGGCTGAACATGGCGGCGTTGTCTTCTTCCCGCTCGCGTGCGCGCTGCCAATGGCCGGGCAGATGCGCCTGCATGGCCTCGCCCACCTCGTGCAAACGCTCGGGCGCCCCGGTGATCCTCAACTCCCGGAAAATCTTGAATGAACCGAAATCAGCCATGTCCTATCGCCCCGACAATTCTCGCCATTTCATGATGCCATGTATTCCGCATATTGCAACGTGTCGTAGCTAGACTACGACGACCAAAAACAGGCCAAAGTCGCTCAACCGCCGGCGCGCCGCAAAGCCCACCGCCATGGCGGTGACGAACGCGGACGGCATCGGCCTACTCCCCCCGCAGCGCCACCGCCCGACGGATAACCTGCCCGCTCAAGCAAGTGCCGACTACTGCTTGCGCAGCATCAACTGGATCATCGCGAACAGGCGGTGGAACAGGTAGTCGACGTGGTCGACGTCGATGACCGGGACTTGGCGGACTTCCGAGTGCCGGATGAGGTGGCTGTTGCCGATCTCGGTCAATTCCTTCGCTTCCGCCTCCAGCCGCGCCTGCAGGCTCGGCTCTCGGGCGACGGCATCCAGGAGGATTTTGATCGATCTCTTCTTGTCGCTGGGGTCGGCGAGGGATTTGAGCCGTTCCCATGCATCCCACAGGCGCTCCAGGGCCTCGCGGCGCACCAGCGGGTTGCGCTCTGAAAACTTTGTGCGACACTCGTCCAGCATATTATCGAGCGTCCGATCCCCGGTTCGAAACAGCGTTCGCTTCAAGTCTTCGCCAAGCACCGGCGGAAGCACCCGCACAATACGCCCGGTCGACAGTATCTCGAAGGCCACTCCATTGCGTGAAAAGATCCGATTAACGGTCGCCCGGAACTCTTCCTGCCCGGACTGCTGATCGAATGTCAGATGATGGTGGCTGAAGAAATCGTGGTGCTTTCCGGGGATCGGCTTCGCCACTGAAGCGTAAACGAACTCGATGAAGTCCAGGATCAGCAGCGTACCCGGCGCGAAGGGCTCATGCTGCGACAGGAAGCCGTCGTCTGCCATCCGCGTGGTTTCGAGCGGCCAAGCCAGTCCCGGCATCTCCGCAACCACGGCTGCGGCCAGGGCGTCCGCATCACATCCACATACGGCCTGTCCATCTGGACAGCGCTCGGGGAAACGCAGGCCGAAGGCACCGCTGTTGATTAGTGCCTGTACCGTCGCCACCAAGCCCGCCCAGACGGCGGGTGAAATCACCTGCTCGGTTCGCGCCCGCGGCCCATTTTCCCGGTCGCTGAAGTAGTCGTTCACGAAGATCCTTCCTTCGGCACAAGCGGTGCGGCGACCACTGTCCCATTGACGATCTGTTCGAAGCGTTCGACGCTGGCAAGTACCGCGTCAAGCTGTGGAACTTCGCCGAAAACCATCCCGGCCATGGCTGCGTAGTCTTTGGCGAGCGCTTCACACATCGCCGGACTGGGCATGAGCGTGAATGTACCGGGTTGGGCGGCATCCAGCCCCAGGTCGGCACTGCCGAAGAAGAGCCTTGCGTGCTGAGCGCAATCGACGGCGAGCGCATGATCGGCCTGCCATTCGGACGATGCCGACGCCTGCATCAGGCGGTACACGTCATAGTAGTGCCGCGAGACGCGTTGTCCGCCGTGCCGCAGCTCGCTGCGGCGGTCATACCACTGTCGGAGGCCATGGAGGATGATGACCTTGTCCCAGAAGGTGCGCTCTGGCTTCACGGAGGTGACGTTACTCACTGCCAGATGCAACCCGGGCAGATCTTGTGCGACGTATGGTACGACCGTAGCTGCGATATGCGGGTCCAGCGCTGACTTCGCACCGGATTCGATCTTGACGGCTGAGCGGATGTAGCTGTCGGCCGCGGGCGTGACGGCGGGATACCAGAACAGCAAGCTCTGGCCGTCCTTGTCTTCTGCGTCGAGTTCCAACCGGAAACGCCCCTCCGGGATGACGGCGGCGGCGACTTGGGTGAATTGGTTCGTCAAAGGGCCAGCGATGTACGCTTGGCACGCTGTGCGGATGGACTCAAGACGCGCACGACGTTTCTTCCCGCTCAAGGCTTCCAGTTCCGCCACGTCGGCGGCTTGCCCCAAGTCGTCCCGGAACACCGTGATGTCGATGTCCTCGGAAAAACGGGAGATCAGGCCGAACGCCTTGGACAAGGAAGTGCCGCCTTTGAACAGAAGCCGGGGCCCGCCCGCCGCCAAGCCGTTGAACAACACGTCCAGGGTCCAGCAGACCCAGAAGTCCTTTTCGACATTCTGGACCGCCGTGCCGAGACGGGCGGCAGCGCCCAGAAATAGATCGAGCCGGTCGGCGTCGGCGGCGGTGATCACTTCACGGAAGGATGGGTTCAACTGGCCCTCCCTGCGCTTCCGAGGGAACCGGGACTCGCCGATCGCTTCACGCTGCTTCGCGGTTGCGGAGTCTTGGCCACGGTGGCCAGCGGGTCGCATCCGGGCAGCTCACGGATCAGGCTTTGCATCCACGCTGGCAACGTATTGAACCCGTCAAGCAGATCCTGGCGAAGTGCCACGCCATGAGTCGGATCGGCCAGCAGTTGGCTCAGGCGGTTCAGGATGCGGTCGCGGTCGGAGACCAACGTGTCTTTCAGCCAGTGCAGCGCTTGGACGACCCGCATAGCGGGACGACCGGCCCAGTAGAGACGACTAGGCGCGGTCTGCTTGAAGTCGATCGTCAGCTTGTCGAGTTTGATCGCCCGGCGGCGTGCATCGGTGTGGATGGTGACGCGGGCCGGGACGGCGTCCGTCAAGCCGAGATCATTCGCCGCCGTCATGCCATCCACCAACAGACGCAGTTGGTCGCGCCGAGCAATGGCCTCGACGATCGCGCGATAGTCCGGGGTGGTGGGACGCTGGGTCAGACGGTTGATGGTGGGTTTGTCGTACAACCCACGGTCGATACGACGCAGATCGCCCGCCAGCACCATGCGCTGGAGCGTCTTGTCGATCGCATCACGGTTGCCGAGGTGTGCGAAGTCGGTCGGCACCCAGACATGGCCGGCACCGGCGGCGTTGATCTGCGAGGAGATGGCGGATTTGAGATCGGACATAGGGCACCCTGTCCGATATTTGTACAACTTTTTCGGACAATCAGCAAGAAGCAATGTCCGAAACTTGTAGATATATTTCGGACAACCGCGAGTAGTCGCCTCCCTACCAGCCTTGGGTCTGATCCGGCGCGCCTTGCTACAGATGCTGCGCGCCAAGCAGCGAACCGACGCTTTCATGGCCATAGGTAGGCGTTACCCCAGCGGCAGACGGTCAAGGCGCCAGCTTGACACACGCATCGTCAAGCGATGCCAACGCCTCGTCGAATAGGCACCACATTGGCGCCATTCTTGATCCAACCATCAAGCATATCGGCCCAGGTTTGAAGCATCGCTCTCCGCTGTTCGGCGTACTCGGCCTTGTTGTAGATCGCACGTACGCCGCGCTGCTCATGAGCAAGGCACTTCTCGATCCAATCGCTGTTGAAGCCGGCTTCATGGAGCAATGTACTCGCCGTGCGGCGCAGGTCGTGCACGGTGAAGGGCTCGAAGTCTTCACCGCGATCACGGATCAGCTTCACGGTGGCATCGATGACCCGGTTCAACGTCGCCGCGCTGATCGGCAACTCCGTCTCGTAACGTCCGGGATGCAGGTACGAACTGGCACTGAAACAGGTCTTGAAAGCGACGAGGATGTCCAACGCTTGCTGGCTAAGGTACACATTGTGAGGGCGCCCCGCCTTCATGCGCTCCTTCGGAATCGTCCATATCGCTGTCTCGAAGTTCACCTCGTCCCACGTCGCCTCGATGAATTCCGATTTGCGCACCAGAGTGAGCAGCATGAATTTGACCGCCAAACGCAGTGTCGACGTGGTCGCGGTCTGGTCGAGCGCGTTGAAAAATGTATGAATCTCGGCTGGTGACAGGGCCCTGTCCCGAGCTTTGAACGTGGCGATGGCTCTGGGTCGAATCGCCTCAGCGGGATTGTCGATCTTCAATCCCCGCGCCTGGATGAACCGAAAGACTTGCAGCACAATTTCGCGCGACTGAACAGCAGGTGCTGCAGCCCCCCGCTCCTTGATCTTCTCGCACCTGGCCATCAGCCGAACCGGCGTGATCTCTTCCAACTTCAGCCGGCCAAATTCCTCTGCCAAGTTGCGGTCATAGACCGACTTTCGCATGGACCGGGTGGACTCAGCCAAGTCAGCTTCAGCGAAGTACTTTTCTGCCCACTTGCCAAACGTTAACGCGTCAGCAGCCTCGACTCGCTTTTCAACCTTGGTGCGCGAGGGACTCTCACCTTGCTCGACAGATCGATGAGCCCGCGTCAGCAGTAGCCGGGCCTCGGCCAGGGTCAAGGACATACCGTAGTCCAGTTCCACCAAATCACGCGGTTTCTTGGCCCCGAGATTCGGATCGTACTGGCCTATCACCAGCGTTTCGCGCCGGCCATTCACCCGGTAGTCAAACCGGAAACTAACTACTCCTGTCCGCGTCCCAGCGACGTAGAGCCCCTGTTGATCGGCAACCTTGTAGATTTTTCCCGTGGGCTTCAGCGCCTTCAACTTCAAGTCAGTGAGCATCTCATCCCCCGAACCGATACCGTCCACTGATACCGTCAGGGCATTTGACGGTATCAACTTTGGTCGTTCAAGGCCGGCTCTTCGATACCGTCACCAATACCGCCAATTTGGGCGCGCTTTAGTGAGGCAAGTTGAGACCAGATGAGACGCTAACCAATTGTCAGGGCTTGCTTTTCTCCGGAATACCGGACGACATGGGACGACCTGACACGAAGATAATTTATTCCCACTCGATGGTGGCCGGCGGCTTGCCGGAGATGTCATAGACCACCCGGTTGATGCCGCGTACCTCATTGATGATGCGGTTGCTCACCTTGCCCAGCAGACTGTGGGGCAGTTCGGCCCAGTGGGCGGTCATGAAATCCTGGGTCTGCACGGCGCGCAGGGCTACCACGTACTCGTAGGTACGGCCATCGCCCATCACGCCCACGCTCTTCACCGGCAGGAACACGGCGAAAGCCTGGCTGGTCTTGTCGTACCAATCGGCGGCCCGCAGTTCGTCGATGAAGATGGCATCCGCCCGACGCAGCAGGTCTGCGAACTCCTTCTTCACTTCGCCGAGGATGCGCACGCCGAGGCCCGGACCCGGGAAGGGATGACGATAGACCATGTCGTGGGGCAGGCCGAGGGCGACGCCCAGTTCCCGCACTTCATCCTTGAAGAGCTCCCGCAGGGGTTCCAGCAGCTTGAGATTGAGGGTTTCCGGCAGGCCACCCACGTTGTGGTGGCTCTTGATGGCGTGGGCCTTGCCAGTCTTGGCCCCGGCGGACTCGATCACGTCCGGGTAGATGGTGCCCTGGGCCAGCCACTTGGCGTTGGCGAGCTTTTTCGCCTCGGCCTGGAACACCTCGACGAATTCGCGGCCGATGATCTTGCGTTTGGCCTCCGGATCGGTGACGCCCCGGAGGTGGCCCATGAACTGCTCGCTGGCGTCCACGTGGATGACCTTGACGCCCAGGTTGCGGGCGAACATCTGCATCACCATCTCGCCCTCATTGAGGCGCAGTAGGCCGTTGTCCACGAACACGCAGGTGAGCTGGTCACCGATGGCCCGGTGCAGCAGCGCCGCCACCACCGAGGAATCGACGCCGCCGGAAAGTCCGAGGATGACTTCCTCGTCACCCACCTGGGCGCGCACCTTCTCGATGGCCTCGTTCACGTAGTCCGGCATGTTCCAGTCGTGGCCACAGCCGCAGATCTCGTGCACGAAGCGGGCGATCATCTCCTTGCCCTTGATGGTGTGGGTCACTTCCGGGTGGAACTGCACCGCGTAGAAACCGCGCGCCTCGTCGGCCATCGCCGCCACCGGGCAGGACGCGCTGCTGCCGATCACCTTGAACCCGGCGGGCAGTTCGGTGACCTTGTCGCCGTGGCTCATCCACACCTCCAGCAGGCCGTGGCCTTCGGCATTGGTCTTGTCCTGGATGCCGTTGAACAGGCGGGAGTGGCCGCGGGCACGGACCTCGGCAAAGCCGAATTCACGGGCACCGGAACTCTCCACCCTGCCCCCCAACTGCTGGGCCATGGTCTGCATGCCATAGCAGATGCCCAGCACGGGCACCCCCAGCTCGAACACTACCTGGGGCGCCTTCCACTCCAGGGCCTCATAAACGGAGTTGGGGCCGCCGGAAAGGATGATGCCCTTCGGATTGAACTGGCGGATGAAGTCTTCGGAAACATCGAAGGGATGCAGTTCGCAATACACCTGCTGCTCCCGCACCCGGCGGGCGATGAGCTGGGTGACCTGGGAGCCGAAATCGAGGATGAGGATTTTTTGATGGGACATGGATTCAAGCCTTGAAAAGAGAAAGGCGGCCGCAGCCGCCTTCGCCGTGCCGCACGTGGTCACTCCACGTGATAGTTGGGGGCTTCCTTGGTGATCTGGACATCATGGACATGGGATTCCCGCACCCCGGCGCTGGTGATCTCCACGAACTGGGCACGGCTGCGCATGGTGTCGATGTCGGAGCAACCCACATAGCCCATGGACGCCCGCAACCCGCCGATCAACTGGTGGATCACCTGGGTCACCGCGCCCTTGTAGGGCACCCGGCCTTCGATGCCTTCCGGCACCAGCTTATCCACATTGGCCGAGCTGTCCTGGAAGTAGCGGTCGGCGGCCCCCTGCTGCATGGCTCCCAGGGAACCCATGCCCCGGTAGGACTTGTAGGAACGGCCCTGGTACAGGACGGTCTCCCCCGGCGCTTCCTCGGTACCGGCGAAAAGCCCGCCCAGCATCACGCAATTGGCGCCGGCGGCGATGGCCTTGGAGATGTCACCCGAATAGCGAATGCCGCCGTCGGCGATCATGGACACGCCCGAACCCACCAAGGCGGTGGCCACGTTGTCGATGGCGGTGATCTGGGGAACCCCGACCCCGGCCACGATCCGGGTGGTGCAGATGGAACCCGGGCCGATGCCCACCTTCACCGCATCCGCCCCCGCGTCCACCAGGGCCCGCGCCGCGTCGCCGGTAGCGATGTTGCCGCCGATGACCTGCACCTGGGGGAAAGTCTTCTTCACCCAGCGCACCCGATCAAGCACCCCCTGGGCATGACCGTGGGCGGTATCCACCACCATCACGTCCACCCCGGCTTCGGCCAAGGCTTCGGCCCGCTCTTCGGTGCCAGAGCCCACTCCGATGGCCGCGCCCACCCGCAGGCGGCCATGTTCATCCTTGGCGGCCATGGGATGCTCGGTGGACTTCATCATGTCCTTGACGGTGATGAGACCCCGCAGCTCACCGGCCTCATTGAGCACCAGTACCCGCTCCAGGCGGTGCTTGTGCATGAGGATGCGGGCCTCGTCCAGACTGCCGCCTTCCCGCACGGTCACCAGGCGGTCCCGGGGGGTCATGATGGCGGACACCAGCTGATCCAGATTGGTTTCGAAGCGCAGATCCCGGTTGGTGACGATCCCCACCACCACGCCATGGTCCACCACCGGCAAACCAGAGATGCGGTGCTGGCGAGTCAGGGCCAGCACCTCGCTCACCTTCAGGGTGGGAGGAATGGTGATCGGATCCTTGAGAACGCCGGATTCGAACCGCTTGACCTTGGCAACCTCGGCCGCCTGCTGACGGGCCGTGAGATTCTTGTGGATGATCCCGATTCCCCCTTCCTGGGCCAGGGCAATGGCCAGGCGGGCTTCAGTCACGGTGTCCATGGCGGCGGACACCAGGGGGATATTGATCCGGATGTTGCGGGTCAGCTGGGTAGCCAAGCTGACATCGCGGGGGAGAACCGTGGAATGGGCGGGGATGAGAAGGACGTCATCGAAGGTCAGCGCCTTCTGAATCACGCGCATGGCTACTATCCTTATTTCCAAATCCGTATTATACAGGCTGAGAAAACACAGCAAAAGCGCCGTTTCCGCTGGAGTTCCCGATGCATCCGACTGCCCCCCTGATTGCAACCCTGTGCCTGCTCGGCAGCTTCGCCGCCCAGGCCGGCCAGATATACACATGGCGTGACGCCAGCGGTCAGGTCCATTTCTCCGACACCCCACCCCCCACCCAAGGGGCCTCGGTGTACAAACACACCACCCCGGCCCCCACCAAGCCCGCCGAAACCGAAAAGGTCACGGAAGGGAGCAAGCCAGCGGCCCCCTCCGACCCGGACGCCGCCTTCCGCCAACGCCGCAAGGAAGCTGCCGAGGCTCAGGCCAAGGCTGACAAGGAACGCCAGGAGGCGGAGGCCCGTCAGAAAAATTGCGAATCCCTGCGCAGCCAGCTGATCGGCCTGCGCAGCGGCCAGCGGCTGGCTCGCTACAACTCCGCCGGGGAGCGGGAAGTGATGGACGACGCCACCCGGGAAGCGGAAATCGCCCGGGCCGAGAAAGCCCTGGAAAGCGGCTGCAAGTAAGCCGACGGTCCTGTCAGGGCAGGGCCGTTTCCTCGGCCGGGCCGCCCCCCTTCTTCATCACCTTGCCCTCTTCCGCCCGTTTGCGGCGCACGTCCTTGGGATCGGCGATCAGGGGGCGGTAGATCTCCACCCGGTCCCGGTCCTTGAGGACCGTGTCCAGCTTGGCCAGCTTGGCGAAAACCCCCACTTTGTTGGCTTTGCCCAATTCGATTTCCGGGTACTTCTGCAGGAGTCCGGAAGATTCCACCGCCCGCTGCAAGGTCGCTCCCACCGGCAGGCGCAGATGGACGAGTTCCTGGCGGGCCGGCAGGGCATAGACCACTTCCACGTTGATCACATCAGACATTGCCTTGCCCCCGATAGATTTGTTCGGCGCGCTTCACGAAGGAATCCACAAACGTGTTGGCAATGTGACTGAACACCGGACCAACCGCCTTTTCCAGCAACTTGCTGGCGAACTCATAGTGCAGTTCGAACTCCACCTTGCAGGCAGTATCTCCCAGGGGGGTGAAGCGCCACATCCCTTCAAGATGTCGGAATGGCCCGTCCTTGAGACGGATTTCCATCCAAAAGGGGGCCTCCTTCGCATTTTCGGTGCTGAAATGGGCCTTGAGCCCGTGGTAGTTGATGTGCAGCCGGGCGGCGGTGATTTGCTCGTCCCGCGCCAGTAGCTCTGTACCGCCACACCAGGGCAGGAACTGGGGATAGAGCTCCACCTGGTCCACCAGATCGAACATCTGCCGGGGGGTAAATTCAATGAGAACGCTTTTCTTGACGGCGGCCATGCCAGGGCTTTCAGCCGGATGAACTGTTAAACTTATCGATTTTAGCCCATTCCTCACCCGAAACCCCCGCCCATGAGCATCGTCGACAATCGCAAGGCCCTCCACGACTACTTCATCGAAGAACGCTTCGAGGCGGGGCTCGTGCTTGAAGGCTGGGAAGTCAAGGCGATCCGGGCCGGACGGGCCAACATCAAGGAAGCCTACATCATCGTGCGCGACGCCGAGGTATTCATCTTCGGCATGCACATCACGCCCCTTGCCAGCGCCTCCACCCACATCACCGCCGACCCCACCCGCACCCGCAAGCTGCTCCTCCATGCCGGCGAGATCAGCCGCCTCATCGGCAAGGTGGAACGGGCCGGCTACACCCTGGTGCCATTGGATCTGCACTACAGCAAGGGCCGGGTCAAGGCGTCCATCGGCCTAGCCAAGGGCAAGAAACAGTTCGACAAGCGGGAAGTCGAGAAGGAAAGGGACTGGGAACGGGAGAAGGCCCGCCTGATCCGCGCCAAGGGATAGGCGCCTGGGGTGGGATCTGCTGCCCCGCCCGCGGCACCATGCTGGCGTCGATCTAGCCGTCACCCCCGCCGGGGGTCGAAGGCATCCCGCACCGCATCGGCGAACAGGTTGGCCGACAGCACCAGCACGAACATGAACAGGAAGGCCGCCGCCAGCGACCACCAGACCATGGGCTCCCGGGCCAGCTCCATGCGGGCGGCGTTGATCATGGTGCCAAAACTCACGGTACCCGGATCCACCCCGATCCCCACGTAGGAAAGCACCGCCTCGGCCAGCACCAGGCCGGAAAAATCCATCACCACCGCAATCAGCACGATATGCATCAGGTTGGGCAGGATGTGGCGGGTCAGGATGCGGGCCGTGCTCACCCCAAAGGCCCGGGCCGCCTGGACATATTCCAGCTCCCGCAGCTTGAGGGTTTCCCCCCGCAGGAGGCGCGCCAGTCCGGTCCAGCTGGTCAGCCCCAGAATGAAGCACAGGGCCAGCAAGCGTGCGTCGGCCCGCTCGGCGGCGGTGGCGAACCACTCCGGATGACGGTCGATCACCCCCTGCATCATCAGCACCGCAGCGGCGATCAACAGCACCCCGGGGATCGAGTTGAGCACCGTGTAGACATACTGGATGACATCATCCACCCAGCCCCCCAGGAAGCCCGCCAGGATGCCCGCCCCCACCGCCACCGGCAGCAGCACCAGGGTGGTCAGGGTGCCGATCACCAGGGCGGTGCGCACGCTCTTCAGGGTGAGGTAGAGCACGTCCTGCCCCACCTTGTCGGTACCGAACACGTGATAGACCGGAGCCAGCTCCAGCAGCACCCCGGAAATCAGGGCCACCCCACCCAAGCTCGCCAGGGCCGAACGCCAGGCCAGATCATGACGGCCCCGCAGCAGATCCACCAGGCGCGCCGAAAAGGGGCTCCCGGATCGCCCCACGACACCGGCCAGCACCAGGGCAAGGGCCGCCGTCAGGGCCAGACCCTGTCCCGCACCCCAGCCGGCGCGGCCGGCAAGATCCGCCGCCACTTCCGCCGGGTCGGCCAGATGGGCGCCCCCATGACGCAACCGCGGGAACTCCCGGGCCTGGCCACCGCCGGGTAGATCGACGGTTTCCCTGGACTGGAGCTGGATGGCCAGGGGTGCGGAATAGGTTTTCTCCGGCCGCTCCCGCAGGGGAGCCAGGGCCAGGTCCAGCAGGCTCAATACCTCCCCACCATAGGTAGCCTGCGTTCCATCCCCAGCCGGCGCCAGGCGCGACCGGTAGTGGAGGCTGTCCGTCAGGCCCACCATCAGGAAGCAGGCCAGCAAGGTGGCCGAGGCCATTCCGGCGGGACGCTTGCCCACCTCCCGCCAGGCCGCCCGTGCCGGCTCGCTGCGGCGGGCCCGCCACACGGCTCCCAGCACCAGGGCCATCAGCAGCCCGAGGAGGAGATCGGTACCCAGGAAGACGGGCTTGAAGGCCAGGTCCATGGTCAGCCCAGCCTCACCCGGGGATCCACCAAGGTGTAGGAAATGTCGGTGAGAATCAGGCCGACGATATAGAGCAGCGAGCCGATGAAAACCATGGCCCGCACCACCGCGAAGTCCTGGGCATTGATGGCATCGATGGTGTAGCTGCCCAGGCCGGGAATGCCGAAGAAGGATTCCACCAGCAGGCTGCCCATGAACAGCAAGGGAATCACCACCACCACCCCGGTCAGGATGGGGATCAGGGCATTGCCCAGCACGTGGCGAAACAGCACCACCCCCTCGGAGAGCCCCTTGGCCCGGGCGGTGCGCACGTAATCCTTGGAGATTTCCTCCAGGAACAGGGTGCGGTACCAGCGGGCATGGCCGCCGATTCCCGCCACCACGCTGATCAGCACCGGCAAGACCAGAAAACGGCCGGCATCCAGCCCCACCCCGTAGCCGGAGATGGGCACCAGGCTCCACACCTTGGCCACCAGCCACTGGCCGCCGATGATGTAGAACAGGCTGGAAATGGACATCATCGCCACGCAGACCACCACCCCCCAGAAATCCAGCGCCGTGGCCCGGAACATCACCAGGAACAGGGCCAGGGCGATGCTCGCGAACAGGCCCAGCAGAAAGGTGGGTACCGCGATGGCCAGGGACGGGCCCATCCGGCTGGTGATCTCCTGGCCGATATCCCGCCCGTCATCAGCCCGGCCAAAGTCGAAGACGAACATCCGCAGGCTTTTCTGGAAGAACACCGTCTCGGTGAGATGGCCCGTGCCCTGGGCCTGGGCATTGAACACCAGCGGCTTGTCGTAGCCCCGCTCCATCTTCCAGCGCTCGATGGCCTCCGGTGTGACCCGTTTCACGCCCAGTTGCATGCGGGCCATGTCGTCTGGGGTATTCACCACGAAGAACAGGGCAAAGGTGAGGATGTTCACCCCCAGCAGGATGGGCAGGGCGTAGATCAGCCGGCGGACAAGGTAAGCCAGCATCAGCCTTGCCTCCGGGCGGTGGAACGCTCCCTGCGCTGCCAGGCCGATATCGCTGGCAGCGCCATCACCAGCGCCAGCAAGCCCGCCAGGACCGCCGGCCAGACCATGGGGCGGTTCCATTCGGCCCGCAGGCGGGCCCGGGCCAGGGGATCCAGGCGCTGATACTTGAGGGCGGAGCGGATGATCTTGGCGGGTTTGCGGGGGGACAGCCAGCCGTGCTGGAGGGTGTAGCTCTTTTCGAAGAAACCCCAGATCCAGGGGGCATCGTGCTGAAGGATCGCCACCATCCGGTCGATCAGGGCCTGGCGCTCGGGACCGTCGGGCATGGCCTTCATCTTCTCGAAGAGCTGGTCGTACTCCGGATTGGCGTAGTTGGCGGCGTTCTCCCCCTGGCTCTTCACCTTGCCCTGGGGGCCATAGAGCAGGAACAGGAAGTTCTCCGGGTCCGGATAATCCGCCCCCCAACCCCAGTAGAAGAGCTGGGCATTGCCCTTGCGGATCTTGTCCTGGAAGCGGTTGTAGTCGGTGGAACGCACTACCAGTTGCAGGTCGATCTTCTTCAACTGCTTGGTCAGCCAGTCGATCCGGGCCTTGTCCCCCAGGCCGCTGGCAGTGGTATCCAGGTTGATCACCAGGGGTTCGCCGGTCTTGGCGTCCCGTCCGTTGGGATAGCCCGCCTCCGCCAGCAGGCGGCGGGCCTCCTCCACGGATTTGCGGCGGGGCTGACCGTCCCGCCAGTCATAAACCTGCCGGTTGAAACCGGCTTCCCCCTCCCGGCTGCCAAAGATCCCTGGCGGAATGGGCTGCATGGCGGGCACCCCCCGGCCGTTGAGGAACACCGAGACAAACTCCTCCTGGTCGATGGCGATGGACAAGGCCAGGCGCAGCTTGCGGGCCCGCTCCGAACCCCCTCCCACCACCGGATCCAGCATGTTGAAGCCGGTGTACATGATGCTGGGGGAGACTGAGGTGATGAGGCGGATGCCCTGGTTGGCCATCTCGTCGGTGAGGCTCACGTCCCCCTGCCCCCCTATCTGCACCGCCTGATCAAAGTTGTCGGAAGACAGCCCCGATGCATCGTAATAGCCCTGGAGGAACTTGTTCCAATAGGGGATGCTTTCCTTCTCCCGGGTGAACACCACCCGGTCGATGAAGGGCAGGGGCTGACCGCAATCAGCCAGCAGACCGGCCTCCCGGTCCCCCGGGGCCCCTTCGCAGGGGTAGGTTTCCCCGTGGAAATTGGGGTTGCGCACCAGCACCATGCGGCTGTTGGGGTTGTTCTCGCTGAGCATGTAGGGGCCGCTGCCCAGGGGCCACCAGTCCAGGCTCAGGTTGCGCTCGGCCATCCCCGGCTGACCGTAGAAGCGGTCCGCCTCCGGGGGTACCGGGGCAAAAAAGGGCATGGCCAGCCAGTAGAGGAACTGGGGATAGACCCCCTTCAGGCGGATCCGATAGGTATGGGTATCCACCACCCGGGCCCCCGCCAGTTCATAGCGGGTCAGGTCCAGGGGGCCCTGGCGGGCGTCCGCCGTCAGGCGGGCGTGGAGGTCCTTGAGGCCGACGATGTAGTCCCCCATCAACTCCAGCACTGGGGAATGGAGAGCCGGATGGGCCAGGCGCTTGATCTGGTGCACGTAATCTGCCGCCACCAGTTCCCGGCTGCCGGTTTCCCGGAAATCCGTGAGATCGCGGATTCTTGCCAGCTCCTGCGGCGTCAGAGGCATGTAACGGGGCGAACCATCCGGCCGAAGGGCCAGAGCCGGGTGGGGCTGGTAGCGGATGCCAGGCCGGATACTGATCTCATATTCGCTGAACGCCACCCGGGCGGGATCGCTGTCCGGCGGGAGTACCTTGCCGTCGGCCGCCAGCAGGGTGAGCCTGGGCAGGCTCGCCCCTGTGGCCGGAATCAGGGCGTAGGGCCGCCGCAGGTAGTGGTACTGGAGCGGCGGCTCGTAGATCTGGTAATTGAAAACGGCCTCGTCCTCGCTGTAGGACTGGACCGGGTCCAGGTGCTTGGGGCGGTTGGCAAAGGCCGTGTACTGGATGTTAGCCCCCGCCTCGACTGCCGGATAGGGGTCGTTCCAGGCCCGTTCGCAACCCGCCAGGAACAGGCACAAGAAAGGCAGCAGGACCAGGAACAGGCGCATGGGCTGGCAGTTTAGCTGAATGCCCGCCCTCAACCCTCAACCGGCCGAACCCGGCTGGCCGCCAATGTGGCCCGGCCCCGGGCTTCGTCCACCGTGGCGCCGTTGGCCAGCGCCACGCCCATCCGGCGACGAAGGAAGGACTCCGGCTTGCCAAAGAGGCGCAGGTCGCTCCGCGCCACCGCCAGGGCCTCCGCCACCCCTTCGAAGGCCACCCCTTGGGCTTCCATGCCACCGTAGATCACCGCCGAGGCCCCCGGCTCCCGCAAGCTCACGTCAACCGGCAAACCCAGGATCGCCCGGGCATGGAGTTCGAATTCCGAGAAACGCTGAGAACACAGGGTCACCAGGCCGGTATCATGGGGGCGCGGGCTCACCTCGGAGAACCATACCTGGTCTCCCTTCACGAACAACTCCACCCCGAAGACGCCCCGCCCCCCCAGGTTGCGGGTCACCGCCCCGGCGATCTCCCGGGCTCGGTCCCGCGCAGCCGGAGCCATGGTCTGGGGTTGCCAGGATTCCACATAGTCGCCCCTCACCTGAAGGTGGCCGATGGGCTCGCAGAAGTAGGTCTGCACCTGGCCAGCCCCATCCAGGGCCCGCACGGTCAATAGGGTGACCTCATAGTCGAAATCAATGAAACCCTCCACGATCACCCGCCCCTGGTTCACCCGCCCGCCGCTGGCAGCATACTCCCAGGCCGGGGCCAGGTCCTGGGGCCCCCGCAGCAGGGACTGACCCTTGCCCGAGGAGGACATCACCGGCTTGACGATGCAGGGATAGCCGATGCCCCCATCAATGGCCACCTCGAGCTCCGCCCTGGAATCGGCGAAGCGGTAGGGCGAGGTGGGCAGGCCCAGTTCCTCCGCGGCCAGCCGGCGGATCCCTTCCCGGTTCATGGTGAGCCGTGCGGCCCGGGCGGTGGGAATCACCTCCGCCAACCCCTCGGCCTCGATGTCCACCAGGGTGTCGGTGGCGATGGCCTCGATCTCCGGCACGATGAGATGGGGGCGCTCCTGCTCCACCAGGGCCCGCAGGGCGGCGCCATCGATCATGGGAATCACATGGGCCCGGTGGGCCACCTGGTGGCCGGGGGCGTTTTCGTAGCGGTCCACCGCGATCACCTCCACCCCCAAGCGTTGCAGGGCGATGATCACCTCTTTGCCAAGCTCGCCGGCCCCCAGGAGCATCACTCGGGTGGCGGAGGGAGAAAGGGGTGTTCCAATTTTCATGATCGCTCCAGGGTAGGCCGGGGGGCACGATGATAAGGAGGCCGCCTCCCGGACGCCACCCCGAGCCGCCGGACCAATCCCGCCAGGCGCCCATAAGCCCAAGAAAAAAAAGAAATTTTAGGTCGAAGGTGATAGACTCTCGCCTCCTATTTTCCGGGCAGCCCTTTTCGGGCCCACCCGGTTCTGAGTCGAGGGCGCGGCGTTCTAAGCGTCGTTCGTGGTTCCGGCGCCGGTCCCGTGCTTCACCCGCTTCAAGCGTCAATCACCACCCCCTCTCCATTGACCTTACGCGGGATTCCCCCATGACCGAGCAGTTCACCAGCTTTACCGACCTGGCCCTTCCGGCCCCCCTTCTCAGCGCCCTGACCGATGTGGGCTACGAAACGCCCTCCCCCATCCAGGCAGCCTGCATTCCCCTGCTGCTGGCAGGTCACGACATCCTGGGCCAGGCCCAGACCGGCACGGGCAAGACGGCCGCCTTCGCCCTGCCCCTTCTGGCTCGCCTGGACCTGGCGGATCGCCGTCCCCAGGCCCTGATCCTGGCCCCCACCCGGGAACTGGCCATCCAGGTAGCCGAAGCCTGCCAGACCTACGCCAAGCACCTGCCCGGCTTCCATGTGCTGCCCCTCTACGGCGGCCAGAGCATGGTGGTCCAGCTACGCCAGCTCAACCGGGGCGCCCATGTGATCGTCGGCACTCCCGGGCGGATCATGGATCACATCGAGCGCGGCAGCCTCAAGCTCGACGGCCTGAAAACCATGGTGCTCGATGAGGCCGACGAGATGCTCCGCATGGGCTTCATCGACGATGTGGAATGGATCCTCGGCCACACCCCGCCGGAGCGCCAGACGGCGCTGTTCTCCGCCACCATGCCGGAGCCCATCCGGCGGGTCGCCCAGCAATACCTGCGGGACCCCAAGGAAGTGAAGATCCGCGCTGCCACCTCCACCGTGGCTGCCATCCGCCAGCGCTACTGCCAGGCCCAGGGGCCCATGAAGCTGGAAGTGCTGACCCGGGTGCTGGAAGGCGAAGAAGATTTCGACGCCGCCATCATTTTCGTGCGCACCAAGACCGCCACCGTGGAACTCACCGAAAAGCTTGAGGCCCGGGGCTACGCCGCAGCCTGCCTCAACGGGGACATGCAGCAGAGCATGCGGGAACGGGTCATCGATCAGCTCAAGAACGGCCAGCTGGATATTGTGGTGGCCACCGACGTGGCGGCCCGGGGCATCGACGTCCCCCGGGTGTCCCACGTCATCAACTACGACATTCCCTACGACACCGAAGCCTACGTGCACCGGATCGGCCGCACCGGCCGGGCCGGCCGCCAGGGCACCGCCATCCTGCTGGTGGCCCCGCGGGAAATGCGCATGCTCAAAACCATCGAGCGGGCCACCCGCCAGCCCATCGAACCGGTGGTGCTGCCCACCAAGGAGATGGTCACCGAGCGGCGCATCGCCCAGTTCAAGTCCCAGGTGATGGCCGTCATCCAGGCTGGCGACATGGACTTCTACTTCGACGTGGTACGTAATATCGAAACCAGCGAAGGGATCAGCGCCCGGGAAATCGCCGCTGCCCTCACCTACCTGGCCCAGAAGGAACGCCCCCTCAAGCCTGACGCATCCGGCTGGACCGAAATCCCCGCCACCCCCCGCCCTGAACGTGCCGAGCGCGGCGAGCGGCCTGAGCGCACCGAACGCCCTCCCCGCGCCAACCGGGATGAAATCCTCACCCGCCGACGGGAATTCGCCGGCGGCAAGCTGGCCCGCTATCGTCTGTCGGTGGGCCGCAACGACGGCATCACGCCCCGGGACATCGTGGGCGCCCTGGCCAACGAAGGGGGCATCAGCTCCGAGCATATTGGCCAGATCAACCTCTTCGACGTGTTCTCCACGGTGGAACTGCCCGCCGATCTCACCCCCGACGCCCTGGCGGAACTGGGGGGCGTGCGGGTGCGCAGCAAGCAGCTGCGGATCCGGCCCTACCAGGAAGACGGCTCGGCTCCCGAGCGCCCCGCCCGGCCCCGCAACTTCGATGAAGAGCGTCCCCGCCGTTTTGGCGATGATCGCCCCCCCCGCAAGTTTGGCGACGCCCCGCCCCCCCGCAAGTTCGGCCCCCGCCCCGGTGGCGACCGGCCTGCGGCCCCGAGCCGGGACGGTCACGCTCCTCGCAAGCCCCGCTTCGACCGGGGTTAAGTCTCAGGGTGCCGCCCGAGGGCGGCGCCGATCCGCCCGTTCTTGCTTTTGGCTCCTGCCATCGGATTCCGGCGCCCCAAGGCGGCCGGAGGCGATGCTGCCCTCGAAGTCCTCGCCAAAGTATCCCGGGGCGCCCCGTGCCGAAACACCATCATTTCGGCCTGCAGCCCCAATCCACGGGCCTCTCCGCCGAATTGACTGGCGTCAATGCCCGGCCCTAGTATGTTCCCGCACCATCCGTGCCAAGCTGCGTCTTGCAGTGACGTAAACCAGGGAGGCTCCATGAGCGGGACATTCACAAAATCCATGGCGCGAAACATCTTTTTCGGTGGGACGGTGTTCTTCATCCTGCTGTTTCTCGCGCTGTCTTTCGACACAATGAAGGCCCTACCCAAACGGGACAACCGGGCCAACCTTACCCCCGCGGTGATTGCGGGCAAGAAGTTATGGGAAGTCAATAACTGCATCGGTTGCCACACCCTCCTCGGGGAAGGCGCCTACTTCGCCCCGGAACTGGGCAACGTCTATCCGCGTCGTGGCGGGGACTTCATCAAGGCCTGGATCAAGGCCCAACCCACCGGAGCGCCGGGTCGTCGGCAGATGCCTCAGTTCAACTTCACCGAAGAACAACTGGATCAGCTGGTGGAGTTCCTCAAGTACACCTCCGAAATCAACGCCGCCAAGTGGCCGCCCAATATCGAAGGCTGATGCTGGCATTCGTAGACTAACGAGGAGATTTCAATGCAATACAAATCCCAGGCCGTCGCGAAGCCCTATTTCATCGCGGCTATCGGCCTATTCGTCGGCCAGATCCTGTTCGGCCTGATCATGGGCCTGCAGTACGTCATCGGGGACTTCCTGTTCCCGGCCATCCCCTTTAACGTGGCCCGGATGGTGCACACCAACCTGCTGATCGTGTGGCTGCTGTTCGGCTTCATGGGGGCGGCCTACTACATGATCCCGGAGGAGTCGGAGACCGAGCTCTACTCTCCCAAGCTGGCCTTGGCGCTTTTCTGGATCTTCCTGGTGGCCGGAGCACTCACCATCGTCGGCTACCTGACGGTCCCCTACGCCAAGCTGGCGGCCCTGACGGGCAACGACATCCTGGCCACCATGGGCCGGGAGTTCCTGGAGCAGCCCCTGCTCACCAAGATCGGCATCGTGATCGTGGCGCTGGCCTTCCTGTTCAACATCACCATGACCGTGCTGAAGGGCCGCAAGACCTCCATCACCATCGTGCTGCTGATGGGGCTGTGGGGCCTGGCCATCTTCTTCCTGTTCTCCTTCTACAACCCCCACAACCTGGTGCTGGACAAGTTCTACTGGTGGTGGGTGGTGCACCTCTGGGTGGAAGGCGTGTGGGAACTGATCCTGGGCGCCCTCCTGGCCTTCGTGCTGATCAAGGTGACCGGGGTGGACCGGGAAGTCATCGAGAAGTGGCTGTACGTCATCATCACCCTGACCCTGATCACCGGCATCATCGGTACCGGCCATCACTACTTCTGGATCGGTACGCCGGAATACTGGCAGTGGTGGGGTAGCGTGTTCTCCGCCCTGGAGCCCATCCCCTTCTTCGCCATGACCGTGTTTGCCTTCAACATGGTGAATCGCCGCCGCCGCGACCATCCGAACAAGGCCGCCACCCTATGGGCCCTGGGTACCGGCGTGATGGCCTTCCTGGGCGCTGGCGTGTGGGGCTTCCTGCATACCCTGGCACCGGTGAACTACTACACCCACGGCACCCAGATCACCGCCGCCCACGGGCACATGGCTTTCTACGGTGCCTATGCGATGGTCGTGCTGTGCATCATCAGCTACGCCATGCCCATCCTGCGGGGCCGGGCTGCCAACTCCAACAAGGCCCAGGTGCTGGAAATGTGGAGCTTCTGGCTGATGACCATCTCCATGGTGTTCATCACCCTGTTCCTCACCGCCGCGGGCATCCTGCAGGTGTGGCTGCAACGCTTCTCCTCCAGCCCCATCTCCTTCATGGCGGCCCAGGATCAGGTGAGCCTGTTCTACTGGCTGCGGGAAGGCACCGGGGTGGTGTTCCTGATCGGCCTGGGCATCTACATCCTGAGCTTCTTCGTGAAGGGTGAAGACCAGGTGGCTGGCGCCTGAACGGTCCACCCCTGCGGGTCAAAAACGGCGGACTACGGTCCGCCGTTTTTTTTGGATGGTGTCGCACGAATGGATGTTCCGACGGCCATCCCAAGCCCCCGAAGTGCCAGCGCCGGCCCCCTCCGGGCGGGCAAACCTCAGCCCCACGCTTGGCCATGGCGACCTGACGCCGGAGCAAACTGGAGGACTTCCTGGCCGGGTTAACATCTCATGCTGGAGACAACTCACGACGAGCCCCATTCATGACTAGCCAGAACCAGCCTTCCACTCCGCCTCGCCCCCTCGAAGGGCTGCGTGTCCTCGAAGTCGGCCAACTCATGGCCGGCCCATTCACCGGCTCCTTGCTCGCATACTTTGGTGCGGAGGTCATCAAGATTCGAGCCCCCCGATGAGAGCCATTGGCCGAGCTGATCTGACCGACGATGGGGAGGTATCCGGCGGGATTCTGGAACTCAGCGCGGAAGCTCAGGACCCGCTGGCCCGGAACTGCGTGATCTGAACGGCAGCCCGCCCAGCGCCATCAAAGGGGCTTTTTGGCCACCAGGTCGATCAGGGCCGACATGCCCCGATGGCCGCAGCCTTCTTCGATGACCTCATCGAAGGACTCCAGGCGCTCAATGGCCATGTCGGCAAAAGCCTCCCGCAACAGCGCTTCGGTGTAGAGGTTTTCCACCGCAGAGGGGCCACCGGTGCCGTATTCGATCTGCTTGGGGGTGTAGCCCTGGAGGAACAGCCGGCCCCCCGGTTTGAGGGCCGCCACCAGGCGGCGGAACAGGGCTTGCCGGGCTTCTGGGCCCACGAACTGGATGAAGATGGCCACCACCGCATCGTAGCGTGCCTCAGGCCAGTCCCAGCTCAGCAGATCCGCCTCGATGAAATGGGGATTGTGGGTTTCCAACCCGCGCACCGCCGCCAGACGGCGGGCCTTGGCGATGGCCACCGGGGAGAATTCCACCGCGTCCACCAGCAGGCCTCTTTGGGCCAGCCAGACGCTGTTGCGTCCTTCCCCATCCGCCACGCACAGCGCCCGCTGGCCAGCCAGCAGCAAGTCCTGTTGACTGGCCAGGAAGGCATTGGGGTGCAGGCCGAAGAGATAGTGCTCGCCGGCTTCGCTGTAGCGTTGGTCCCAAATGTCGCGGCTCATGGTGCCTTCGTGGGTGAATCAGGTTCGGGCCGCAACAAAGGCCTTGATGGCGGCCACATCCACGTCCATCACCTCGCAGCGCTGGGGCAGGGACTCGATGTTGGCCAGGTCGGCGGGACGCTCCGGATCCCGGCCCAGGGCCTCCCGGATGGTGGCCTCGAACTTGGCCGGCAAGGCGGTTTCCAGCACCAGCATGGGGATGTCCGCCACCAGGTGTTCCCGGGCCACCTTGAGGCCGTCGGCGGTGTGGGTGTCGATCATTACCTGGTAGCGGGACCAGGTGTCGCGGATGGTAGCCAGGCGGCCCGCATGATTGCTGCTGCCGGAGGTAAAGGCGAATTCCGCCAGTCTGGCCCAGTGGGCGGTGGCCTTCAGGTCGAAAGCCTGGCCGGCGTCCACCTTGGCCCACAGTTCCCGCACCACGGCTGGATCCCGGCCCACCAGATCGAACACGAAGCGCTCGAAGTTGGAGGCCTTGGAGATGTCCATGGAGGGGCTGGACGTGGCGAAGGTCTCTGCGCTCTTGCGGGGTCGATACACGCCGGTGCGGAAAAACTCGTCCAGCACGTCATTTTCGTTAGTGGCGCAGACCAGCCGGGCAATGGGCAGGCCCATCATGCGGGCGATATGGCCGGCGCAGATGTTGCCAAAGTTGCCGGAGGGCACGGCGAAGGCCACCTGCTGGTCGCTGGAGGTGGTGGCGGCCAGGTAGGCCTTGAAGTAATAGACGATCTGAGCGGCCACCCGGGCCCAATTGATGGAGTTGACCGCGCCGATCCGGTGGCGGGCCTTGAACTCGGCGTCGTTGGAGACGGCTTTGACCACATCCTGGGCATCGTCGAACATCCCCCGTACGGCAATGTTGAAGATGTTGGCGTCCTGGAGGGCGTACATCTGGGCCCGCTGGAAGGGGCTCATGAGGCCGTGGGGGGAGAGCATGAACACCTTGACCCCCTTCTTGCCCCGCATGGCGTACTCGGCGGCGGAGCCGGTGTCGCCGGAGGTGGCGCCCAGAATGTTGATCTCCTCGCCCCGTTTGGCCAGCACATACTCGAACAGGTTGCCCAGGAGCTGCATGGCCATGTCCTTGAAGGCCAGGGTCGGGCCGTTGGACAGTTCCACCAAAGCCAGCTTGCCTGGCTCCAGCCAATGCAGCGGGGTGATGTCCGCCGGATTGTCGCCGGCCCGGGCGTGGCAATACACCGCCGGGGTGTAGGTCTTGTCGCACAGGGCCTTGAGGTCGGCTGGCGGGATGTCGTCGATGAAACGGGAGAGGATCTGGAAGGCCAGTTCGGCGTAGGACAGGGAACGCCAGGCGTCCAGTTCGGCGCGGCTCACCTGGGGATAGGACTCGGGCAGATAGAGGCCGCCATCGGGCGCCAGGCCCCCCAGCAGGATGTCGCAAAAGGCCAGGGCCGGGGATAGCCCACGGGTGGAGATATATCGCATGACGGAATGCTTCCGGAATCAGGTGCGGCAGCGGGGCTTGAACTCCGCGCCGCACGGGGATGGGATTACTTGTCCAGGTCTTCCAGGCGCAGGCGGGTCACCGCGCCCTTCACCACCGGCAGGGCCTCGATCTTGGCCACGGCGGCATTGATGCGGCCTTCGATGGAACGGTGGGTGAGGATGATGATGTCGGTCTGGTCCTCCCCCTCTTCCGGCTCCCGCTGGAGCATGGCGTCGATGGAGATGGCGTTGTCCGCCAGGATGCGGGTGATATCCGCCAGCACCCCGGGCTGGTCGGCGACCCGCATGCGCAGGTAGACGGCGGTTTCGGCCTCCTCGATGGGCAGCACCGGCAGATCCTGGAGCTGGTCCGGCTGGAAGGCCAGGTGGGGCACCCGGTGCTCCGGGTCGGCGGTGTGGAGACGGGTCACGTCCACCAGGTCGGCGATCACCGCGCTGGCGGTGGGCTCGGCGCCGGCGCCCTTGCCGTAGTAGAGGGTGGCGCCCACCGCGTCGGCCTGGACCAGCACCGCGTTCATGGCCCCTTCCACGTTGGCGATGAGGCGCTTGGCGGGAATCAGGGTGGGGTGCACCCGCAGTTCGATGCCCTGGGGACGGCGGCGGGCGATGCCCAGGAGCTTGATGCGGTAGCCCAGCTGCTCGGCGTACTTGATGTCGGCGGCGTCGAGCTTGCTGATGCCCTCGATGTAGGCCTTGTCGAACTGGATGGGCACGCCAAAGGCGATGGAGGCCATCAGGGTGGCCTTGTGGGCGGCGTCCACCCCTTCGATGTCGAAGGTGGGGTCGGCCTCGGCATAGCCCAGGCGCTGGGCTTCCTTGAGCACCTCGGCAAAGGGCAGGCCCTTGTCCCGCATCTCGGAGAGGATGAAGTTGGTGGTGCCGTTGATGATCCCGGCGATCCACTGGATGCGGTTGGCCGAGAGGCCCTCCCGCAGAGCCTTGATGATGGGGATGCCGCCGGCCACGGCGGCTTCGAAGGCCACCATCACGCCCTTCTTCTGGGCGGCGGCGAAGATCTCGTTGCCATGGACGGCGAGCAAGGCCTTGTTGGCAGTGACCACGTGCTTGCCGTTTTCGATAGCCTTCATCACCAGCTCCCGGGCGATGCCATAGCCGCCGATCAGCTCGATGACGATGTCGATTTCCGGATCGGCCACCACCGAGAAGGCATCGTCAGTGAGACGTGCGCCGGTGCCGGCGGTCACTTGCCGCGCCAGTTCCAGGTTCTTGTCCGCCACCGCGGTGATGCGGATCGGCCGGCCGGCCCGGCGGGTGATTTCTTCCTCGTTGCGCTTGAGCACCGTGAAAGTGCCACCACCCACGGTGCCGATGCCGAGAAGTCCAACATTGATAGGTTTCATCATTTCAACGCCTTTTTGAAACAGAAGGAGGAGACGTGCATCCCCTCGCGAAAATAAAAACGGTGCGCTCCGCTGCGCTGCACGCCCGAATCCAGGGCCAGCACATCGCAGCCCGCTTGCCGGGCACGCCCCTCCAGCCACTCCAGGAGCAACTTGCCCACGCCCTGGTTCCGCCAGGCTTCATCCACCACCAGGTCGTCCACGTACAGCCGGCGCCCTTCGTAAGTGTTTTCGATCAGGCGCCACAGGGCCACCCCCACCACCGCCTCGCCGGCGGCGGCCACCGCCAGCCGCCCACCACTGGCGCAAACCTGCTCCAGACGCTGCCCGTAGGCCGGGGGCAGACCGGACCGCAGTTGCCGATGCACCCCTTCCGCCCGGGCCAGCCAGAGGGCATCGGCGAACCGCCCTTGGTCGTCGGTAAGGGCCAGGACCAGGAGGGTTTCAGGTGCCATGCCGCTTACGATAGTTCTCCAGGAAGCGGGCGATCCGGCTGATGGCGTCCCGCAAGTCATCCTCGTGGGGCAGGAAAACCAGCCGGAAGTGATCGGGATGAGGCCAGTTGAAACCGGTGCCCTGGACCAGCAGGACCCGCTCTTCCCGAAGCAATTCCGCGATGAAGGCCTGGTCATCCTGGATGGGATACAGCTTAGGGTCCAGGCGCGGGAACATGTACAGGCTGGCCTTGGGCTTGACGCAGGTGACGCCGGGGATGGCGGTGATCAGTTCGTGGGCCAGATCCCGCTGGCGGCGCATGCGTCCACCTTCGGCCACCAGGTCATCAATGCTCTGATAGCCCCCCAGGGCGGTCTGAATGGCGTACTGGCCCGGCACGTTGGCGCACAGGCGCATGGAGGCCAGCATGTTGAGGCCTTCGATGTAATCCTGGGCATTGCGCTTGTCGCCGCACACCACCATCCAGCCGGCCCGGTAGCCGCAGGAACGGTAATTCTTGGACAAGCCGTTGAAAACGATGGTGAGCACATCCTCCGACAACGACGCCAGGGAAGTATGGGTCACGCCGTCGTAGAGCACCTTGTCGTACACCTCGTCGGCGTAAAGGATCAGGTCGTGTTCCCGGGCGATGTTCACGATCTCCCGCAGGGTTTCGTCGGGATAAAGGGCGCCGGTGGGATTGTTGGGGTTGATGATCACGATGGCCCGGGTGCGGGGGGTGATCTTGGCCCGGATGTCCCCCAGGTCGGGCTGCCAGTCGTTGGCCTCATCGCACAGATAATGGCGGGGCGTGCCGCCGGAGAGACTCACCGCAGCGGTCCACAGGGGGTAGTCGGGGGCCGGCACCAGCACTTCGTCCCCCGGATTGAGGAGGGCGTTCATGGCCATCACAATCAGCTCGGAGACCCCGTTGCCGATGTAGATGTCTTCCAGGGTCACGCCCTTGATGTGCTTTTGCTGGGTGTAATGCATGATCGCCTTGCGGGCGGCGAAGATGCCCTTGGAATCCGAATAGCCCGCCGAATTGGGCAGGTTGCGGATCATGTCCAGCTGGATCTCTTCCGGCGCGTCAAAACCGAAGGCAGCCAGATTGCCGATGTTGAGCTTGATGATCTTGTGGCCCTCGTCTTCCATCTGCTTGGCCACTTCCAGCACGGGGCCGCGGATGTCGTAGCAGACGTTGGCGAGTTTGTCGGACTTTCTGATGGGTTGAGGCACTTTGGGCGGCTCCGTTCCAGGGGTGGGGGCGCTTCCCCGTTTGTGGTGGCGACGGCTCACGTCAAGCCGCTCCGCGGAGGGAGCGCCGTCGGCTCGACGGTTGGCTTGAAAGAGGGGAGCGGCAGAGATCCGCTACGGCAAATTTCCATGGGGGCGGTCCACTCTACTCCCGCGACACGACTGCGGATTGGCCGAAAAATCAAAAGTCTGTAATCTTAACCAAGCGAGGCAACCCGGGCAATTAAAGGCCCCGGACCCATCGCGTCCCTCCCGCGTATTTCCCGTTTTCGCCCCCGCCATGAAGCTTCGCGCCGACCAGAACAAAGACATCAACCTCATTACCGGCTATCAGGCCGACCACGTGCTCATCAACAAGCTTCGCCAGGACGGCAACCTGGTGGTCCTGGCCGACCGGATCGAAACGGGTTGGGCCCCCGGCGGCTTCGAAGGCCTCGCCCCGGAAGATTTCGCTGCCCTGGCCGCCCTGGGGGTCGAAATCGTCCTGATCGGCACCGGCCGCCGCCAGCGCTTCCCCAACCCGGCCCTGCTCCGCCCCCTGATGGAAGCCCGCATTGGCTTCGAGGTCATGGATCTGCCCGCCGCCTGCCGCACCTACAACATTCTGGCCGCCGAAGGCCGGGCGGTGGCCGCCGCCCTGTTGTTCGATCCAGCCTGAGCCCCCGCCCAAGATTGTCATTTCAACCGAGAGTCCTTACGCTCCCGGGGAACACCCGACCCCAGGAGCGATGATGATCGACCAGGCAGCACCCGATTTCACCCTGCCCGCCACCGGCGGCCAGACCGTCACCCTCTCCGCCCTGCGGGGCCAGCCCGTTGTGCTGTATTTCTACCCCAAGGACAACACCCCCGGCTGCACCAACGAGACCCAGGACTTCCGGGATCTCCATGAACGGTTTGCCGCTGCCGGCTGCCGGGTGTTCGGCATCTCCCGGGACAGCCTCAAGTCCCACGAGAACTTCAAGGCCAAGCTGGGCCTGCCCTTCGAGCTGATCTCCGACGCGGACGAAACCGCCTGCCAGCGCTACGGCGTGATCAAGATGAAGAAAATGTACGGTAAGGAAGTGCGGGGCATCGAGCGCAGCACTTTCATCATCGACGCCGCCGGCGCCCTCCGCCATGAGGTCCGCGGGGTCAAGGTGGCGGGCCATGCCCAGGCCATCCTGGACATCGTCAAAACCCTCTGACCGTTCCCCTTTCTTTCCCCAGGTTTCCCCAGACCATGAACGCACGCCGCGCGCCCAAGTCCCAAACCCCCGCCACCAAGCTGTTCGTCCTCGATACCAACGTGCTGATGCACGATCCCACCAGTCTCTACCGGTTTGAGGAGCACGACGTCTTCGTGCCCATGATGACCCTGGAGGAACTGGACTCCAACAAGAAGGGCATGTCGGAAGTGGCCCGCAACGCCCGCCAGGCCAGCCGGATGATGGACGAGATCGTCGGCTCGGCGCCGGACGGCATCGACGCGGGCATCTCCCTGCTGGCGCCCTCCCGGGAATTGGCCAGCGGCAAGCTCTTCCTCCAGACCGAAGCGATCAACGTCACCCTGCCGGCGGCCCTGCCCACCGCCAAGGGGGACAACCAGATCCTGGCGGTGGTGATGCACCTGGCCGAGCGCCATCCAGGCCGTCCGGTGATCCTGGTGTCCAAGGACATCAACATGCGCATCAAGGCCCGCGCCCTGGGTCTGGCAGCGCAGGACTACTTCAACGACAAGGTGCTGGAGGACACCGACCTCCTTTACACCGGCACCAAGGAGTTGCCCCCGGACTTCTGGGAGACCCACGCCAAGGGGATGGAATCCTGGAAGCAGGAGGGCCGCACCTATTACCGCCTGAGGGGCCCCCTCACCTCCGAGATGCTGTTGAACGAATTCATCTACCAGGAAGGGGCTTCTCCCCTCCAGGCCTGGGTGAAGGAAGTCAGCGGCGCCACGGTGGTGCTGGAAACCCTCATTGACTTCAGCCACAACAAGAACAATGTGTGGGGCATCACCGCCCGCAACCGGGAGCAGAATTTCGCCCTCAACCTGCTCATGAACCCGGAGATCGACTTCGTCACCCTGCTGGGCCAGGCCGGCACCGGCAAGACCCTGCTAACCCTGGCCGCCAGCCTCACCCAGGTGCTGGAGACCAAGCGCTACTCCGAGATCATCATGACCCGGGTCACCGTGCCGGTGGGGGAAGACATCGGCTTTCTGCCCGGCACCGAGGAAGAAAAGATGGCCCCCTGGATGGGCGCCCTGGAGGACAACCTGGATGTGCTCAACGGCACCACCGGCGAGGGGGGCGAATGGGGCCGGGCTGCCACCCGGGATCTGATCCGCAGCCGGATCAAGATCAAGAGCCTCAACTTCATGCGGGGCCGCACCTTCATCAACAAGTTCCTGATCATCGACGAGGCCCAGAACCTCACGCCGAAGCAGATGAAGACCCTCATCACCCGGGCCGGGCCCGGGACCAAGGTGGTGTGCCTGGGCAACATCGCCCAGATCGATACCCCCTATCTCACCGAGGGCAGCTCCGGCCTCACCTTCGTGGTGGACCGCTTCAAGGGCTGGGCCCACTCCGGCCACATCACCCTGCAGCGGGGCGAACGCTCCCGCCTCGCCGACCACGCGGCCGAGGTGCTCTGAACCGCCCCTCCCGGCGCTTCCCGCGCCGGGTTTGCGCTTGATCAGATCGGCCCCAACCGGAGGATTTCTATAATGGCCCCCTGGCGTGGCCCGAGGTCCCGAAGGCAATGAACGATCCCGCGACCGAAATGCTGGCCGGCGCCAGCATCGACTTCCTCAAACGCTTTTCACCCTTCAACCGGATGGAAGCCGAGGCCCTGGACTTCCTGGCAAAGCACCTGCGCCTGGCTTTTCATCCCCGGGACAGCCTCATCCTCACCCCCGAGATGGGGGCGCCGCGCCACTTCTTCATCATCCAGCGGGGCCAGGTCCAGGCCCATCAGGTCGGCCAGGTCACTGTCACCGAATACTCCAGCCTCACCCTGGGCCCTGGTGAAAGCTTTCCCATCGGCGCCATCACCGCGGCCCGACCCGCCACCAATCAATACGTGGCGGTGGCGGACACCTTCTGCTACCAGCTTGCGGCGGAAGACTTCATGACCCTCATGGGGATGAGTCCGGTCTTCCACCTGTTCTGCACCCAGTACATCGCCAGCCTGCTCAACCAATCCCGCCAGCAGCTCCAGACCACCTTCACCCAAAGGGCCTCGGAGCAGCAGACCATGACCACCCTGCTGGGCCAGATCATCTCCCGGGAGCCCATCTGGGTGAGCCCCGAGACCTCCACCCGGACCGCCCTGGAGCGAATGGATGGCGCGCGCATCGGCTGCATGGTGGTGGCGGACGAAAACCTTCACCCGATAGGGGTGCTGACCCAGAGCGACCTGGTGGGCCGGGTGGTGCTGCCCGCCTTTGACCTGGCCCGCCCAATTGGGGAGGTGATGACCCCCCGGCCCCGCATCCTGCCGGTTTCCGCCACCGCCTACGATGCCGCCCTGGAGATGGCCACCCACGGGGTACGCCATCTGCTGGTGGTGGACAACGAAGGCCGTCTTCAAGGCGTGGTCTCCGAGCGGGATCTGTTTTCCCTCCAGCGCATCGGCCTGCGCCAGATCCGTGCCAGCATCGACGCCGCCGACGATCTGCCGACCCTGCGGCGCACCAGCCGGGACATCCGCCAACTGGCCCTCAACCTCATTGCCCAGGGCATCGGCGCAGAGCAACTGACCCAGTTCATCTCCGCCCTCAACGATGCCCTGACCCGACGGATCATCACGCTCTGCCTCCACCGCCACGACCTCCACGACGCCCAATTCACCTGGCTGGCCTTCGGGTCGGAAGGGCGCCACGAGCAAACCCTTTCCACCGACCAGGACAACGGGCTCATCTACACCCTGCCCGAAGGCGCCGACCCCCTGGCCTTCAAGACCCGTCTGCTGGCCCTGGCCAAGGAAGTGAACCTGGGCCTGGCTGCCTGTGGCTTTCCCCTGTGTGCCGGCAACATCATGGCCAGCAACCCGGAGCTGTGCCTGACCCTGGAGGAATGGAAGCTGCGCTTTGGCAAGTGGATCCGGGAACCCGCTCCCCAGGCACTGCTCAACGCCACCATCTTTTTCGACTTTCGGGTGATCCACGGCGACCCCCGGGCGGGAGACACCCTGCGGGCCTGGCTCAATGCCAGCGCCCGCGCCGATGCCACCTTCCTGCGCATGATGGCCGGCAACGCCCTGGCCGCCAGCCCGCCCCTGGGCCGCATCCGGGATTTCGTCGTGGATGACGACGGCACCATCGATCTCAAGAAAAACGGCGCTCGCCTGTTCGTGGATGCGGCCCGGATCATGGCCCTGCGGGTCGGCGTGGAATCCCCCAGCACTGTTCAGCGCCTGCGTCAGTCTGGCGCCAAGATCGGCATGCACAACGAGGAGGTCCAGGCCCTCCTGGACGGCTTCCACTTCATTCAGCTCCTGCGCCTGCGCTCCCAGCACCTGGAAACCGAACACGGCACGGCGGGGGACAACCGGATCAAGCCCGACGACCTGAATGAACTGGACCGGCGCATTCTCAAGGAAGCCTTCCGCCAGGCCCGCAAGCTCCAGCTGCGCCTCAAGCTGGACTATCAACTATGAACTGGCTCAACCGATTCCTGTCCGGCCGCGCCGAGATCCCGATGCGCCCCAGCCAGCGGGAGCGTCTGGCGGCTTGGCAGGAAATGGAATCCGCCGACTTGGGACGCTCCCATTTCGAAACCCGCTACGTGGTGGTCAACACCGAAGCCAGCGGCCTCAACCTAGAGCAGGACCGCCTGCTGGCGGTGGCGGCGGTAGCGGTGGAAGAGCGAGCCCTGGCGCCCCGTGCCGCCTACCTGGCCAACCTCGACCCCGATCCCGCCGAAGCCTTGCTCGGTCTCCTGGAATTCGCCGGCCGCGCGCCCCTGGTGGTATTCCATGGCGCCTTCAATCGAACCCACCTGGAGCGGGCAACAGCCCAATATCTGGGGGTGGAACCCCAGGCCCACTGGCTCGACCTTTACTGGCTGCTGCCCAGCCTGCAGCCGGAGCTATCGGCCCACCCCTTGCGCCTGGGGGACTGGATGGCCCGCGCCGGGGTGGATACCTTCCTCCGCCACCACGCCCTGGGGGACGCCTGGGCCATCAGCCTGCTGTTCCTCAAGGCCCTTGCCCGCGCCACCACCATGGGCATGGGGAGCCCCCGGGACCTGATGGAAGCGGAGCACACCTTCCGCCAGTTACGAGCGACCTTCTGACCCCTCGCCGCACCACGCCTGAAGCGCCAACCGCAACTCGTCCGCCGAAGGCGGCTGCTGGCCATCCACCCGGAGGTAGCCCACACCCGCCCGGGTCAGCCGCTCGGCCTTGAAGTCCGCCACCGCCCGGGCTTCCTCCGCCCGGGCCAGATCCACCACGGCCCGGGTCGTCAAATCTGCCCCGCACACCACGAAATCCACCCGCAGATCCTTGGCCAGGGCCTCGCCACCCAGAACCCGGCGCAGGGATGCTCTCGGAAAGACATTCAGGACGGGGAAAGCCTCCTTGAGGGCCCGGAAGATCAGCCCCTCGGCGCGGCTCAGGTAGGGGCGCCCCGCCCGCGCCAGGCCGGCATCGGCGGCGGGTGGCAAAACGTCAATCCTGGGAGCGAGCAGGGTCGGGACAGTCTTGTCCTCCCTGGGCACCGGCCGAGGTGTTGCCAAACTCGCCAGGAAAACAGCCTCTCTTTCTTCCGCGGCCCGCCGGGCTTCCCGAGCGCGCCGGACGGTTCGCCAAACCAGCCAGCCCAAGCCCACGGCCACTGCTACCAACACCAGGAATGCCGCCATTCCACTCTCCGAAAAATCCGAAACGGGTTTACCCTGATTCGGCGCCCGGGTTATAGTCCCGCGAATGCGCCTTGCCCAACCCCTACTCGCCGTCCTCATGGCCTGCGCCCTTTCCGCACCGGCCTTGGCGGACGAGACCCCCGCCTCCACACGCTCTGGCGACAGCAAATCCACTTTCGAAAGATACACCAGCGCCGCCCAGGAACTGGTCTTCGAAGGTCTGGGCTATCTGGGCATTCCCTACCGGCGGGGGGGCAGTTCCCCGGAGACTGGCCTGGATTGCAGTGGCCTGGTCCAGCAAGTGTTCCGGGGTGCCCTCGGTCTTGACATGCCCCGTACCGCGGCCCAGATGGCCAAGATGGGAGACCGGATCAACAAGGATGAACTGAAGCCCGGCGATCTGGTGTTCTTCAACACCATGCGCCGCACCTTCTCCCATGTTGGCATCTACATTGGGGACAACCAGTTCATCCATGCGCCTTCTTCCGGCGGCAAGGTGCGGGTGGAAGACATGTCCCAAAACTACTGGACCAAGCGCTTCAATGGTGCCCGCCGCGTCGCACCCGAAAATCCTGGGCTGATCGCCCCGGTCAAATAGTGTGAAACGGCCCTGAGGGCCGTTTTTTTTTGATCTGCAGCCCTCCTGACCAGGCCATCAGTCATGTATTGCGAATCGTTTGCATTCGCATGCCAATCTCGATACGATTCCATGGTCTCTTTGCTCTTCCCTTCACCTGTTTCGACAAGGCTGATCATGAAATTCAAACTGCTCGCCACCCTCATCGCCGGCCTGGCCGTGCTGCCTGCAGCCCAGGGGGCCGATACCGAACTCAACCTGTACACCGCCCGCCATTACCAGACGGACGAATCCCTCTACACCAACTTCACCAAGCAAACCGGCATCAGGATCAACCGTATCGAAGGCAAGGAAGACGAGCTCCTGGAGCGCATCAAGAACGAAGGCGCCAACAGTCCCGCCGACGTCTTCATCACCGTGGATGCCTCCCGCCTGGCCAAGGCCGACGAGCTGGGCGTTTTTGCCGTCACGGATTCCAGGCTATTGAAGGAAGCCATCCCCGCCCACCTGCGCACCGACAAGTGGTTTGCCTTCTCCACCCGGGCCCGGGTGATCGTCTACAACAAGGTGGATGTCTCCAAGGATCTGGTCCAGAACTACGAGGATCTGGCCGCCCCGGCGCTCAAGGGCAAGGTTTGCACCCGCTCCGGCAGCCACCCCTACAACCTCTCCCTGGGGGCCGCCCTGATCCAGCATCTGGGAGAAGCCAAGACCGAGGAATGGGCCAAGGGCCTGGTGGCAAACTTCGCCCGAGCCCCCAAAGGCGGTGACACGGACCAGATCAAGGCAGTGGCTGCCGGCGAATGCGGGGTGGCCCTAGCCAACACCTACTACGTGGCCCGCATGATGAATTCCACCAAGCCTGATGAGCGGCAGATGATGGAAAAAGTCGGGGTGGCCTGGCCCGATCAGAAGTCCTACGGCACCCACATCAACATCTCCGGCGGCGGCGTGCTGAAGTACGCGCCCCACAAGGAGGCGGCGGTGAAGTTCCTGGAATACCTGGCCTCCCAGGAGGCCCAGGTGTACTTTGCCGATGGCAACAACGAATGGCCGGTGGTGGCCAGCGTCAAGGTCAAGAACCCGGCCCTGGACGCCCTGGGCGCCTTCAAGGCGGACGCCCTGCCGGTGGGCAAGCTGGCCGATACGGTAGTCCAGGCTCAAAAAGTATTTGACCGGGCCGGCTTCCGCTGAGCATCCCCGACCCCACCGCACAAGGCCCGCTTAATGCGGGCCTTGTGTATTTTGGAACTAGCTTGAGCGCCGCTGGCGGGCGATCTGGCGGGACAGGATGATCACTGGCAGGAGGCCCACCACCACGATGGTGAGGGCCGCCGAGGAGGCCTCCGCCAGGCGTTCATCGGAGGCCAGGTTGTAGGCCTGGGTAGCCAGGGTATCGAAGTTGAAGGGCCGCATCACCAAGGTAGCGGGCAGTTCTTTCATCACATCCACGAACACCAGCAGGGCGGCAGTGAGCAGGCTGCCCCGCAGGATCGGCACGTGCACCCGGCGCAGGGCGCCCCAGCGCCCCAGCCCCAGGCTGCGGGCAGCATCATCCATGCTGGCGGTTACTTTGGCCAGGCCGGTGTCCACCGTCTGGAGCGCCACCGACAGGAACCGGGTGAGATAGGCATACACCAGGGCTGCCACCCCACCGGTGAGGAGCAAGCCTGGATTGGCGCCGAAGAGCTGGCCAAGGATGGTCGCCAGCCAGTTGTCCAGCCGGGCGACCGGAATCAGCACCCCCACCGCGATCACCGAGCCTGGCACGGCATAACCCAGGCCCACCAGACGGTTGAACCAGCCGGCCAGCCCGGTCCGGGCCAGGCGCGCGGCATAGGCCAGCACTACCGCCAGCACCACCGCCAGCAGGGCCGAGGCGCTGGCCAGCACAAAACTGTTGCGGGCCAGGTGAAGGAAACGCTCGCCGAACTGGGCATCCCCCTCCATCACCGCCATTTTCAGCAATAAGCCGGCCGGCAGTAGGAAACCCAGCAGGAAAGGCATGAAGCAAGCCACCGCCGCCACGACCCCGGCCAGGGGCGACAGGCGCCGCCCCGGGTGGGGCCGATGCTGGCGGGAGGTGTTGTGAAAGCGCGCCCGCCCCCGGGAGTAGTGCTCCAGCAGCAAGACCACCACCACGAAGCTCAGCAAGGCCGCCGACAACTGGGCCGCCGCCAGCCTGTCGCCCAGGGAAAACCAGGCCCGGTAAATACCGGTGGTGAAGGTCTGCACCGCGAAGTAGGACACCGTGCCGTAGTCCGCCAGGGTCTCCATCAGGGCCAGAGCCATCCCCGCCACCAGGGCCGGCCGGGCCAGGGGCAAGGACAAGCGGAAGAAGGCCGACCAGGGCGTGAGGCCCAGGGAGCGCCCGGCTTCCAGAATGCCCGAGGCCCGCTCCAGGAAGGCGGTGCGGGCCAGCATGTACACATAGGGGTAGAGCACGAACATGAACATGGCCACCGCCCCGCCCACGGTACGCACGTCCGGAAACCAGTAGTCCCCGGCCCGCCAGCCAAACCAGCCCCGCAGGGCGCCCTGTACCGGCCCCACGAACTGGAGGAAGTCCGTATAGACATAGGCCATCACGTAGGCCGGCATGGCCATGGGCAGCACCAGCGCCCATTCGAAGAAGCGCCGGCCGGGGAAATCATGCATGGCGGTCAGCCAGGCGGTGGTAACCCCGATGCTGCCGACCCCCAGGCCCACTCCCAGGCAAAGAACCAGGGTATTGGTGATGTAGTCGGGCAGCACGGTGCCCGCCAAGTGTCGCCAGGTATCCCCGGTGCCTGATACGAACACCGCCAGGAACACCGAAATCACCGGGACTGCCGCCAACAGGGCGACCACCAGGGCGCCACCGCCCAGTAAGGTGGGCTTGCCCCGGAGCATCCTGCTCCATCCAGACCAGTTCATGTCCAATTCCGTCTGCCTGTCTTGTTGAATTGTTTGCCGGCAGGCCCTGAACCTACTCCGGAAGCCGCGAATTATAATGGATCGTATCTACCCAGCCCCCAATCCGCCATGGCCCAACTGGAAGTCCGCAACCTCACCCTCGCTTACGGTCAGCACATTGTGGTCCGTGGCCTCGACCTGCGCCTGGAAAAGGGCCAGATCGGCTGCCTGCTGGGCCCCTCGGGCTGCGGCAAGACTACCGTCCTGCGCTGCATTGCCGGCTTCGAGTCGGCCATCGGCGGTGAAATCCACATCGACGGGCAATTGGTGAGCTCCTCCGGCACCTGCCTGCCGCCGGAACGCCGACGGATCGGCATGGTGTTCCAGGACTACGCCCTGTTCCCCCACCTCACGGTGACGGACAACATCGGTTTCGGCCTGGGCCGCATCCCCCCGGCCGAGCGGGAAAATCGTGTCCGGGAACTGCTGGAGACCATCGGACTGGCCCACCACGGCGATCGCTACCCCCACGAACTGTCCGGCGGCCAGCAACAGCGCGTCGCCCTGGCCCGGGCCCTGGCCCCCCGCCCCAGCCTGCTGCTGCTGGACGAACCCTTCTCCAACCTGGACGTGGAATTGCGGGAGCGCCTATCCCATGAAGTGAGGGAGATCATCAAGTCCTCCAACACCACCGCCATCCTGGTCACCCACGACCAGAACGAAGCCTTCGCCGTGGCCGATGAAGTAGGAATCATGCACCAGGGGGTCATCCAGCAATGGGACAGCCCCTACAACCTCTACCACCGGCCGGCCAACCGCTTCGTGGCGGACTTCATCGGCCAGGGGGTGTTCGTGGAGGGCATGGTGCTCAACCAGCGCCAGGTCCAGGTGGAACTGGGCACCCTCAACAGCGCCGTGCCGGTGGAATGCGGCGTGGGTTGCGGCGCCTGTGACAAAACCTGTCGGGTGGATGTGCTGCTGCGGCCGGACGACGTGATCCACGACGACACCAGCCCCCTCAGGGCCGAGGTTATCCACAAGGCCTTTCGCGGCGCCGAGATCCTCTACACCCTGCGCCTGGCCAGCGGCACCCGGGTGCTCTCCCTGGTGCCCAGCCACCACAATCACGCCATCGGCGAACGGATCGGCATCCGCCTGGACGTGGACCACGTGGTGACCTTCCACGAGACCTCCCCCTCCGCCCTGGTGCAGCTCGGCAACCAACCCCTTTTCCTGCGCGGATGATTGCCTGGCTCCAGAGCCCTGAGGACTTTCCCCCCGTTGCCTGCGCCCTGAGGGAACCCAACGGCCTGCTGGCCGCCGGTGGCGCTCTGACGCCCGAATGGATCCTTGCCGCTTACCGGCGGGGCATCTTTCCCTGGTTCAACCCGGGTGAGCCCATTCTGTGGTGGAGCCCGGACCCCCGCATGGTCCTGGGGCCGGCGCACATCCGCATCACCCGCTCTCTGGGCAAGGTACTGCGCCAGGGCCGCTTCGAGGTCCGCTGCGACACCGCCTTCCGCCAGGTGATCGAAGCCTGCGCCAAGCCCCGGGAGCCCGGTGGCGGCACCTGGATCAGCCCGGCCATGCAGGCGGCCTACCTGCGCATGCATGAACTGGGCTACGCCCACAGCGTCGAAAGCTATCATGACGGCCAACTGGTGGGCGGGCTCTACGGCCTGGCCCTGGGCCGGGCCTTCTTTGGCGAATCCATGTTCAGCCGCCGCTCCGACGCCTCCAAGGTGGCATTGGCCCATCTGGCCCGCTATTTAGATTTAACCGGATTTGCCGTAATCGATTGCCAGATGACCACCCCTCACCTGGCCGCCTTGGGCGGGCGGGAAATCCCCCGGGCCGACTTTGCCGCCGGCCTGGCGGAATGGACCCTCGGAGGGCCGCCGCCGGCCCCCTGGCCAGCCAGGGCCATGGGAACATTGGACTGGAGTTGATCGGGAACACGCCATGCAGAAGGACTACCCCTACGCCCTGATCCAGTATTACGCCACGGCGGCCTACGCCTGCTCCTACCTGCCGGAGCGCCAGGCCCGCTCCCAGGTGGCAACCCCCGGCCACATGATCGACACCCCGATCTATTCCGAGTTGGTCAAGAACGGCTTTCGCCGCAGCGGCGTCTTCACCTACCGCCCCCATTGCGACGCCTGCCACGCCTGCGTGCCGGTCCGCATCCCCTGCCATGAATTCCAGCCCAAGCGCAGCCAGCGCCGGGCCTGGCGCCAGCACGCCCACCTCACGGTGACCGAGCTGCCCCTGGTGTTCTTCGAGGAACACTACCAGCTTTACCAGCGCTACCAGGTCACCCGCCATGCCGGCGGCGGCATGGACCAGGACAACCGGGAGCAATACGCCCAGTTCCTCCTGCAAAGCCACGTGGATAGCCGGCTGGTGGAGTTCCGGGACGGGGACGAGCTGGTCATGGTGAGCGTCATCGACCGTCTGGCCGACGGCCTCTCCAGCGTCTACACCTTCTACGAACCCACCCCTGACGCCGGCAGCCTGGGTACCTACGGCATCCTGTGGCAGGTGGAAGCCTGCAAGCGCATGGCACTGCCTTACCTCTACCTGGGCTACTGGATCGAAGAGAGCCGCAAGATGGCCTACAAGGCCCGCTTCCGGCCCCTGGAAGGACGGATCGACGGCCAGTGGCAAGTCCTGCCCGACTCACCGCCTTGAAAGCAAGCGCCGAATCCCCATTCCGCCGGCTCGGGTAAAATGCGCGGATGATCTACGAACTCCTCCGCCCCCTGCTCTTCACCCTCGATCCCGAGACCGCCCACGAATTCACCCTCGCCGCCCTCAACATGAGCGGCAGGCTGCTCCCCGCCGGCAAGCCCCTGGCCGCCAAGCCGGTGGAAGTCATGGGGCTCGCCTTTCCCAACCGGATCGGCCTGGCCGCCGGCCTGGATAAGAACGGGGAGGCCATTGACGGCCTGGCCAGAATGGGTTTCGGCTTCCTGGAAATCGGCACCATCACCCCCCGCCCCCAGCCCGGCAACCCCCGTCCCCGGCTGTTCCGCCTGCCGGAAGTGAAGGGCATCATCAACCGGATGGGCTTCAACAACCACGGGGTGGACGCCCTTCTTGAAAACGTCCGCCAGGCCCGCTACAAGGGCATCCTGGGCATCAACATCGGCAAGAATTTCGATACCCCCATCGAAAACGCCGCCGACGACTACCTGGCCTGCCTGGACAAGGTCTATCCCCTGGCCAGCTACGTGACGGTCAATATCTCCTCCCCCAACACCAAGAATCTGCGCCAACTCCAGGGAGAATCAGAACTGGACGCCCTCCTGGGGGGCCTCAAGGCCGCCCAGACCCGGCTGGCGGACCAACACGGCCGCTACGTGCCCCTCACCCTCAAGATCGCCCCCGATCTAGAGCCGGCCCAGATCAGCAACATCGCCGACGCCCTGCGCCGCCACCGCATCGACGGAGTGATCGCCACCAACACCACCCTGGCCCGGGACAAGGTCCAGGGCGTGCGCTACGGCGAACAACAGGGCGGTCTTTCCGGCGCCCCGGTGTTCGAAGCCTCCAACCACGTCATCCGCCAATTGGCCACCGCCCTCCAGGGGGAACTGCCCATCATCGGCGCCGGCGGCGTGCTCGATGGCCGTCAGGCCCGCGCCAAGCTGGAGGCCGGCGCCAGCCTGGTGCAGGTCTACAGCGGACTCATCTTCCGGGGCCCGGCACTGGTGAAGGAATGCGTGGAAGCCACCCGGCGAGACTGACCAAAACAGCGTCGAGGCAGGGTTGCCATGCCTGATCGGTGATCCTGTTCGATGGCCCAAACCCACTGTCGCAAGCTGGTGTTCATCCATGCGATAGTCCCCAAGCGCCTTTCCTTCCTTTCCCTATGAAAAGCACAACCGGGCACACGCCCCGAATCCTGATCACGGGATCACGGGGACTCATTGGCACCGCCCTCGCCGCCGCCCTCAATCAAGCAGGCTATGGGGTTCAAGGCCTTGATCCTCGCGCCCTCGGTGAAAGCCACGGGGACATCCGCAACAGGTCCGACGTCGAACGAGCCCTCGCCGGATGCGTTGGCGTGGTGCACCTGGGCGCCGTATCCCGCGTGATCGACGGCGAGCGCGCCCCCGCCGTTTGCTGGGCAACCAATGTGGATGGAACTCGCAACATCCTGGATACCGCCCTCGCCCAAAGCCGGCGTCCCTGGGTGGTTTACGCAAGCAGCCGCGAGGTGTACGGCCAGCCCCCCAGCCTCCCCGCCACCGAAGACACCCCTCGCGTGCCAGTCAATATTTACGGTCGATCCAAGGTGGCCGCCGAGGATCTAGTCTGCGCGTCACCGCTGCTGACCACGATCGTGCGCTTCTCCAACGTCTATGGCTGGAGCGGGGATCATGGAGATCGCGTCGTTCCCGCTTTTGCCCGCCAGGCGGCCGAGGGCCACCCGTTGCGGGTGGACGGCAGCGCCCACACCTTTGACTTCACCCATCTCGACGACACGGTGCAGGGCCTCCTCGCAGTGATTGGTCGGCTTGAGCAAGGGCTCGAGCTCCCGCCGCTGCATTTTGTCACCGGCCAGGCCACGACCCTCGGGCAGCTGGCAAGAATGTCGGTCGATCTGGCCGAAAGCCGATCAACGATTCACGAGGCTCCACCCCGTTCCTACGATGTCCATAATTTTTATGGCGACACTACCCGTGCGGCTCAAGTACTTGGGTGGCAAGCTCAAGTGTCCATCCGGGACGGACTTGCACGGTTGATTCGTGATTTCCAGATACTCCAGGAAAGAGGATTGTTAGCACACCCGGTCACGGGAAGCGGCCCCGTCGAGCCCGCAGCAGGATCGATTGTTCAATGAAAGTCGCCGTTGTCACCCCGTACTACAAGGAATCGGACGCCACTCTGCGCAGATGTATCGACAGCGTTGCTGCGCAAACCCATCCGGATGTCCGGCATTACATGGTGGCCGATGGTTTTCCCAGGCCAGACCTCACGGCAGGCGTTGACAAGCTGACCCCCATCAACTTGCCCTCCGCCCACGGGGACTACGGTTGCACGCCTCGCAGCGTCGGTGGCCTATGCGCCTTGAACGAAGGCGCCGACATCGTTTGCTTTCTGGATGCCGACAACCTGTACCAACCCGAGCACGTGGCAAGCCTGGTCAGTGTCTATCAAGAAGCCCTCAAGCAGGGCGAAACGCTGGACGCCGTATTTGCCTATCGCCATGTTTTCCTGCCCGGCAATGAACATTTGCGCCTCGAGGACCAGGAGGATCTGGCGCGCAACCATGTGGATACCAGCTGCATCTCCTTTGCCAGATCGGCCGCCTTTATGTGGATCCAGTGGGGCATGATCCCGCCTTCCTGGACCCCCATTTGCGACCGGGTGATGTTTGACCTGGTCAAGATCAATCAGCTCAAGACAGCCTGGACGGGCCAGCATACGGTTTTGTATGAATCCAACTGGAGCATTCACTACAGACTAGCGGGGTTGCCCGTTCCAGCCGAGGGCTTGCATGACGGCACGGTCCAGAAGGTGGGCAAGCTTGCGCCAGAAGAAATCTACGCCCGGCTGCGGCTGAAACCAATGGGATAAATGGAACGGTCAGCCAAACCCAACTCCGCCCCAAAATTCTGGCGGCTGCACTTGCGGCAATGCCAAAAAATCAATCCGGCCCAATCAGCCAGGCAGCTTTGACCTGCTGGCTCAGGTGCCTCAAAGAGAATCTGCTGCCCCCTGCTCCTGCAAGCCGGAGGCGGAATCTGCTTGACAAGTCAAGTGACTGACCCGCCGCCAGATGAAAGGGCTCCACCAGCAATGGGCAGCGCATGGAGGGGGCCCTCTCGCTTGGTGGCAGGCCAATGCTCGAAACAACTCGAGGACCCATTGGCCTTGCTACGGAACTCACTCCGAATGCATACCGCTCCTCATGGTCGGGAGGCGGCGGGCTCCGGGAGCTTCAGCAGCGGATTTGAACGCCCTGCTCCCGACCAGTCCCGACCGGGCTTGTGGGCCTACGCCCCCTTGAATTCGACCGAATCCCCCCTCCCAAGAGCAAGATCATCAGCCCAAGGACTGCCCCAGCCATACCATGGCCACCAGCACCACGATCCAGCCAAAGCCCCGTTGCAGCAAGCGGTCCGGGATGTGCCGGGCAAAATGGCGGGCCAGGAGCAGGCCGGCGCCGGTGGCTGCGATGAAGGCCCAACCGGTCGGGCCAATGCGGCCGCCATGGAGCAGGCTGCCAATCACGGTGGAGGTGGACACCAGGGCGATGACCGCCAGGGAAGTGGCCGCTGCGGCAGCCATGGTCAGATCGGAGAACTGGCGAAGCGCCGGCACGATCAAGAATCCGCCCCCCACCCCCAGCAAGCCGGTGAACAGCCCCGCCGCGGCCCCCATGCAGGCCAGGGTGACCGCACAGGGGATGTTCCATCGGAAACAGCCGGTGGCAGGATTCAGGGCGCAGTTCCTGGCCCCTGGATGACCCGCTGCCTCCCCCACTCGGCCCCTGGACAGGGGGCGCAGCATGCGCAGGGCGATCACCGCCATGACCCCGCAGAAGATCGTCACCAGCAGGGACTGGGGCAGGCGATGGGCCAGCCATACCCCCAGCGGCGCGCTGGCCATGCCCAGGGCCGCCATGAACAGGGCTGCCCGGTAACGCACCTGGCCATTGGCCAGGCCATCCAGGGCGCCAAGGCTGGCTGCCCCGCCGATGGCCACCAGGGAGATGGGGGTGGCATCCGTGAGATTCATGCCCAGACCCAGCATCAGGGCGGGCACCGCCAGGATGCCGCCTCCCGCTCCGGTGAGGCCCAGTACCAAGCCCACCAGGCTTCCCAACAGCGCGGCGAGGGTGATCGGTTCCGGCATGGTTTGGGATTGGGGTGGAAGATAAGCCCGGCACGATATATAAGAATATTATGATTTTCAAGAAAAATCGTCCTGGCACACCCAGGCAGGATGGATTGCTCACCCAGCCGATCCGGGTTAGCGTGCCCATCTTCCCACTCATCACCAACCCCAGGCACCTGTCGGACTTAGGTGATCGTAGCGAGCAGCAGGGAGAGGGCGGACAGATTTGACCGGTTTTGAGGCGCATCGTGGCGCCATGTAAGGAAAAATCGGGCGAATATGGGCTGTTTTCCCTCCGGCGCAGTCGATCAGTCCCGAGCCCGACAGGCTCCTGCCCAGGAGAACTCCTTGGACAAGCCCACACTTCGGGGGGGCGGGCGTAGCGCGGACCTCCCTGGCCCCCTCCACCGGGCCGCTACCGCTGAACCGCCGGCCTCCGCCCATCTCGCCCCTCCACTCGCCACTCTGGATGAAGAAGAGGCCTGGGCTGGGAAGCTCACCCGCGAGGACACGACAGGCCGGGAAGCCTTTCTTTACCGCAACGGGGAGGGTGAGTTCGTCCCTTGCGAAACGGTACCCGGCCCCACCATGTTCATCGAGGGGCAGCTCACCACCCCCTGGCTGGAGGTGAACGTACGCCGCCTGAGCGCCGAGCAGCCCATGGAAACCGTCTTCCGCTCCCGGGTGTGCTCCCTGAGCCAGGACTTGAGCGGCAGCCACTATCCAAGCTACCTCACTGCCTGGGAGCACCATGGCAGTCTTACCCCTTTCGCGCCATCCGGCCCTTGCAACTTGATCCCAGCCAACCAGACAGTGCGTTTCAAGATCGACAAAATGGCATACCGCAAGGTGACCTGCCTGTTCGACGGCGCCAGGTTCGATCAATTCAGGGATTGGGAATGGAACGAAGCCCAGCTGGCCCTGTGCCTGGACATCCGCCTCCCCCGGGTACGGGAGGGCCTCCTGGTGCTGGCCAGGGAGGCCTTAGAGCCAGGCTTCGCCAGCGAGACCCTGGCCGAATCCCTGGTCATGGGGATGATCGTCGAGCTGGCCCGGGACTTCCGCGGCGTGGCAGCCCCTCAGCCCAAGCCTGGCGCCCGCCTGGCAACCTGGCAACTGCGACTGATCCGGGACCAGGTGGAAAACGCCAGCGGCCCGGCGCCGGCCATGACTGACCTGGCCCGCGCCTGTGCCGTGAGCCCGCGCCATCTGGCGCGGCTCTTCAAGAACTCCACCGGCACGACCCTGGGCGCCTTCATCGCCGACGCACGCCTGCGCCAGGCCAAGGCCCTGCTGGCCCGACCGGAGGCCCTGATCAAGGCCATCGCCTACCAGTGCGGCTTCCGCACGCCGGCCGCCTTTGCCGCAGCCTTCCGCAAGGCCACCGGGCGCAGTCCCCGCCAATACCGCCAGGACGTCCTGTCCACATGGCGATAGTCCCAGCCTTCATCCAGGCAGAAAGGCGCCGCATCCTGCCAACTGCCCTGGCCTGCCGGGCGTTTAACGAATGAAGAAAATGTCCGGTTAGCGATAGTTGGACTGCAGGGCGCAAGCGATATTCCTTGTCGCCCCCCGTCCCCGTCACTACGCTCACCACTCCAGAGGTCGTGACACGCATCCGATCCAAACAACTCCAAGGAGGAGACATCCATGAGCGCATCCCCGACTCCGCGCCCCCCCGAGGAGGACTGGCTGGGCACACCCTATCTGCGCTTCGAGCGCCGGGACGGCATCGCCATCGTCACCATCGACCGGCCCGAAGCCCGCAACGCCTTTACCGGCGCCATGTATTTCGGCATCCGCTATGCCGTCGAGCGCGTCAATCAGGACCCCTCCCTGGGGGGGCTGCTCCTCACCGGGGTGGGGGATGTGTTTGCCCCTGGCGGCGACCTGGGACATGACAGCGGGGACTGGTGGACCGATTTTTCCCTCTTCGCCATGGACATCTTCCCCGCCAACGCCATCCGGGAATCGGCCAAGCCGGTGGTATGCGCCATCAATGGCCTGGCCCAGGGGGGCGGAATGATGATTTCCATGGTGGCCGACCTGTCCATCGCCAGCGACCGGGCCAGTTTCCGTTGCCCGGAGCTGTTCCGGGGCATCGCCGACACCTATTACGCCCAGATCCTGCCCCGCCAGATCGGCCCGGCCCGGGCCAGGGACATGCTCTTCACCGGCCGCACCCTCAGCGCGGGGGAAGCCGCCGAATGGGGCGTGGTGGCCCGGGTGGTGCCCCACGATGCACTCATGGAGCAGGCCCTGGGGGCACTCCATGCCTGCATCCGCTGCGCCCCGGAGGCCCGCCGGGAGGTCAAGCGGGTGATGGACGATTTCTACGGCCAGCCCCGCAAAATAGAAATGAACACCAGTTGCTTCGGCCCCGAGGCGGCCGAGGGCTTCAAGGCCTTCAAGGAGCGGCGTTCCCCCACCTGGGTGCCGGAAGCCCTCCAGATCAAGGGTCGTCTGTAAAGGCCCGGCCAGTGCCGCCGGCCCGGGCCTGGGCTGTTCTTCCAGCGTTTCAACCGGAGTTATTCCATGGCTTACCAATCCGTTTTCCGCCCCGGCCTTTATCAGGGCCGCACCATCCTCGTCACCGGTGCCGGCTCCGGCATTGGCCGGTGCACCGCCCACGAGCTGGCCGCCCTGGGAGCCAAGATCCTGATGGTGGGCCGCCAGATTCCGAAACTGGAAAAGGTGGCCGCCGAGATCGCCGAAGATGGCGGCCAGGCCACCTTCGCCGCCCTGGACATCCGGGACGAAGACGGGGTACGGGAAACCGTGGGCCGTTTCGTGGCGGACCACGGCCCCATCCACGGCCTGTTCAACAACGCCGGCGGCCACTTTCCGTCATCCCTGGAAAAGCTCTCGAAAAAGGGCTGGGAATCGGTGATCTCCACCGATCTGACCGGCGGCTTCCTTATGGCCCGGGAAGTATTCATCCAATCCATGAAGGAACATGGCGGCGCCATCGTGAACATGGCCGCCGATATGTGGGGCGGCTGGCCGGGATTGGGCCATTCCGGCGCGGCCCGGGCCGCCATGGTGAACTTCACCGAAACCGCGGCCATCGAGTGGGCCCAGTACGGCGTGCGGGTCAACGCGGTAGCGCCGGGGCTGGTGGCTTCCAGCGGCCTGGACTTCAACGATCCGGCGGTGGTCAAAGGGGTGCTGGAGCGGGCGCGGCTCTCCATCCCGGCCAAGCGCTTTGCCACCGAGTCAGAAATCTCCGCCGTGGTGGTGTTCCTCCTCTCCGAGGCAGCCTCCTTCGTGTCCGGCGCCTGCTATCGTGTCGACGCTGCCGCATCCAGGAACACCAACCACCCCATCCCCGACCACCGCTGCTCGCAGCCTTTCAACGGCTTCCACCGGGCGACACTCCCCAAAGTGTTTGAATGAGTCTGAGGGGTAGCCACGACGGGACAGCAAAAATTTCTCCCGTGCACCCAACCCACAGCAGATGGAGGATATCTCTCGCCTTACTGCACCCATACGACCCCGTACCCCCGAATCCATGAACGCGACCGCCTGCTACGAAGACCTACCCCCGGCGCCCCGGCAGTCCGCCGGTCCCACACCCTTTCGGCAGGCAGGCTCTGTGCGTCGGACATCCTCCATCGACGTCATCTGGCCTGACGGTTATGGCAAGCCCATGGCGTTCAGCGGACGGGCTCGGGACATCTACACCCCCACCACCGCTGCAGATCAGATCGAAGAATTGGCCCTGGACGAATTCACGGCCGAGGTGAGCCCGGACCGAAGGGTACTTGCCATCCAAACACATCCCCCCCGTCCAGAAGTCCAAGCCCTGGTGGAGACACCAGGGGGTGGACACTTCCGGTCAGTCCTCAATACCGCACTACCTGCCGAGAGGGATGCCGGCACCCCCCTCTACTTGCTTCTGGACGATCTACCCGGTACCAGCTTGATATCGTCCTGGGCCTGGTCCCGCTGGTCCAGCGACTGGATGAGCCTTGTGGACCCGGACCCCCAGGAAAGGGAAGAGGCCCAGGCCTCCAGGCACCGGTCGATGGAAGGGGTCTGCATCGGATTTCGACCAGGCTCCCGGGCCCTGAACGACAGAGGATTCGCAATCCAAAGCAATGCCCCGGTGAGCCCTTTGCCCAATCCGGACGACCCATATTCCTGGCACACCCTGATCCAGTATAGGGAGCCCTCCATGCGCCGAGCCCGCTGGATCGATGTCTATCTGGACGGGGGGGAAATCCACATCGACTCGGCATTTCAGGACAGCGCCACGGACCCCGATTCCTACCGGGTGGCCGTCCATGAATATTCACTCTATGCACGCGCAGACCCTGATTCCCTTAGACTGACCCATGCGGCCGCCGTGCCCCGGGTTCTCCCCTACCCTGAGTGTACTGCTGCTGCAGCCAATATTGCCCGCTTGGTGGGCACACCCCTAAGGGAGCTGCGCAGCGTGGTGCTCAAAGAGTTGCGCCGCACAGCTGGCTGTACCCACCTTAACGATGCCCTGCGGGCCCTGGCCGATGTGCCGGTCCTGCTGGACGCACTCCTGCGGCGGCGCTGACCGCCAGTCCGGAACAACGATTATTCACCCAACAACGATGAGGAGACCAACCCATGTATGACGTCATGAACGGAGTGCGGGTCGTGGAAGTGGCGGAGCACACCTTCGTGCCAGCCGCAGGGATGATCCTGGCGGATTGGGGTGCCGACGTAATCAAGGTCGAGCGTGCCCCCGGCGGAGACTCTTCCCGCTACATGAAGGTGCCCGGAGCCGGCGGCCGGATCAATCCATTCTTCGAGACTGCCAACCGGGGCAAGCGGGGAATCGCCCTGGACCTCTCCCAGGAAGCAGGCCGGGAGCAGCTGTATCGTTTGATCGATCAGGCCGACGTGTTCATGACCAACCTGCGGGCCGACGCCCGCATCAAGCTGGGCATCGAACCGGCCGATGTGCTCAAGCGCAACCCCAAGATCATCTACGCCCGGGGCACCGGTTACGGACTGCGGGGCGCCATGGCCCACGACGGCGGTTTCGACTACGCCTCCGCCTGGTGCCGCGCCGGCGCCGGCTACAAGCAATCCCAGATGGTGGATGAACCCCCCATGCAACCGGGCTCCATCGGTGACCTGGGGGGCGGCATGGCCCTGGCCGGCGCCGTCGCCGCCGCCCTGTTCCGCCGGGAGCGCACCGGCAAGGGCGCCGTGGTGGACGGGGCCCTCTACCTGTTCGGTGCCTATCTCATGTCCCAGTCCCTGGTGGCGGAAAGCGCCGGGCTACCCCCCTACCCCGCCTGGTCCCACAAGGACAGCCAGCTTCCCCTGGTGAACAACTACAAGACCCGGGACGGCCGCTGGATCAACCTGAACCTGCTCATGGAAAAATGGTGGCCGGATTTTGTAAACCACCTGGAGCGGCCGGATCTGCTGATCGACCCCCGCTTCAAGGACGCCGCGGCCCGCCACACCAACGCCCGGGCCCTGGTGGAGGAACTGGACGCCATCTTCGCCACCCGGGACTACGCCGACTGGTGCAACCGGTTCAAGACCCTGGAGGGGGTCTGGGCGCCCCTGCAAAGCCCGATGGAAGTGGCGCGGGATCCCCAGGCCCTGGAGAACGGCTTTGTCACCGAGGTGGTCATCGACGAGGCCAATCGCTATCTGGTGGGGGTATCCCCGGCCCAGTTCGACGAGCAACCCATCGGGGCCCTGCGCAGCGGCCCGGCCTTCGCCCAGCACACCGATGAAATCCTGCGGGAAGCCGGCCTGGACGCCGGGGCCATCGCCGCCCTGCGGGC
>JAVEWG010000049.1:23529-23667 GCA_034004685.1 Rhodocyclaceae bacterium | reverse complement strand
TGATCTGGTAACTGAAGCTGTCGGCGCCCACGTAGCCGGCCGTCGGGGTGTAGCTGAAGCTGCCGTCGGCGTTGAGGGTGACCGTGCCGTGGGCCGGCTGGCCGTAGCTGGCCACCGTGACCGTGCCACCGTCCGGGT
>JAVEWG010000049.1:22846-23519 GCA_034004685.1 Rhodocyclaceae bacterium | reverse complement strand
CTGAAGCTGTCGGCGCCCACGTAGCCGGCCGTCGGGGTGTAGCTGAAGCTGCCGTCGGCGTTGAGGGTGACCGTGCCGTGGGCCGGCTGGCCGTAGCTGGCCACCGTGACCGTGCCACCGTCCGGGTCGCTGTCGTTGCCCAGCACGCCGGTGCCGGCGTTGATCACCAGGGCCGTGTCCTGATCCACGCTGTAGGCGTCATCGACGGCGTCCGGGTTCTGGTTCACCGGCGGCGGGGGTTCCACGGCGTTGACGGTGATATTCACCGTGGCCGTATCCGAGCCGCCCTGGCCGTCGCTGATCTGGTAACTGAAGCTGTCGGCGCCCACGTAGCCGGCCGTCGGGGTGTAGCTGAAGCTGCCGTCGGCGTTGAGGGTGACCGTGCCGTGGGCCGGCTGGCCGTAGCTGGCCACCGTGACCGTGCCGCCGTCCGGGTCCGCGTCGTTGGTGAGCACGCCGCCGGCCGGGATGGACAAGACCGTGTTCTGGTCGGTGACATAGGTATCGTCGATGGCGTTCGGGTTCTGATTGACCGGCTCGACGGGAGGCTCGACGGGAGGCTCGACGGGAGGCTCGACGGGAGGCTCGACGGGAGGCTCGACGGGAGGCTCGACGGGAGGCTCGACGGGAGGCTCGACGGGAGGCTCGACGGGAGGCTCGACGGGAGGCTCGA
>JAVEWG010000049.1:0-22836 GCA_034004685.1 Rhodocyclaceae bacterium | reverse complement strand
GGCTCGACGGGAGGCTCGACGGGAGGCTCGACGGGAGGCTCGACGGGAGGCTCGACGGGAGGCTCGACGGGAGGCTCGACGGGAGGCTCGACGGGAGGCTCGACGGGAGGCTCGACGGGAGGCTCGACGGGAGGCTGCGGTTCGGTCGGGACGACCTGAACCGCGATCTGTGCGCTATCGGTACCGCCCTGGCCGTCGCTGATGGAGTAGGTGACGGTGTCCGTGCCCGAGAAGCCAGGATTCGGGGTATATCCCACGGTGCCATCAGGATTGACCACCACCGCGCCATTGGCGGCGCTGGCGCCGGTTACGGTCAGGACATCCCCGTCCGGGTCAGTGTCGTTGCCGAGCACGGCGATCAAATTTGAACGACTGTCCTGATCCACCGTGGCCGTATCGTCCAGTGCGTCGGGATTCTGATTAACCGGTTGTTCTTCTGGGGGAACGGTTTCGGTCGCACTACCCGTGCCCGCGGCTGCCGCCGCGCTACCATAGAAGGCTTGGGGGGACGATCCGGAGGGGACATCAAAGACGAAGCCCTGGCCTTCCACCGCCTCGGTGATCCGCAGCAGGCGCACGAAGTTGTTGCCTTCGCCGGAGCCACCACCCCCGTTACCGGCAGCGGGCTCTTCCAGCAACTGGTTGAGGTCACCCCCTTGCTCGATGGCCTTCACCACCTGGTCGATGGTGCCCGAAGCCACTTCGCCTTCGCTACGCTCCGGCCGCAGGGCCTCGGAGAGTTCAGCCGTGATGCCCACGGTCTGGTTGGGCTCCACCGGCAGGTGGCCGCCGTCGGCAAAGGCCAGTTCCACCTGGCCATCGGGGCCGGTGAGGAGGGTATCACCCTCCCGCAGCACATCTCCGGCCTTGAGGGCGCGCACTTCTCCCTGGGCGTTGCGGGCGAAGGCCTTGCCGATAACGGCGACGACGGTGGCGATGGGTTGTCCGACAGCCATGGTGTTCTCCACTTGCTGAAGGGCCGCCGCACCACGCGCCGGCCCGGTTGATCCGATGGGAAGAATCTAGCGGGGGGCCGGCAAGCTTTCTATTGGACTGGTGGACAGGGTGCCAAACCCATCACGCAGTTTCCGGCTCCCGCTGCTGGACCTGGCGCCCCAGTTCCAGCACCAGCTGGAGGCGGTCCCGCACCCCCAGCTTGGAGAACACGGCCCCCAGATGGGCCTTGACGGTGCGCTCGGTGATGCCCAGGGCCCGGGCCGCCTCCTTGTTGGTGGCGCCCCGGGCCACCGCCTCGGCCACCGCCCGCTCCCGCTCGGTGAGCTGGGCCAGACCCGGGGCGGGCTCAACCCGGGGGGAAAGGGCGTGGCCGGTGGCCGCCACCATGCGGCACAGCAGTTCCGGGCCGATCCACATGCCCCCGTGGCTCACCACGATGGCCACCTGCTCCAGCAGGGAAGCGGCGGCCAGGGCGTGGCAATAGCCCCGGGCGCCAGCGGCGATGGCGGCAGCGGCCTCCGCCGGATCGGGCTGGCAGGACAGGACCACTACCGGCACCCCCGGCGCCACCGCCTGGAGCCCCGCCAGCGCACCGGCCAGGCCGGGCCCTTCCTGACATAACCACACCAGGCCGGCATGGACATTCGCTGCAAGCTCGGCAACCTGCGCCACCCGGGCGTTGGGAAAAGCCGTCAGCCAGCGGCCCATGGCCTGCCCCGTGGGGGATAGAAAAATATGCGGGATCATCGTTCGGTCAACGCGTTGGCCTTGGCCCGCAGCACGGGCTTGAGCAGATAGGAAAGGATGGTTTTCTTGCCGGTGAGCACATCCACCTCCGCCACCATGCCGGGAATGATGGGCAGCCCTTCCCCCAGGGAAGACTTGAGGGTGCGCACCCGCACGGTGTAGAAGGCGTTGCCCTCGTCATCCACCACTGAGTCGGCGGCGATGTGATCCACGGTGGCCTCCAGGCCCCCGTAGATGGAGAAGTCGTAGGCGGTGAACTTCACCATGGCGGGCTGGCCGGGGCGCAGGAAGGCGATATCCCGGGGCCGGACCCGGGCCTCCAGCAGGAGGGCCTCGTCGCTGGGCACCACTTCCATCACTTCCTTGCCGGGCTGGACCACGCCCCCCACGGTATTGACCAGGAGGCGCTTGACGGTGCCCCGCATGGGAGACTTCACCTCGGCCTTGGCCACCCGATCCGCCAAGGCGGCGCTGCCCTCGCTCACGCTGCCCAGCTTGGCCATGGTTTCGGAAAGCTCGTTGCGCAGCTGGTTGCGGAAGTTCAACTCCACCTCCTGGATCTTGCCATTGGATTCGGCAATGGCCGCCTGCACCCGGGCGATCTGGGCGCTGGCCTGGTCCCGTTCCCCCCGCAGCCGCGCCACGTCCCGCTCCAGACGGAGAATGTCCACATCCGAAACGGCGCCGGATTTAACCAGGGGTTTGGTCACCGCCAGCTCCTGGGAAACCAGCTCGAAGCCCCGGGCGGCCTGCTCCCGCCTGGCCTGGACCTCGTTGAGTTCCTGCAGGCGCTGGCTGTTCTGCTGGCGGGCGATGGAGAGCTGGGCCTCTAGCTCGGCCCGGCTGGATTCGAACAGGACGCGCTCCCGCTCCACCAGCTCCGGGGCCTCCTTCAGCACATCGGCCGGCGGCACGAAGGGCTGGCTCTGGCTCAGGGCCTGGAGGCGGGCCGCCCGGGCGGTCAGGGCCAGGTACTGGGAACGGTTTTCCCGCAGGTTGGAGACGAAGCGGGTGGGATCGATGCGCAGCAAGAGCTGGCCGGCCTCCACCGCCTGACCTTCCTTGACCAGGATTTCCTCCACCACCCCGCCATCCACGGTCTGAACCACCTGAAGCTGGGAAGAGGGAATCACCTTGCCCTCCCCCTTGGTGACCTCGTCCACCTTGGCGATGGCCGCCCATAACACCAGCACCCCCACCGTGAGGGCCGCCCAGCGCAGGAGCGCCCGGGCCCGCAGGGGTTCCTGCTGGAGCCGGGCCCAGTCCGCATCCACCGCCCAGTCCAGGGCGTCGTCCGGACGGGGGGGGATCCAGCGGGCAAAGGCCCGGTCCAGAGTGGGCCGCAGGCGGGCGGAGAGCTTGCTGGACAGGCGCATCACCCCCTGGGCACCGGCGGGCAGCTTGTTCCCGGGCATCATGCTGCTCTCCCGATCCGGCCCTGGCGCAGGGCCTCCACCACCTGGGCCTTGGGCCCGTCGGCCACGATCTTGCCCCCGTCGATGACGATGATCCGGTCCACCAGTTCAAGCAGGGAGGTGCGATGGGTGATCACCACCATGGTCTTGCCGGCGGAGGCCTCCCCCAGGCGCTGCTTGACCTCCTCCTCGCTGGAATGGTCCATGGAGCCGGTGGGCTCGTCCAGCAGCAGGATCGGCGGGTCCGCCACCACCGCCCGGGCGATGGCCACCCCCTGGCGCTGGCCCCCGGAAAGGGACTCACCCCGCTCCCCCACCAGAAGGTCGAAGCCCTTGGGATGGGCGTTTACGAATTCATCGATGACGCCGATGCGGGCCGCCCGCAGGATGGCCGCGTCATCAGCCTGGGGGGCGGCGATGATGAGGTTGTCCTTGAGGGTGCCGTAGAACAGGGTGGCGTCCTGGGGCACGTAGCCGATGGAACGACGCAGTTCCGCCGGATCCAGCTGGCGCAGGTCCACCCCGTCGATCAGTACCGCCCCGGAGGTGGGCCGGTAGAGACCCAGGATCAGCTTTTCCAGGGTGGTCTTCCCCGAGCCCACCCGGCCCAGCACCCCTACTTTCTCCCCGGCCTTGAGGCGGAAGCTCACCCCCCGCAGGGCCAAGGTTTCCTGGCCGGGGTACTGGAAGCTCACGTCCTTGAATTCGATCTCGCCCCGGAAACCGCTGCGGGACACGAAACCCGCGTTCTCCGGCCGCTCCACCGGCTGGGCCATGATGGTGTCCAGGGAGGCCAGGGCGGTGGCGGCGTTGTGGTACTGGGTCATCAGCCCGGCCACCTGGCCGATGGGGGCCATAGCCCGGCCGGCCAGCATGGAACAGGCGATCAGCCCCCCCATGGAGAGCATCCGCTCGCCGATGAGATAGACCCCGATCACCACCACCAGCACCGTCACCAGCTGCTGGATGCCCAAGGCCCCGTTAAGGGTGGAGGAGGACAACAGGCGCAGCTGGGCGCTGACCCGGGCCAGGAAGGCCGCGCTCTTCTCCCAGCGAGCCTGCATCACCCCTTCCGCCCCCAGGGCCTTGACTGCCTCCAGGCCCACCAGGCTTTCGATCAGGGTGGCGTTGCGCTGGGCGGCGGCCCGGTAGGTGGTTTCCGCCAGATCGTGCATCTTGCCCTGCACCGACAGGGCGTAGACCACCACCGCCACCATGCCGAAGGCGATGGGAAACACCAGGGGCCAGGCGATCCAGGCCACCACAGCCAGAAACAGCAGGGCGAAGGGCAGATCCACAAAGGCGGTGACGGTGGCCGAGGTGATGAAATCCCGCACCGTCTCGAAGGAGCGCAGGCTGGCGGCGAAGGCCCCCGCCGAGGCGGGCCGGCCCTCCAGCCGCAGGCCCAGCACCCGCTCCATGATGTAGGCCGATAGCTTCACATCCACCCGGTTGCTGGCCAGATCCAGGAAATAGCCCCGCATGGTGCGCAGCGCCACATCCGCCACCAGCACGATGGCCACCCCCGCCGCCAGCATCCACAGGGTATCGGTGGCCTGGTTGGGCACCACCCGGTCGTACACGTTCATGCTGAAGAGGGGCACGGCGATGGCGAACAGGTTGATGAGAAAAGCCGCCACCAGCACGTCCCGGTAAAGGGGGCGATTTTCCGCCAGTACCCCCCAGAACCAGTGGCGATGGCGCACCTGCCCCACCTGGGGGGTGCGGGCGTCGAAGCGGAAGCTGGGGCGGGCCAGGATCGCCCGGCCGGCGTAGCGACCCGCCAGCTCGGCGGACTCCAGTTCCACCTCCGCCTCCGGCAGGTCCGGGAACACCACCCGGGCCCGGCCTTCCGCCGTCCAGCCGTTGAGCACGCAGGCCTGGCGGCCCTGGAGGATCAGGATCGCTGGAAACAGGGCCGGGTTGAGCCCCGCCAGATCCCGCCGCACCACGCTGCTGGCCAGCCCGGCGCGCTTGGCGGCCCGGGCCAGCAAGGACGGGGTGAGCCCCTGGTGTTCGGTGGGCAGGCCCGCCAGGGCCGCGTCCCGGCTGATCGGCCGGCCATGGGCCCGGGCCACCATCAACAAGCATTCAAGGAGCGGATCGCCCACTCCCGGCACCACGTGAAGCTCCGGCCCGCCGCTATCCAGACTCATCAACAAAACCCTTTCCGCCCAATCCAGGCATACTCCCATTGAATTCGGCGGGGTTGCGAAGGACTTTAGGGCAGGAACCCCTGTGATCGTGATGGTTTTCACGAAAAAGGCTGGCGCGGAACCTGCTCAGGGATTCAGGGACAATACCTTTACCCACCCCAACAGGTCCTCCCACAATGCGATCCCCCCATACCCCCAGCCACCGGCTCGACGCCCTGACCTTCGACAACGGCTTCGCCCGGCTGCCCACCCTGTTCTACACCCGGCTCAAACCCTGGCCCCTGCCCGACCCCCACCTGGTGGCGGCCAGTCCGGATGCCGCCGCCCTGATCGGCCTGGACCCAGCGGAATTCCTCCGGCCCAACTTCGCCGAGCACTTCGCCGGCAATGTCCTGCCCCCCGGCGCGGAACCTCTGGCCGCGGTCTATTCCGGCCACCAGTTCGGCGTCTGGGCCGGCCAGCTCGGCGATGGCCGGGCCCATCTGCTGGGGGAAGTGGCCGGGCCCGCCGGCGGCTGGGAGATCCAGCTCAAGGGGGCCGGCCGCACCCCTTACTCCCGCATGGGGGATGGCCGGGCGGTGCTGCGCTCGTCGATCCGGGAATTCCTCTGTTCGGAGGCCATGGCCGCCCTGGGCATCCCCACCACCCGGGCCCTGTGCCTGGTGGGCTCCAGTCAGGCGGTGCAGCGGGAAGAAACCGAGACCGCCGCGGTGGTCACCCGCATGGCCCCCAGCTTCATCCGGTTCGGCTCCTTCGAGCACTGGGCAGCGGCCAACCGGGTGGATGAACTGCGCCAGTTGGCCGACTACGTGATTGCCCGCTACCGGCCAGCGCTGGCCCAGGCCTCCAATCCTTACCTGGCCTTGCTGGCGGACGTGGCCCAGCGCACTGGCACCCTGCTGGCCCAGTGGCAGGCAGCGGGTTTCATGCACGGTGTGATGAACACCGACAACATGTCGATTTTGGGACTCACCCTGGATTACGGCCCCTTCGGCTTCATGGAAGCCTTCGACGCCAACCACATCTGCAACCATTCGGACCACCAGGGCCGCTACGCCTTCCGCCGCCAGCCCCAGGTGGCCCACTGGAACCTCCACGCCCTGGGCAACGCCCTTCTACCCATCATCGGTACCCCGGCGGGCATGGAAAAGGCCATCGACGAGTCCTACACGGGGGCCTACAACAGTGAGTTCATGGGGCTCATGACCCGCAAGCTGGGCTTTGCCCAAGTTTTGCCGGAGGACGAGGACTTCATCGCCAGCCTATACACCTTCCTCCACAAGCACCGGGTGGACTATCCCCTGTTCTTCCGTCAGTTGGGCAAACTGCCGGCGGTGGTTGCAGAAGGGGAGCGGGCCGCCGCCGACGCCCCCCTGCGGGACCACTTCATCGACCGGGACGCGATGGATGCCTGGCTCGCCACCTGGCGCGCCCGCCTGGCCCAGGAAGGCCGCCCCGATCCTGAGCGACGGGCCGCCATGGATGGGATCAATCCCAAATATGTGCTGCGCAACTGGATCGCCGAGCAGGCCATCCGCCGGGCCAGGGCTGGAGATTTCTCGGAAGTGCAGCGGGTGCTGGAATGCCTGCGCCAGCCCTTCGCCGAACAGCCCGGATTCGAGGCCTACGCCAGCCCACCGCCAGACTGGGCGGCGGGGCTGGAAGTGAGCTGCTCTAGCTGATCAGCGGCTGTTTCGGATGCCCAAGCGGGCGCCCACCCTGGACTCCTGAGCCTGCTCTGCCTGGGGCAGGCCCTGGATGACCGAAATGGACACTTTGCCACCCGCCACCACATTACCCTCGGATTTCGGATCCTGATCCCCAGGCACCACGACCCCCGCCGGTGGCGTTTCCCCCGGCGCGATCATGGAGATTCCCGGAAGATTCACGCTCCCAAGACCGTAGGCCTTGGCCAGGGCGCTATCGGACAGCTTCTCGAAAAAGACCGGCGCATACGTTGTGGCCAGGCCGAGTCGACTCAGTGCCAGGGGCACGCTAGCGCCCTGCCCCGGGGTAAGGGTTGGAATGTTGACGTTGAGCCCCACCCCCTTGGGCAGCAGGGGCTGGTGGGGCTGGGCGGTTTCTTCAAGCTGGCCCACGATGCGCACCACCACTTCGGCCACGTCATACTCCACCGCGCCCTCAGTCAGGGCCTCAAAGGAGCGGCCGGTTGCCCCCGCATAACTCACGGCAATCGAGGGAATGCCCCGGTTGATGCCGTACAGGGCGTTGTTGACCGTCCCGGAACTGTTGTTGATGTGCCCGGTGTTGCTGCCCTCGTTGGGGCCCGAAATCACCAGGTCGGGCTGACCACCCCAGCGCCTGGCAGCCACCACATCCAGGCCATACAGGAGGGACATCACGGGGGTGCCGTCTACGTAAAACACGTCCCCATCGTCTGGCGCGACCCCAACCCCGGCAGCGCCTGCCGGCACCGTTCCCCAGCGGGAGGCTTTCGCCAGGGGCGTGACGGGGGTCAGGAAATTCATCGCGCCCCCCTTGCCGCTGTTGTTCTGGGTGGGGGCGGCAACAAGCACGTCATGGCCAGCTTCCCTCAAGCGGGCCTGCAGGGCGCGAATGTTGGCGGTCTCGAAACCATCGTCGTTGGTCACGACAATATTGAGGGCAGCGGCAGTCTGGGCGACACCGAGGCCCAGAACAAACAACACTACAGTACGGCGCATCACGAATCTCCGGCGGAAAGGGCTTATCGATCGTCTGATACACCGCGATTCTCCCCAGGCCTCATTGCGCCCATAAGACAAGCGCTGATCCAACGCCACCCAGACCTAACGCGCCGTCACCTTGAAGGTATCGCACTCCTTAAGCTGGCCACTGGCCAGACCTCGTTTGAACCAGCTCACCCGCTGGGCGGAGCTGCCATGGGTGAAGCTGTCGGGCACCACCCGGCCCTGGGTCTGTTGCTGGAGTCGATCATCGCCGATGGCGGTGGCGGCGGTGAGGGCCTCATCCACGTCGCCGGCCTCCAGCACCTGGCGCATCCGGTCGGCATGGTAGGCCCATACCCCAGCCAGGCAGTCCGCCTGGAGCTCCAGCTTCACCGACAGCTTGTTGCCCTCCCGCTCGGAAACCCGCTGGCGGGCAGCCTGGACCTTGTCGGAAATGCCCAGCAGGTTCTGCACATGGTGGCCCACTTCATGGGCGATCACATAGGCCTGGGCGAAATCCCCGGGGGCGCGGAAGCGGCTCTTCAGTTCATCGTAGAAGGCCAGATCGATATAGACCTTGCGGTCCCCCGGGCAATAGAAGGGCCCCATGGCCGTCTCGCCGGTGCCGCAGGCCGTGGGCGTGGCGCCCGTGAACAACACCAGGCGGGGCTCCTCGTACTGTTTGCCGGCAGCCTGGAAGATGGCTTTCCAGGTGTCTTCCGTGTCCGCCAGCACCAGGGACACGAAGCGGGCCGGTTCGTCCCCCGCCGGTGGGCGCTGGGCCGGCCCGGAGTGCGTCCCAGATTCGGGGCCCGGGGATGCCAGATTGAACACCACCCGGGGGTCCACCCCGAAGTACATGGCCAGCAGGGCCAACAGGATGGTGCCCACCCCGAGCCGCCCCCGCCCGCCAAAGCGCGGCCCGCCCCCGCCGGAATCGCCCCGGCGGTCTTCCACGTTATCGCTTTCCCTGCCCGTATCGAAACGCATGGCCGCCCTCCTGTCCCAGGGGCCTATTCTGGCATGGGCGGCACAGAAGCATTCAGGTCCGGGGCGGGAAAACCGCCGCCTTTAGGGCGTGTTCTCATTAACCCCGGGGGTCGCGCGGTTAATGTTAATGAGAACACGCCCTAGGCCCCCCAGGGAGGGTTGGGGGAACGGGTTGCCGCCCAGCGCCAGGGGGCCGACGCCGCTTAACCCCCCAGGAGGGCCGCCACCGCCGCCGGGTTGGAGGGGAAGTAGAAGTGCACGTAGCTGGCAGTCAGCCGCCCCTGGCGGTAGATGGCCTCGCCGGGCTGGCCGGCGGGGGTGGTGGCCGACAGGGCCGGGGCCAAGGGCGTTTGGCTGCGGGAATGGTGAAAGGTGTGCCCGGTGAGGCGGCCTTCCGGGAGTTGTGCCACCTGGAGGCCCAGGGCAGCCAGCCTGGGCTGCATCACCGCCCGGCCAGGCAAGAGCCCGGCAAAGGGATGTTCGACGCCGGCCTTGTCCACCACGCTTTCGAAGAGGCTCATCATGCCGCCGCATTCGGCCAGGATGGGCTTGCCGGCGGCGTGGTGAGCCGTGAGGGCGCGGAAGAAACCCGGGTTGGCGGCCAGGGCCGGGGCGTGAAGTTCCGGATAGCCGCCGGGCAGCCACAGGGCATCGCAGGGCGGCAAGGGATCGCCAGCCAGGGGCCGGAAAAATCTCAGTTTCGCCCCCAAGGCGGCCAGGGTGTCCAGGTTCGCCGGGTAGATGAAACCGTAGGCGGCGTCCCAGGCCACCGCCACGCTGCGGCCGGCCAGGCGCGGCGGAATGGGAGGCTGGGTCACCGGGGGAAACTCCACCGGCGGGGGCAGATCGGCCGCGTCGGTGGCGGCCAGATGATCCGCCAGGCGGTCCAGGCGAGCCGCCAGATCAGCGATCTCGGCGGCCTGGAGGAGCCCCAGGTGGCGCTCCGGCAGGGCGGCCTCGGCGTCCCGGGGAACCGCGCCGTACCAGGCCATGCCGGGGGGCAGGGTGTCCCGCAGCAGGTCAGCGTGGCCGGTGCTGCCCACCCGGTTGGCCAGCACCCCGGAAAAGGGCAGGTCGGGCTGATAGTGGGCCAGGCCGTATGCCACCGCGCCGAAGGTCTGGGCCATCGCGGCGGCGTCGATCACCGCCAACACCGGGATGCCGAAGCGGCGGGCCAGATCCGCCCCGGAGGGCTGGCCGTCGAAGAGGCCCATCACCCCCTCCACCAGGATCAGATCCGCTTCCTGGGCCGCCTGGTGGAAGCGCCAGGCGGCGTCATCCGCGCCGCACATGCCCAGATCCACGTTGTACACCGGAGCCCCGCTGGCCTCCGCGTGGATCTGGGGATCCAGGAAGTCCGGCCCGCACTTGAAAACCCGCACCCGCCGGCCCCGCCGAACATGCAGGCGGGCCAGGGCAGCGGTGACGGTGGTCTTGCCCTGGCCGGAAGCCGGGGCAGCCACGAACAGCGCCGGGCAGCCCATCAGGCGGCGCCCGTGGGAGCCGGACCGAACCAGCCGAAGGATTCCTGCAGGCTCACCACCTCCCCCACCACGATGAGGGCCGGGGGATTGAGCCCCGCCTCGGCCACCCGGGCCGGCAAGGTGGCCAGGGTGCCGGTCACCACCCGCTGGGCCGTCAGGGTGGCGCTCACCACCACCGCCGCGGGCCGCTCCGGGGGCAGGCCGTGGGCCACCAGGGCATCGCACAGCTCCTGGAGGCGGGAGAGGCCCATGTAGAACACCACCGTCTGGGTGGGGCGGGTCAGCCCGGGCCAGTCCAGGTCCAGGGCGCCATCCTTGAGATAGGCGGAGGTAAACACCACCGACTGGGCGAAGGCCCGGTGGGTGAGCGGTATCCCGCTATAGGCCCCGACCCCGGAGGCAGCGGTGATGCCCGGCACCACCTCGAAGGAAATGCCCCCTTCCACCAGGGCCTCGGCTTCCTCCCCGCCCCGCCCGAAGATGTAGGGATCCCCCCCTTTGAGACGCACCACCCGGCGGCCAGCGCGGGCCAGGGCCACCAGACGCTCGCCGATCTCGGGCTGGGGCAGGCTGTGGTCCGCCCGCTTCTTGCCCACGTAGATCCGCTCGGCGGCGGGATGGGCCAGGGCCAGCAGGCTGGGGCCGATGAGATTGTCATACACCACCGCATCCGCCTCGGCCAGGAGACGCAAGGCCCGCAGGGTGAGGAGTTCCGGATCGCCAGGGCCGGCGCCCACCAGGTACACCCAGCCGGGCTGGGCGCCGGGGCGCAGGGGGGAAGAGGTGGCAGAAGGCTGGTCAGGCATGGCATTGAGTTCCGATCGGGACGGCGAGTATATTGGTGCAACGCATCACGGGTCGAGCCACCCCATGATCAAACTGCCGCCTCGCCATTTTCATCTGATCTTTTCCCTGCTCATGGGCACCATCATGGTGACCCTGGTGACTTGCATTGTCACCCTGGTGAATGTGGGGCCGGTACCGGATTTCCTGTCCCGCTGGGGACAGGCGTTCGCGGTGGCCTGGTGGGTGGCGATCCCGGCGCTGTACTTCTTCGGCCCCAAGGTCCGGCGGCTCACCGCCCGCTGGGTGGAAACCCCGTAGGGTGCCCTGCGCGCCATCCATGGATGGCACCCCCGGCGCACGCACGCCAATCCAGGGTCAACAGACCCTAGAACTCCATCCCCGCCATGGCCTTGATGCCCCCCTGGAACGCGTGCTTGAGGGGGGTCATCTCGGTCACCGTGTCGGCCGCCTCCACCAGGGCCGGCGGCGCGGCCCGGCCGGTGACCACCAGGTGCTGCATGGGCGGGCGCAGGGCGAAAGCTTCCAGGGCCTGGGGCAGATCGAGCCAGCCGTACTTGAAGGCGTAGGTGAGTTCGTCCAGCACCACCAGGCCGTAGTCCGGATCCGCCAGGTAGCCCCGGGCCACCACCCAGGCGGCCCGGGCGGCTGCGGCGTCCCGTTCCCGATCCTGGGTCTCCCAGGTGAAGCCCTCCCCCATCACATGCCAGGCGACCCCGGGGAGTTGGCGGAAGACGGACTCCTCCCCGGTGTCCGAGCGGCTCTTCACGAATTGCACCACTGCCACCTTCTGGCCGTGGCCCAGGGCCCGGGCCACCAGGCCGAAGGCGGCGCTGGACTTGCCCTTGCCGTTACCGGTGTTCACCAGGAAGACCCCCTGCTCGCCCTGGGCCGCGGCGATTTTTTCGTCGATCACCGCCTTCTTGCGGCTCATGCGGGCGGCGTGGCGTTGGTTGCGCTCGGTATCGGTCATGGCTTCACCTTCGCCGCCAACTCGTCCAGGCCGTCGATCAGCCGGGGTCCGGGGTAGAAAAAGTGTTCACCGGAAAGATGCACCACCCGCACCGGCAGGCTGCCCAGTTCCGCGTTGCAGGCACTGGCGGTGGCCCGGTCAAAGGTGAAGATGATCTCCGGCTTGAGGGTCTGGTTGAGCGCGGCAAGGGTCTCGATGGGCTGGCCGGGGGCGATGGAGCGGATCCGGGATTCGGTTTCCACCACGTCGAAGCCGGCGAAGCGGAACAGGTCCGCCAGCACGTGTTCCCGCCCGAAGGAATAGGGCGTGCTCTCGCAGGCGGACAGCAGCAGGGCCCGCCGGCCGCCACCGTTGACGGCCTTGGCCCGCACGAACCAGCTCCGCTTGAAGCGGGCCAGCAAGGCGTTGCCGTTGGGGGCGCGGCTGGCCTCGGCCAGGCTTTCCAGCATGGTCTCCACCCCCGCCATGGACTCGAACCCCCCCAGCCGCAGCACCTTGCCCCCCGGCGCCACGGCCTGGCTCAAAGAGGCCTCGGGCGAATGCTCGGAGGCCACGATCAGCTCCGGCGCCAGCACCGCAATGGCATCGCCGTCCGGATCCATGATCCCGCCGGTGCGGGGCAGGTCGTCGCGCCGGTCGTAGCGGGACACCCCCACCAGGCAGTCCCCCCGTTCCAGCCACTCCAGGGCGATGGTGAGGTAGGGAGACTGACTGACGATGCGGGGGCAGTCGGTGGGAGGCGCCACCGGAGCGGCCTGGGCGGCACCGGCCAGCAGGCCCCACAGGGGCAAGAGAAGGCGAAGAAGTTTCATGCTCGGTTTCCTGATCAGTCGGGAATGAAGGTGGGCCGCCCGTCGATTTCGAAGCGGCGCAAGGGATGGCCAAAGGCCCGGGACAGGGGCTCGGGCTGGAGGATGGCTTCCCGGTCCCCCGCCCGCACCCCGCCCTGGCCGTCCAGCAGGATCACCTGGTCGGCGTAGCGGGCCGCCAAATTGATGTCATGGAGCACCATCACCACCCCGTGGCCCTCGTCCGCCAGGCGGCGGAAGAGCTCCAGCACCTTGATCTGGTGGTGGAGGTCCAGGTGGTTGGTGGGCTCGTCCAGCAAGAAAAGTCGGGGCGCCTGGGTCAGCACCGCGGCGATGGCCACCCGCTGGCGCTCCCCGCCGGAAAGGCTCAACACCTCCCGCCCCGCCAGCTCCGCCATGCCCACCGCCCCCAGGGCCGCCCGGGCCAGGGCCCCATCCTCCGGCCCCTCCCAGCCCCAGCGGGACAGATGGGGGTGGCGCCCCACCAGGGCAGTCTCCAGCACCGAGGCGGCAAAGTGGTCCGGCTGCTGCTGGGGGAGCAAGCCCCGGAAACGGGCCAGGGCCACGTTGTCCCATTCCCCCAGGGGCTTACCGGCCATCCGCACCGCCCCCCGCGAGGGCGCCCGCAGGCCCGCCAGGGTATGGAGCAAGGTGGTCTTGCCGGCGCCATTGGGGCCTAGCAGGGCCAGGCACTGACCGGGGAGAAGCTGCAAGGAGAACTCGCAGCAGAGCCAGCGGACGCCCATGCGCAGGGCCAGGCCTTCGGCTTCCAGCAGGGGGGCGGTCATCCTGGGCCACTCCCCCTTGGCGGACGGCAGGGCGCCACCGGACGGGCCCTCGCCATCCCCTGCCCATCCTGGGCACTCAATAGAGCGAGGGAGACTGACCCCATCACCGGGAATGCCTCACCAGCAAGAACAGGAACACCGGCACTCCGATCATCGCCGTCAGCACCCCCACCGGCAGCTGCACCGGCGCCACCACGGTGCGGGCAGCGGTGTCAGCCAGGAGCAGCAGCACCCCGCCCGCCAGGGTGGCCGCGGGCAACAGAATGCGCTGGTCGTTGCCCAGGACCAGCCGCACCAAGTGGGGCACGATCAGGCCGACGAAGCCCACCGAACCCACCAGGGTCACGGAAACGGCGGTGAGGAGCGATGCCAGCCCATACACCGCCAGGCGCAGGTGCTCCACCCGCACCCCCAGGGCGCGGGCGGTGACCTCCCCCCGGGCCAGGACGTTGAAGTCCCGGGCGAAGGGAAGGGCCGCCAGGAGACCCAGGATCAGCACCCCCAGGGCCGGCCAGGGCCGGGCGGCGCCGGAGGCGTCGCCGGTGAGCCAGAAAAGCATGGACTGGACCCGGGCGTCGGTGGTGGTGACCAGCAGGAAACTCACCGCCGCGCCGCAGCCGGCGGCCACGATGACCCCGGTCAGCAACAGGCGGGCGTGGGTCCATGCCCCATCCCCCCGAGCCAGGCCAAAGACCAGGAACATGGCGGCCAGTGCCCCGGCGAAGGCCACCCCGTCCACCACCCAGGCGGCGGCCCCCAGGCTGATGGCCAGCAATGCCCCCACCGCCGCCCCGCCGGAGATCCCCAGCACATAGGGGTCCGCCAGGGGGTTGCGCAGGAGCACCTGCATCAGGGCGCCCGCCAGGGCCAGCAACCCGCCGCAGGTGAAGGCCGCCACCGCCCGGGGCAGGCGCAGGGCGCGGACGATCCGTGCCGCCGGGTTTTCCCCCGCCCCGGTCAGGGCGGCCAGCACGTCGCTCCAGGCCACCGGCAACTGGCCGGCCTTCAGCGCCCAGGCGAAGGCCCCCAGGCCCAGCACCAGCAATGCGCCAAGGACGGCCAGGCGCCGCCCTCGCCCCATCAGGCAGACCCCCGGCAGGGGCGCGGCGATGACGGACACCGGCGGGGCGCCTTACCTGGGCAGGTAGCGCAGGCCGACAAAGACGCTGGCGCCCCAGGTGTTGTAGCCCCGGGCCAGTTCGTAATCCCGGTCGAAGACGTTGTTGGCACGGGCCTCGATCCTCCAGTCCCGATTGAGCTGGTAATGGCCAAACAGATTAACAAGACCGTAACCCGGCAGCGGGTCGGTGTTGGCCACGTCGGCATAGCGCTTGCCTGCCAGTTGCCATTCTCCCCCCAGGGAGAGGGCGCCGACCTGGCGGGAGATCCCGAAGCGGGCGGCCTGCCGGGCCCGGCGGATCAGGTCCTTGCCAGTGTCCTCGTTCCTGGCGTTGAGCAGGTCGATGCTGGCGGACAATTCATACTCCCCCAGCGCCCCGGCGTAGCCCAGCTCCCAGCCCTTGAGGCGGGCATTGTCGGTCTGGAGCGGCACGTAGACGTAATCCGGCGCCAAGGCGCCCCACTGGATCAGGTTATCCACCCGGTTGTCGAAGTACACCGCGGAAAGACGGGTACCCGCCACCTCGTAACGCAGCGAGATCTCCCGGTTGCGGCCCTCTTCGGGTTTGAGGTTGGGGTCGCCGTGGTTGCCGCCGCTATCCACGTAATACAGGTCATTCAAGGTGGGAGCCTTGAAGGAAGTGCCCAGGGAGACTCCCGCCCGCAGGGCCGGGGTGATGCGGTAGCCGTAGGAAAGGAGATAGGTCAGCTTGTCGCCAAACTGGGAGTTCTCATCCTGGCGCAGATTGGCCTGGAACAAGTGGTTCCCCAGGCTGCCGCTCCAGCCCGCCATCCAGGCGTTGATGTGGCGGGCCTGGACGGTGTAGGTGGTGGAGCTATCCACCTTTTGATCCAGGTACTCGTAGGCCAGCATGGCCCGGCCCAGGGGCAGGTCCACGTCGTGCTGCCACAGCACCTGGTTCTGCTCGGAATTGAAGTGGTTGGTGTTGCGGAAGCCTTCCGACTCGTCCTTGGAGCGGGCCACCCGCAGGGTGCTCAACCAGCCGGCGGCCAGGCGGTTGCGGCTTTCCAGGGCCAGGGACTCCACCACCGCGTCGTTGCCCACGTCGGCCCCGCCCACGCTGTTGAACCCCCCCCCGTCGTACCAGTTGCGGGCATCGATGCGCAGGAAGTTCAAGGCCAGGCTGTGGTCCTTGTTGAAGCTGTAACCCAGGTTACCCCCCAGGCTGGTGGCGCGGAAGCCGTCCTTGTCGGCGTCCAGGGCGGGGTCGTAGTCGTGCCAGAATTTCCGGGTTGGGTAGGGACCCTTGCGCGCCGAGACCCCTTCGGTCTCGTACTGGGACAGGCGCAGGGCGTAGGACCAGGGGCCGGTGGCGCCGGAGATGCCCCCCAGCACGTCCCGAGTCGCCTTGCTGCCGGCACCGGCAAAGGCTTCCAGTTGCAGGGGGCCTTCCCCCCGCTTGGTGAAGATCTGGATCACGCCCCCCACCGCGTCGGCGCCGTACAGGGCGGAGGCGGGGCCCCGCAGGATCTCGATGCGCTCGATGTGGGACAGGGGCAGGCTCTCCAGGGCAGCCTGGCCGGCGGTCACCGAACCGACCCGCACCCCGTCGATGAACAGGATGGTGTGGTTGGCATTGGTACCCCGCATGTACAAGCCGGAGGTCTTGCCCGGCCCCCCGTTATCGCTCATCTGGATACCGGGCTGGCGGGCCAGCAACTCCAGCAGGGAAGACTGGCCGGCGCGCTCGATCTGCTCCCGGTCCAGGGTATCCACGCTGGCCAGGAGATCCTGGGCGCGGGAGGGCTGGCGGGTGGCGGTAACGATCAGGGCTTCACCCTGAGTCTCGGCGGCGACGGCGAAAGCGGAAACGGCGGACAGCACCGCCAGGGCGGCGGCGGAAAGACGAATGGTCATGGTCAAGGTGCTCCCTGCGGCCCGGGGTGCGTCCCCGCGATCGGGCCGATTGAAAATCCGGAAACACCACGGGGAGACCAGGAAAGGAGCCATGAAGCACGCACCCGTCGCCGCCACCCCGCGGCACTTCCGACGTGAGCGAGGCAGGCCGGTCTCCGGGCTGGTGGACTGGGCCGGGGCATGACAGCCCGGGCTCGACGCATCGCCTTCCCGGATGAGCCATCCAGTGGCGGTGAGATACGCCTTGCATCCACTTACCGTTGCGGGGGCAGCACAGGCATTGCAAAGGATTGCGCACCTGTTTCCCGATTATCCCGTTGGCCGGAAAGGCCGCGGGGCACCTGAAACGCATTCCCTTCCGCAGAAGGGTGGCGGATGATAACAAATTCATGCACTTCCCGCGACGCACCATGCACTGCGAACTCATCCTCGGCGGCGCCCGCTCCGGCAAGAGCCGCCTGGCCGAACAGCGGGCCGCCGCCGACGGCCGCCCGGTCACCGTGATCGCCACCGCCCAGGCCCTTGACGCCGAGATGGCCGCCCGCATCACCCGCCACCGCGCCGACCGCCCCGCCCACTGGCACACCGTGGAAGCCCCCCAGGCCCTGGCCGCCACCCTGGTCCGGGAAGCCGCTCCCGACCGGCTCCTGGTGGTGGACTGCCTGACCCTGTGGCTGGCCAACCTGATGGAAGGCGCCGAACACCTCGCCGAGCCCCACGACGCGCGCCACTTGCCCCGTTTCAATCCGGAGCGGGACGCCCTGCTGGCCACCCTTCCCACCCTGCCCGGCCGCATCCTGCTGGTGGCCAACGAGGTGGGCCTCGGCCTGGTACCGGAAACCCCCCTGGGCCGGCTATTCCGGGACGAAGCCGGCCGCCTCAACCAGGCCGTGGCGGCCCTGGCCCGGCGGGTTACCTTCGTGGCCGCCGGCCTGCCCCTGGAGCTCAAGGCCCCGGAGCAATGAGCCTGGCGTCCCGAAGGCCCGTGCTACCATCCGCCGCCTCGTTGCCTAGCCCCTTGCCATGCCCTACGCCATCGCTGCCCCCAACACCGCCCTCGCTCCCGCCCTCCAGGCTCGCATCGACGGCAAGACCAAGCCCCAGGGGGCCCTGGGGCGGCTGGAAACCCTGGCCCACCAGATCGGGCTGATCCAGCAATCCCTCGAACCCAGCCTGAATCAGCCCCACATGCTGGTCTTCGCTGGCGATCATGGCGCCGCCCGGGCCGGCATCTCGGCCTTTCCCCAGGACGTGACCTGGCAGATGGTGGAAAACTTCCTGGCCGGGGGCGCCGCCATCAACGTCTTCGCCCGCCAGATGGCCATGAGCCTCACCGTGGTGGATGCCGGCGTGGCCCACGACTTCGGCAAGCGCGCCGGCCTGGTAGACGCCAAGATCGCCCCCGGCACCGCCAGCTTCCTGGAAGCCCCCGCCATGACCGCCGCCCAGCGGGACGCTGCCCTGGCCCGGGGCCGGATGCTCGCCCACAACCTGGCGGACAACGGCTGCAACGTGGTGGGTTTCGGCGAAATGGGCATCGGCAACACGGCCGCCGCCGCCCTCCTGACCCACTGCCTCACCGGTGCAGAACTGGCCGCCGTGGTGGGCCGGGGCACCGGCCTCAGCGACGCGGGCTTGGCCAGGAAGGGCGCCCTGCTGGCCCAGGCCGTCGCCCGGGGCGGCCGCCAGACTGACCCCCTGGCGGCCCTGGCGGAGTACGGCGGTTTTGAGATCGCCATGATGGCCGGCGCCATGCTGGGGGCCGCCGAACGCAAGATGGTGCTGCTGATCGACGGCTTCATCGTCACCGCCGCCCTGGTGGCCGCCCACGCCCTGGCGCCGGCGATCCTGCCCTACTGCGTGTTCACCCACCGCTCCCAGGAACCCGGCCACGCCCTCCAGCACGCCCACCTGGGGGCCGAGCCCCTGATGGCCCTGGACCTGCGCCTGGGGGAAGGCACCGGCGCCGCCCTGGCCTGGCCCCTGGTTCAGGCAGCGGTGGGTTTCCTGAATGAGATGGCCAGCTTCGAGTCCGCCGGGGTGAGCGGGAAGGGCGCATGAATCCGGCACAAACCGTCAGGTGCCCAAACGCACCTCACCCGGATGATCTGGTGTTTCCAGGCTAAACCTCTGCCCCCGCCCCCCCTGACCCCATGCGCTACCAACTAGAACTCTTGCTCACCGCCCTGGGCTTCTTCACCCGCATCCCGGTGCCCCACTGGGTGCCCTGGTCGCCGGAGCGCCTCAACCACGCCGCCCGCTTCTTTCCCTGGATCGGCATCCTGGTGGGCCTGGTTGGGACAGCCACCTTCATCGCGGCCCACCAGGTGCTGCCCACTTCCATCGCGGTAGTACTCTCCATGGCCGCCACCATCCGCCTCACCGGCGCCTTCCACGAGGACGGCTGGGCCGATGCCTGGGACGGACTGGGGGGCGGTTGGGAAAAGGGCCAGGTCCTGGAGATCATGAAGGACTCCCGGATCGGCGCCTACGGCACCATCGCCCTGGTCCTCATGCTGCTGGCCAAGGCCCTGGCCCTGATGGAGCTGGCCGGCCAGGGGCCGGAATTGATGGCCAGCGCCCTGGTGGCGGGCCACGCCCTGTCCCGCCTGGCCTCCACCAGCCTGATTCACTTTCTGGACTACGTCCGGGAAGACCAGACCGCCAAGTCCAAACCCCTGGCCAGGAAGCTCGGCCCGGGGGAGCTGGTCGTGGCCAGCCTGGGGGGGCTGCTACCCCTCCTCCTGCTGCCCGCCCTGGAGGCCGCCCTGGCCCTGGCGGCGGCGATCCTTGTCACCCTCTACGCGGCTCGCGTCTTCCGCCAACGTCTTGGCGGCTACACCGGAGACTGCCTGGGCGCCGCCCAGCAGGGCGCCGAGCTGGCGATCTACCTCGGAATCCTCGCTGTATGGAGCTATACCTGATCCGCCACCCCAAGCCAGACGTGGCCCCCGACGTGTGTTACGGCCAGCTGGACGTGGGCCTGGCCGAACCGGCCCAGGCCGCCGCCGACCGCCTGGCCACCCTGCTCCCCGCCAGCTTCGACCTCCACGCCAGCCCCCTCTTCCGGGCCCGGGCCCTGGCGGAAGTGCTGGGCCGCCCCAGACTGGACAACCGCCTCAAGGAAATGCACTTCGGCGACTGGGAAGGCCGGACCTTCGAAGCCATTGGCGGCGAGCTGGACGGCTGGGTGGAAGACCCCATCGGCTTCGCCGCCCCCGGCGGGGAAAGTGCCGAAGCCATGGCCGCCCGGGTCCACGAATGGCTCGACGAACTCCTGGCCGCCAATCCCGGGCAACCCCAGGTGGTGGTGGCCCACGGCGGGCCCCTGCGGGCCATTGCCGGCCATCTGCTGGGCCTGCCGGCCCAGCGCTGGCTGGGGCTGGATTTCGCCTGCGGACGGGTCAGCCGCCTGGATCTCCACGACTGGGGCGCCCTGCTGCGCAGCTTCAACGGGTAAACACCGGGGAGCCCGCCCACGGCTCTGACGGCGAGCGGCCGGGGAACCGTGGAAGACGCCACGCCGAGCCCAATCCGGGTAGGGACAAGTATTACCACTTCAGTAATAATCCGCGCCATGAACCCGCCCACCCCCCCCGCCACGCCCAGCGCGGACAGTGGCCCACACACTGATACCAGCGCCCTCCTGGCGCGCTTTCCCCATCTCCGGAAGATCGTGGATCAATGGGGCACGGCGGCCTGCCGGGCCTACCTCATGGGGCTCATCACCGACACCCGGGACGGCACCCGCCAGGGTTTCCCCGCGGAACACGCCCGCACCATCTTCAAGCTCCTCCACGAACACGACGAGCGCCACCCCGAATTTGACCACGGGCGGGAAGAGCGTCAGTGGGTGGATGTGCGCCCGCGCCGGGGCGGCGTAGACGGCGAGTAATTATTTCACAGCCCGTCATAGCCTTAACGGACTAAAGTATTCTTAGTGGGTGCCGTTGCTTACACTATGAATAGGAATTTCCGGTGGCGTTCGGCATGACGAAAACCCGAGGGTTCTCCCTCATCGAACTGATGATCACCATCGCTGTGGCCGCCATCATCCTGGCCCTGGCGGCGCCGGCGTTCACCGACACCATCAGCAAAAAACGGGTGTCGGCGGAAACCTCCGATCTCCTGGGAGATCTGGCCCTGGCCCGCAGCGAGTCCCTGACCCGGGGCGCCCGGGTGGTCCTGTGCCCCAGCAATACCGGCACTGGCTGCACCAGCACCGCCTGGAACCTGGGGCGCATCATCTTCGTGGATACGGACCCGAACGGCACCGTGGATACCGGCGAAACCATTTTGCGGGTCGGCGCACCCCTGGACGCAGCCAGCGCACTCACGGTTTCCGGCGGCAGCGTCGACCGGATTAGCTATCTCCCCAGCGGCGCCATCAGCGACGACTCCCGGAATGCCCTCACCGTCTGCCGCAGCGGCTACAAGGGCCGCAGCGTGGCCATCAACCCCATGGGCCAGATCCATGTCACCCAAACATCCAGCACCTGCTCCTGAGCGCGGCGCGGCGCTGCTGGAGATCCTCATTACCCTTCTGGTGGTGTCGGTGGGCCTCCTGGGGGTGGCGGGCATGCAGCTTACCGCCGTGCGCAGCAACCACGGCTCCCACCTGCGCTCCCTGGCGGTGTACCAGGCCTATGACATGGCCGAGCGGATGCGGGCCAACCGGCTTGGCGTGCAGGATGGGGATTACGACAGCCTCAGCGGCGCGGGAACCGACCCGGGCTGCGGCAGTTCCGGCTGCTCCCCGGCCAATCTGGCCGCTTTCGACCACTATGAATGGAGCACCGCCAATGCCGCCCTCCTGCCTTCCGGGAGTGGCACAGTCGCCAGCGACGCCAGCGGCTGGTGGCTCATTACGGTGCGCTGGGACGGGGATCGCACCGGCGCCACCGGCACTGGTTGTAGCCCAAGCGTGAGCACCGACCTCAAGTGCTACCAATTGAGGGTACGGCCATGACCTGGAACCTCCGCCGGCAAGGCGGCTTAACCCTGGTGGAACTGATGGTGGCCCTGACCCTGGGCTTGCTGCTGTCCGGGATGATCGTGGGCATCTTTGTTTCCAACCATCAGTCCTACCGGATCCAGAATGCCCTGGCCCGGATCCAGGAGAGCGGGCGCTTCGGCCTGGAATTCATGGGGCGGGATATCCGGGGCGCGAGCTTCCTGGGATCGTGCCAACCGGCAGGAGATATCCACCGGGTCACCAACACCCTGAGCAGCGGATATTTCGCCAACGTGGCGGTCGGGGTCGAGGGTTTCGATGCCGGCGGCACGGACGACTGGGAGCCCGCCCTGGATAGCAGCATATCGGACGAATCCCCGACTGACGGCAGCGACATCCTGACCCTGCGGCTGGCCGGCGACGGAGTTCCGGTGGAAACTCCCTACATGGACGACCCCTCGGCGGCCATCCAAGTCCAGGCGGACGACCGCTTTAAGCAGGGCAACATTGCTGTGGTCTGCGATGCCTCAGCCGCCGCCATCTTCCAGATCACCAGCATCAGCAGCGGCAGCCTGGTCCACGGCAAGAACCTGGGCAAAAAATTCGGCGCCGGCGCCGAGATCTTCACCTTCTCAACCAAGTCCTACTTTGTCGCCACCAGCCAGTCGGGTTCCGGCACGTCCCTGTGGGTCAAGGTAGACGATGCTGACCCGGTGGAGTTGGTGGAAGACGTGGAGCGGATGCAGATCGAATACGGGCTTTCACCCGGCAACGAAGACCAATCCGCCGACCGCTATGTGGCGGCCCCGGACGTGGACGACTGGGCCCGGGTGGTGGCGGTACGCCTCCATTTGCTGATTGCCTCCGGTGAACCTGGTTTGCGCAGCGATGGTGCCCAATCCATGACCTTCAACGACAACGACAAGGACACCCCCCCCCTCCCATCCAGCACCCGCATCCGCAAAACCTTCACGTCGGTCATCAACCTGAGGAACCGGGTTCCATGAAGCAACGCGCCTTGAGCCCTCGCCACCAAGGGGGTGCATCCCTGATCATCGGCCTCCTGGTCCTGGTGATCCTCACCTTCCTGGG
>JAVEWG010000079.1:0-5052 GCA_034004685.1 Rhodocyclaceae bacterium | reverse complement strand
TGGTTCGAAGACGCCTGGCAGGCCCTGGCCCCCCGGGTGCAGACCGAGCTGGGCCTCGCCCCGGTCATTCTGGGAGGCCCAGGGGACACCGCCGCAGCTGCCCCCATCGCCAGCGCGGCGCCGGGCATCCTCAATCTGGCCGGCGCCACCACCCTGGCGGAAGCCGCCGCCCTGGTGAAGCACGCCGGCCTGGTGGTGGGGGTGGATACGGGCCTCACCCACATGGGCATCGCCTTCGCCCGACCCACCGTGGCCCTCTTCGGCTCCACCCGGCCCTACCTGGACGCCGGCCGGCCCAACGCCCGGGTGATCTGGCTGGGGCTGGAATGCTCCCCCTGCCGGCGCCGCCCCACCTGCGACGGCGCCTACACCTGCCTGCGGGAGATCACCCCGGAACGGGTGCTGATGGAAGCCCGGGCCGCCCTGGAGGCCGGCGCCCCATGAAAATCCTCCACGTGGAAGCCGGCCGCCATTACTACGGCGGCGCCCGCCAGGTGGCCCACATCCTGGAAGGGTTGGCCGCCCGGGGGGTGGACAACCTGCTGGCCTGCCCCACCGGCAGCGCCATCGCCCAGGCCGCCGCGCCCTACGCCCAGGTGGTGGAAATGCCCATGGGGGGCGACGGAGACCTGCTCATGACCTGGCGCCTGGCCCGCCTGATCCGCGCCACCCGGCCGGATCTGGCGCACCTCCACAGCCGGCGGGGGGCGGATACCTGGGGGGGGCTGGCCGCCCGCCTCACCGGCACCTCCTGCGTCCTCTCCCGCCGGGTGGATAACCCGGAAGCCCCCTGGCTGGTGGCCCTCAAGTACCGGCTTTACGACCACGTGATCACCATTTCCGAGGGCATCCGCCAGGTGCTGCTGGCCGAGGGCCTGGCCCCGGACAAGGTCAGCTGCGTGAGGAGCGCGGTGGACGCTGCCCCCTACCTGACCCCGGTGGACGGCGCCGCCTTCCGCACCGAATTCGGCCTGCCGGCGGATGCCTTGGTGGTGGGGGTGGTAGCCCAACTGATCCCCCGCAAGGGCCATCGCCACCTGCTGGCTGCCCTGCCCCCCTTGCTGGAACGCTTCCCCACCCTACACGTGCTGTTCTTCGGCCAAGGCCCCCTGGAGGCAGCGCTGAAAACCGCCTGCGCCGCCCCGCCCCTGGCCGGCCGGGTGCGCCTGGCGGGTTTCCGCCACGATCTGCTCCGCTGGCTGGGCGGGCTGGACCTGCTGGCCCACCCGGCGGACATGGAGGGCCTGGGGGTTTCCCTGCTCCAGGCCGCCGCCGCCGGCGTGCCCATCCTCACCTGCCGGGCTGGCGGCCTGCCGGAGGCGGTGGCGGACGGGGTCACCGGCCTCTTGGTGCCCCCCGCCGACGTGCCCGCCCTGGGGGCGGCCCTGGCGCGTCTGCTGGCCGATCCGGCCCTGCGCCGGCAGATGGGGGCCGCGGGCCGGGCGCGGATCCTGGCGGAATTTTCGGTGGAAGCCATGGTGGAAGGTAATCTGGCGGTGTATGAGCGGGTTTTGAAGGAACGGCGGTCATGAGCATTCCCTCTCTCCACATCATCGGCAGCCGGGACATGGGGGGCGCCGAGCGCTGGTTCGCCCGCTTTCTGTACGCCATGCAGCGGAACGGAGCGCCGGTCTCCGCCCTGGTGCGCAGTGGCGGGGATCTGGCCACCCACCACCTCCAGGGGATCCCCACCGCCCAACTGCCCATGCGTACCGTGTGGGATCCTCTCTCCCGCTGGCAGGTATGCCGCCACGCCCGAGCCAGCGCCGCCCCCATCGTCCAGACTTACATGGGCCGAGCCTCCCGGCTCACCCACCTGACGCCCGGCCGGGGCCAGGTGCACATCGCCCGCCTGGGGGGCTACTACGCCCTCCACCCCTTCCGCCACGCCCATGTCTGGATCGGCAACACCAAAGGCCTGTGCGACTGGATGATCCAGGGGGGCCTGCCCGCCAGCCGGGTGTTCCACATCACCAACTTCGCCGACCCGGCCAAGACCGTAGCCCCCGAGGCCATCACCGCCCTGCGCCGCCAGATCCAGGCTCAACCCGAAGACTGGCTGATGGTGCACCCGGGCCGCTTCGTGCCGGTGAAAGGCCACGCCACCCTGCTGGCGGCCCTGGCCGCCCTGCCCCGGGAGATCGCTGGCCGCCGCCCCCGCCTGGTGCTGCTGGGGGACGGCCCACTGCGCCCGGCCCTGGAGGAGCAGGCCCGCCAGGCGGGGGTCATGGACCGCATCCTGTGGGCTGGCTGGCAGCAGGACCCGGCCCCCTGGCTGGCCCTGGCGGACATGATCGCGTTCCCCTCCCGGGACGGGGAAACCCTGGGCAACGTGGTGCTGGAGGCCTGGGCCTACGCCAAACCCCTGGTGTGCACCGCCTTCCGGGGCGCCCGGGAGATCGCCCGCCATGGGGAAGACGCCTGGGTGGTGCCCTGCGACGACGCCCCGGCCCTGGCCGAAGGTCTGCGCACGGTGATCGCCGATGCAGCCTTACAGGCCGCCCTGGTGGCCGCCGGCAGCCGCAAGGTGGTGGAATCCTTCGGCGAAGCCGCCATCATCGGGCAATATCAGGCCCTCTACGCCAGGCTGGCGGGCGGCGGCTAGGATGCAACAGCCCCCACGCTTCTTCCGCTCGCTGTCCCCCAAGGGGGTGTCAGTCCGTTGGGGATGGCCTGGCGCTTACCGGGATATGACCCAGGACATCGGTAGGGCCGGCTTCAGCCGGCCAAGGCGGGATGAATCCCGCCCTACGCCCGGAGAACGCCAAAACAGATGAGCACCGCCGGCATCAACATCCTCATGTACCACCAGGTGGGTCCCTTCCGGGAACTCACCGGGGCCATGCACGCCCACCGCTCCACCTACTGCCGGGTGGACCGCTTCGCCACCCAGATGGCCTGGCTCGCCCGGATGGGTTACACCGTGCTGTCCATGGACCAGGTGCTGGCGTGCCTTTCCGGCCGCGCCCCTATCCCGCCCCGGGCGGTGGCCCTCACCTTTGACGACGGCTACGAAAACTTCGCCCAATACGCCTGGCCCATCCTCCAGGGCCACGGCTTTCCGGCCATGGTGTACCTGATCGCCGGCATGATCGGCCAGCCCTCCCGCTGGTTTGCCGCCGACGGCCGCCCCACCCCGCCCCTCATGACCGCCCAGCGCATCCGCCAGTTGCGGGGGGAAGGCTGCCACTTCGGCGGCCATTCGGTGAATCACCTCAAGCTCGCCCAGCAGGATACCCCCGCGGTACAGCGGGAGGTGACCGACTGCAAAACCATCCTGGAAGACCTGCTGGGGGAGGAAGTGCGCCACTTCTGCTACCCCTTCGGCAGCCACGACCTGCGGGCCGTGGAAGCAGCGGCCCAAGCCGGCTGGACCAGCGCCACCACCTGCCTGCGGGCCATCGCCACCCCCGCCGACGACCCCCTCACCCTACCCCGCAAGGCCGTCTCCCACGGGGAAAACCTGCTGGGGGTATTGTGGAAAATGCACTTCAAGAACACCCCAAAGACCGCCCCGATTCGCCGGGCCCAGGTTTCCGGCGGCACGCCCGCCCGCCGATGACGGGCGCCACCGTAACCGGCCCCCCATCCCAAGCCGCCCGAGGCGGCCTGAAAAATCCAGCGTGGGCCGGCTTCAGCCGGCCAGACGACCAGAAGAATCCCGCCCTGCCAGGCTGCAAGCTTTCACCACAAAGCGCCATCCAGAGGCCAGACCACGCCCGCCCGCCCCGAAACCCGTCCTATTCACAATTGCCGAACGGTCCGCAACTCATAACGCGGTGCTGGATGCGTTGCGGCATCGAAAGGTGATTCGCTCAAAATACAACCCGACAGGTGATTTTGCAGCGTGGCGCCAGGGTGGTCATGGGCGGGTGGCGTCGGCTGGCCGGTGATCAGGGCTGGCCGATGTAGTCCTGCTTGCCGATGTCGATGCCGTTGTGGCGCAGGATGTCGTAGGCGGTGACCACGTGAAAATAAAAGTTGGGCAAGGCAAAGCCGCACAGGTACTGGATACCGGTGAAGCGCACCTCCCGGGGGCCCAGCTTGAGGACGATCTCCCGCTCCTCAGCGCCGTCGATCTGGCCGGCGGGCACGCTGGCGATGAATTCCAGGGTCTTGGCGATGCGGGCCTGGAGCTCGGCGAAGCTCTGTTCCGTGTCTTCGTGCCTGGGGGGCTCCTGGCCAGCCAGGCGGGCCACCGGCCCCTTGGCGTTGTCACAGGCGATCTGGACCTGGCGCAGCAGGGGCAGCATGTCCGGGTACAGGCGGGCCTGGAGCAGGACGGCGGGGTCGAACTTGCGCTGGCTGGCCTGGGCCTCGGCCTTGGTCAGGATTGCCGAGAGGTTCTTGAGCATGTTGGCAAAGCGGGGAGCACTGGCCTGGTACATGGAGAGGGGCATGGCGGGGTTCCTTTCCGATGGGGACGAAGGGCGGGCGCCCAAGCGGGCCGGGGCACCCATGTCATTGTCCGGCCTTGGCCGCCCCGGGGAAAGTGGCCCGGGGCCAGCCCCTCGCCCAGGATGAAAGCGGCTCAGAGGGGCCGCTTTACCGTCAGGGCGCCCCGGATCTGGCCAAGGGCGTAGCCGGTCGCCCGATCCTGGGGATAGAGTTCCGCCAGCCTGGCCTTGAGGGCCGGGTCCAGGCTATCCGCCGGGCCGTGGCACAACAGGCATACCTCTCCCACGGGCAGGGCCTTCATGTAGCGCAGTACCGGCTTGCCGTTCTCCCTGACGATCTCACTGATCTCCAGGGCCTGGGCGCTATCGCCAGCAGCGGCGCGGAGGTTGAATTCCGCCAGGGCCCGGGCTTCCCACAGGTCTGGGGTACCCCGCTCGGGATTGCGGGTCTGCAGGCTCACCCGCCGGATGGACCAGCCGGTGCGCGCCCGCACCGCCTCGATGAGGGCCGGAGCCTGTTCCTTGCACACCGGAATCGCCCCGGCCACGCCCTTTTCCGCCACCGCCTGCTGCATGGCGGCCACCACCTTGGGGACCACCGGCAGCACGGTCTGCCGGGTGTCGGCGGTGAGACCCGCCAGATCCTGGGCGAAGG
>JAVEWG010000048.1:0-24991 GCA_034004685.1 Rhodocyclaceae bacterium | reverse complement strand
CCAGGATGGCCTGCTCCACCTGATCGCCCTGGATCCCGGCGCGGGCCAGGGCGCCGCCGATGGCAGCGGCCCCCAGATCCCACACCGAAACCTCCCGCAGGGAGCCGCCGAAACTGCCCAGGGCGGTGCGCGCCGCGCCCACCGCCACGATATCCATGTCCTTGCTCATGCTTGGGTCTGTTCCTCAAAAGTGCTGCTTGCCCCGCCGCCATGCAGCCGGTGGTCAGCCGAGCAGAAAAAGTTGCCCGGCCGCTGGCAGGCGGTACCTGGGCATGTCGCGGGGGCCGCCGGCGGGGTGCGCTTGGGCCCGGGCTGCTGGGGTTGCCGAAAATCAGGCGCGAAACTCCCGGCCAGCCGCGAGGGCAAGGGCCAGGGGGCTGGAGCGGGCGCGGTGGCCGTCAGACCCGGCTCACCCGCTCATACTTGGCGCGCAGTTCCTGCTTCGATTCCCGATAGGCCGGATCCTCGAAAATGCAATCCACCGGGCAAACCTCGATACAGCGAGACTCCTCGTAGTGCCCCACGCATTCGGTGCACTTGTCCGGATCGATGATGCAGATCGTCTCGCCGGTGGAGATCGCCTTGTTCGGGCACTCCGGTTCGCAAGCGCCGCAATTGATGCAATCCTCATTGATCAGTAAAGCCATTTCCATTTCCTTAACTTGACTGCCGGCCAGGGCCCGGCGTTTCATCGCCGCGGGCAAGCCGTGATGCTTGCCCCGGCGCTTGTCCGAACCGGTTGCGGCCGATGGGGGGGTTATTTGGCGAGGGCTTCGTGGCTTTCGAGGCCGGGCTTGTACAGGCCCTTGACGAAGTCGCCGACGCCTTGCTCGACCCAGGCGCCCTTTTGCAGCACCATCAACTCGTTTTCCTTGGCCACGGCGAAGTTCACCGCAGCGTCGAAAGGCATGTCCAGGGAGTAGTGGTAACCGTCCTTGGTGGCGCTCAGGGCGGCCGGATCCTTGGCGGCCAGTTCCCGGGCCAGGGCCATGGTCTCGGCCTCGAGCTGGGCGCGGGGCACCGAGAAATTGACGAAGCCGATCTCGGCCGCCTTCTTGCCGTCGAAGCGGCGGCCGGTCATGGCGTAGAACAGGGCATCCCGCGGGCGCATGATGCGGGCCAGGGCCTTGGAGATGCAGCCACCCGGCAGCATGCGAAAGTTGATTTCCGACAGGCCAAACTGGGCTTCGTCCGCCGCCACGGCCAGGTCGCAACCTTCCACGATGCCAAAGCCGCCGCCGAAGCAGTAGCCATTGACCATGGCGATGGTGGGCTTGGGGTAGTTGCGCAGGGTGCGACCGCGCCACTCGGTGGATTGGCGCACCAGCCGGTCGTATTCGGCCGGCTTGCCCTTGAGCTCGTGGAAGACTTCCTTCAGGTCCATGCCGGCGCAAAAGGATTCCTTGCCGGCCCCGGTGATGACGATCACATGGGCGTCGTCGTTGTAGCGCAGATCCTCCAGCGCCTGGGTCATGTCCACGTGGAGCTGGGGGTTCATGGAGTTCTGCTTGTCCGGCCGGTTCAGGATGACCTTGGCGACCTTGTCCTTGATCTCCACCAGCAAGGTTTTGTATTGCATGACATCTCCTTCAATTGAGAAAACGAACTTCCGTTTCGCTAACGAAACAATCCTTCGAATCGCCGTGATCGTTAGCGAGGATCACGTTGCGGCCAACTCGGTCCGCCACGCCCGTGGGGAACTTGGGGCCCTTGCCGAAATGGGGCGGTCGGGTGTGGTTCGGGTAGGTGGTGGCGTCCTCGGGGGACATCCCTCATCCCTTCAGGCCCCCTGGCTCGCCCCTTCGGCGAGCTTGCCGGTGATGAACTGGGTGAGTTGATTCTTGGCGATCTTGCCTCCCGCCGAGCGGGGCAGATCCTCCATGACCTCCAGCCATTCCGGCAGTTGCCAGACGGACACCTTGCGCTCCTTGAGGAAGGCGATGGCTTCGTCGAAAGTCAGCTTGCAGCCCTGGCGGAGCACTACGAACGCGCAGGCCCGCTCCCCCAGGACCGGATCAGGCATGGCGGCGACGGCCACTTCCAGAATCGAGGAATGCTCGATCAGCGCTTCCTCGATCAGGCGCGGACTCAGGTTGCGGCCGCCGCGCAGGATCATGTCCTTCACCCGGCCGATGATCTGCAGGTAGCCATCGGCGTCGAACACCCCGAGATCCCCGCTCTTGTAGAAGCCGTCGGCCGAGAAAGTGGTGCGGGTGGCCTCGTCGTCGTTCAGATAGCCGTAGGACTTGTCGGCGGAGCGCCAATGGATTTCGCCGGCTTCACCCAGGGCGACGGTTTCGCCGTTGGCATCGACTAGCTTTACCTCCCGGCCCGCGAAGGGCCGGCCGACGGTGTGCAGACGCTTGGCCTGGGGGTCGTCCATGCTGGTGGAGGCCACCGTGCCGCCATCGGTGGCGCCATAGAGCCCGAGCACCACGCAATCCATGAGGGTCTCGATCTGGCGGCCCACATCGGCGGGCAGGGGCGCGCCGGCATTGTTGAAGGCGCGGAAGTTGGCGAATTCGTCCGGCGAGTGGGATTCCAGGGTCGGCAGCATCTGGGTTAGTTGCGCCGGAACGCCGGTGGCATAGGTGCAGCGATGCTCCTTGATGAGATCGACGGCGGCCTTGGGGCTCCATTTTTCGGGAATCACCGTCGTGCCGCCATTGAGCAGGGGGGTCAGGACCGGGTAGCAATAGCCGATGGCGCCGGTGCCCATGGGGGCCAGGGCGGCGGCGACGTCATCCTGGACGAACCGGACCGCCTGGGCAAAGGCCTGGAGCAGGGCGTGGATGTTGTTGCTGCTGAAGACGCTGATCTTCGGCAGGGCCGTGGTGCCCGAGGAAAGCATGAGGGCCGCCGGTTCATCCTGATGGGGGCGACGCTTCGCCAAGGCGTCGGCATTGATCATCGTGTCCTTGACCAAGGCATCGAAGGCGCTGGAGCCGGGCCCGGCGCCGTGGATGGCGTAGGTGTTTCGATATTTGGGCAGGGTGTCCCGGAAGGACTCGATCATCGCCGGATAATCGAAGTCCCGGTGGTTCGCGGGCACGATGGCCGCCACGGCTCGCCCTTGCCGCAGCAGATGGGCCACTTCGGTTTCCCGCCAGGAGGCATGGATCGGCATGCACAGGGCGCCGATCCGGTTGAGGGCCAGATGGGCGATGGGCAGTTCGGCCCCATCGGGCACCTGGACTGCCACCACCTCGCCATGAGCGATTCCCTCGGCCAGAAAATAGGTGGCGAGGGTGTCGATCAAGCGCGCCATTTCGCCGTAGCTGTACTGCCTTTGGCCATCGACGAGCGCCAGCTTCCCGGGCATCCGGGCCGCGTGTTCGCTAAAGCGCTCGTACAGGGTCGCTTGCCCCCAGATACCGCTAGAGAGATACCGCTCCCTCTCCTCGGGCGAGGTAAAAGGCATATCCATGAATCTCCCCCAGTTCCAGTTTGGAATGCAGTTGCTTTTCCCCGGCGATACCACCGGGTGGCTGCCGTCACGCCTGCGCCATCGTTTCCGGCTCGGCCCCGGTCGGTCGTCATTCCATGCCGCCGGGCCGTGCCAAGTATTCGCTGCAAGCTTTCTGTACGTCAAGTATGAGATGGCAACTATCACATACAGGATGTAAGGGTGGTTCTGGCGGTGCTGCAGAAGCGCTTTGGGAAGAAAATCATGGGCAACCCACCTGGGGCGGTTGGCGGGCTTTCGTGGGCCTGGGTAAGGAGGGCAGGCCTCCAGGAAAGAGGCTGGAAGACGTCTGCCGCTTCCTGGCGGGGGCGCGGGGCGGCCCGCCCCGGGGCTGGAGGCGAAGGCGCGGCCTTTCCTGATGGCAACGCCGGGAGCATTGCTCCTTAGTGGGGACTGCTCATTGGTCCTGACAAAGCGGCGCCATGGAGCGCACAGCGAGGGACTCGGCGATATCCAGCGAATCAGGCACAAGAGCGGTACGGCCCTTTGGGTGGCACCCCGAGGGGTGGAAGCGGGATGTCAGTGCGGGCGTCGGCATACCGAAAGGAGCCGGGACGAGGTGCCCGAGGCGCTGTAATGCACCGCGCCCGGGCACCATGACCAAGGCCTGGACCCCTGGTGCAGGGCGCCCATACCGTGGCGAGATCAGCCCCGGGGCTTGAACTTGGCCAGGGTCATTTCCGGCGTGACGTCGGCATATTCCACTTCCACCGGCATGCCGATCTTCACCTGATCCGCCGGGCAGCCCACGATGCTGGTGGTCAGATAGAAGCCTTCCTCAAGCTCGACGATGGCCACCACGTAGGGCACATCCGCCTTGAAGGCCGGTGTGGGCGCACGGTACACCACGCTGAAGGTATAAACCGTGCCACGCCCCGAGGACTGCTTCTCCGCCAGATCCTCGGACCAGCAGGCGGGGCAGACCGGCTGATAGGGGGAGAACTCATGGCCGCATTCGCGGCAATGCTGATAGACCAACTCGTGCCGGCGCAAGGCATCCCAAAAGGGCTGGGTACCCGGCTCGATGCTGGGCAAAGGCTTGGCGTAGGCAGGGGCTTGCAAAACAGTTGTGTCACTCATCTAAGCTCACCTCAGCGACCAAGAATCAAAGTGGTGTTGGACGAAAAACAGTGGCCGCCGAGACCGGCCACCAAGGCGACATCCGCGTTGGCGACCTGGGTCGGACCGGCCTGGCCCATGACCTGACGCGCGCCCTCGACCAGATGGCCGAAGCCCGCCGTGTTGCCGTGGGACAGCATGCCGCCGAAGGTGTTGACTGGGAGTTCGCCGGTGATGCTCAAGTCGGTGTTCTCGACGTAGGGACCGCACTGGCCCTTCGGGCAGAAGCCCAGGTCTTCCATCATGATCATCGGCATCATGGTGAAGTCGTCGTAGAGCTCGGCCACATCCACGTCCTTCGGCGTCAGACCGGCCATCTTGAAGGCGGCTGGACCGCAGACGCCCTGGCCGGAGGTGGCGGCATTGCCACCCATGCCCGTCACGGTGCCGCGGTGATGGTATTCGCCATAGCCGAGGATGTAGGCCGGCTGCGTGTTGTAGCGGCGGGCCGACTCGGCGGAACTGACGATGACCGCGCCGCCGCCATCGCCGATCAGGCAGATATCCAGCAGGTGGAAGGGCGAGCTGATGACGCGGGAATTGAGAACGTCGTCCACCGTGATGGGCGTCTTCATCTGGGCGTTCGGATGCAGCAGGGCGTGCTGGCGACAAACGACGGCGAACTTGGCCAGCTGGGCGCTGGTGGTGCCGTACTCGTGCATGTGACGCTGGGCCAGCATGCCGTAGCCGGTGGCGGCCAGCATGCCCCAGGGCACCTCGTATTGGGTATAGACGCTGGCCTGCTTGCCGAGCACGCCGCCGCGATCCATTTCCGACATCTGGCTGGAGGCGTAGGTGATCAGGACGTTGTCCACCAGGCCGGCGGCGATCATGGCCGCCGCGTGGGCCACCATGACGGTGGGAGTCGTGCCGCCCTGCACCATCTGGGCCACCGACTTGGGCTTCAAGCCCAGGTAGGACGACAGGGTGTTGGCGACCATGAACTGGTATTGGGCGGCGGTGGTGCAGACGAACAGGCCCTGGATTTCTTCCTTGGGCATGCCAATGCTCTTCATGGCCTGGCGGCTCGCCTCGGCCATGAGCTGGAGATTGGTCTTGCCCAGGCCGGTGGCCGACATCTGGGTTTCGCCCGCGGCCGCAATGGCCACTTGACGTGGGGTGAGACTCATCGTGGGTGTTCCTTCATCATCAAATTGGTGGACGGCCAAGCGGTGTCAGCGGCCCTTGAACACCGGTGCGCGCTTTTCCTCGAAGGAGCGGACACCCTCGGCCATATCCTCGCTGGACAGCAGCAGGGCGCCGACCTCGGTGGTGACGATCCAGTCGGCCTCGTTGCCGCGGCGGTTGAGGGCGTTCTTCGATAGGCGAATGGCCAGGGGGGCCTTCTTGGCGATCTTCTTCGCCATTTCCAGGGCTGCCGCTTCCAGCTGGTCGTCAGCCACGACCTGATTGACGAAGCCGATCCGGTAGGCTTCCTGGGCGTCGATGCGATCCCCCAGCCACATCAGTTCCTTCAGCTTGCGCATGCCCAGCATGTCCGGGCCGCGCACCAGGGCCAGGCCCGCCACCGCGCCCAGGGCCGACTCCGGCAGGGCGAAGCGGGCGCTTTCGGCGGCGATGACCAGATCGGCGAAGATGCACAGCTCCATGCCGCCGCCGAAGGCGAAGCCATTGACCGCCGCGATGACGGGAACCTCGAGATTTTCCAGGCGGCGATGGACGCCGGTGGTGGTGGCCTTGGCGTAGGCGCGGGCCTCGGATTGATTGGCGAACTTGAACTTGCTCAAGTCGCCGCCGGCCGAGAACGCCTTGCCGGTGCCAATCAGGATCAGGACCCGCACGGACGAATCCGCTTCCACGTCGTCAAAAGCGGCAAACAAGTCGGCCTTCATTTCCGGCGAGAGGGCGTTCATCTTCTCCGGAGTGTTGAAACGGATCGTCGCGATCCCGTTTTCCTTGATGAATTCGATGGTTTGGAATGCCACGCTGCCTCCACAATATTCTGATCGGTCTGATTCCGGCCAGTGCTGTCCCCGCGCCGGTCTGTAGGTGATACTAACAAAATGACCGTCGCCGATTTATCCCATATGTGATATCAACATCTCCTATTGGATTAAATGGAAAGTCCGGAGTGGCTTGCTATCCTGTGGATGGTAGTGCCAGGGCGCGATTCCGGAGGGTTTCCAGCATTGATTGATCCCGTTGGATTTTCCCCGCAAGGCCGTGGCACGACGCCTTTCCTGAATTTCCCTGATGGGTCGCCAACCCCTTGGCGAAGCCCTCCTGCCGGCCGGCTCGACGAGGGCCCCCGCCGGTGATTGATCGATCGGCTTAGGAGCACGCCATGTCTTCCAACCCTTACCCCCATCTCCTGAAGCCGGGCCGCATCGGGTCAATGGTGTTGCGCAACCGCATGGTGGTGACGGCCATGGGGGTTGGCCTGGCGGAGGCTGATGGCAGTTGCGGTGAGCGAATCCGCGCCTACCATGGGGAGCAGGCGCGGGGGGGGGCGGCCATGGTCATCACCGGCTGCGCGGGGGTCGCCTGGCCCCTTGGCGCGGTCCAGCCCGGGCAGATCGCCCTGTCCGATGACCGCTTCATTCCCGGCCTGGCCGCCTTGGCGGAAGCGGTCCATGCCCACGGGGCCAGGCTCGCCTTCCAGTTGCACCATGGTGGCCCCGGCAGCACGGAGGACAGGCTCGCCGGACGGCCGATCCTGGTGCCCTCCCTGCCGGAATCCTCCTCGCCGGGTCGGTTTGAATCCTTCCTGCCGGAAGCGCTCACCGCCTCCGCAGCCGAGCCCACGGCATCGGCCAGTTTCCGCGCCATGACGGGGGAAGACATTCGCGCCCTCATCGAGCAATTCGCCGCCGCTGCCGAACGGGTGAAACGGGCCGGCGCCGACGGCGTGGAAATCCATGGCGGCGACGGCTATCTGCTGTCCGCCTTCCTCTCGCCCAAATCCAACCGGCGCGCCGACGACTACGGCGGATCCCTGGAGAACCGCGCCCGTCTACTGCTTGAAGTCATGCATGCCGTCCGCCATCGCGTCGGTCAGTACTTCCCCCTGTGGGTCAAGCTCGACTCCCGGGAGGTCGGCAAACCCGGCGGCATCACCCTTGAGGATGGTTTGCTGATCGCCCGGATGGTGGAGGCGGCGGGAGCCGAGGCCGTCACCGTCACCGCCGAGCAGGACAGCAATCGCAGCAGGCCCTCCTTGACCCCGCCGGCTTCCCTCCAGCCCGGGGCAAGCCTGCCCTATGCCTTGCGGATCAAGGCGGCGGTTGCCATTCCGGTCATCGTCTCGGGCCATATCGAGCCAGAGGGGGGCGATGGGGCGATCAGGAGGGGCCAGGTGGATTTCATCGCCATGGGCCGCAAACTGCTGGCCGATCCCCATCTGCCCGAAAAACTTGCCCAGGGCCGGGCCGGGGATGTCCGGCCCTGCATCTATTGCGACACCTGCATCAGCGCCATCGCCACCCGGGAGCCGGTGCGCTGCGCGGTGAATCCTGAAGCCGGCCGGGAATATCTGGGCCGACCGAAGATGGCCGGTCCAGTCCGACATGTGGTGGTCATCGGGGGCGGCCCGGGGGGGATGGAGCTTGCCTGCCGCCTGGATGGCGCCGGGCAGCGTGTAACGCTGTTAGAGAAAAGTGAGCGCCTGGGTGGCACCCTGCGCTTTGCCGCCTTGACCTACGACGCCAACGAGCGCCTGCTCGACTGGTACCAGCGGCGGCTCAAGGCGTCGGGCGTCCAGGTGCGACTGGGGGTGGCCGCCACCCCGGCGATCGTCCGCGACTTGCGGCCGGACCTGGTGGTGGTGGCCACGGGTGCCTTGCGGACCCTGCCCCCGATACCGGGCAGCGATAGGCCGCATGTGTTCAGCGGCAACGATTTCCGCGCCCTGATGCTGGGGGAGCGCACGCCCGAACTGGCGCGCAAGACCGGGCGGATCACTCGGCTGGCGGCCAGCCTTGGCGCGGTGACGGGGATCAGCGCCAAGCTCGACTTGGTGCGCAAGGCGACACGCGGGTGGATGCCCCTGGGGAAGCAAATCGTCATCCTCGGTGGCGAACTGGTGGCTCTTGAACTGGCTGGATTTCTCGGCGCCCGGCGGCGTACGGTGAGTGTCATTGACGAAGCCGCCCAGTTCGGCGCCGGGCTGCCCCTTGTCCGGCGCTTGCGGCTGCTCGATCAATTGACGAAACAGGGGGTGGTCTTGCACCGTCAGGCAGGAGAAATCCGCATCGAGGCCGATGTGGTGCGCTTCATCGATCGGGCTGGCCAGGCCCAGGCCATAGGGGCGGATCACGTCATCGTCGCCAGGGGCGCCACGGCCGATCTGGCGCTGGCCAATCAGCTAAAGAGCGAAGGCTTTACCGTTCATGCGGTTGGCGACTGCACCGGCATCGGCTATATCGAAGGTGCCCTGGGGGGGGCCGCCCGGCTTGCCATTGAGCTTGCCTGACCCGGGCTTGAGCATGGGCCCCAGAGGGAAGAGCGGTCTTTTTGAGCCGAAGTGCCCGATGGTTCCCGGACGATGAAATCAAGGGGGTGAGGGCTCGGCGGGGTCCTCGCCCTTCAGGCTTCGTCTGGTTCCGGGTCTTCCACCCGGAGGCCGCCGCTGGTGGGCATGGCCGCCGCCCGGGCCGCGATTCGTGGCGTGGCGCAGCGCACGTCGGCACACTGGGCGCGATGCCGCAGGGCGTGGTCCATCAGTACCAGGGCCAGCATTGCCTCGGCGATAGGGGTGGCGCGGAGGCCGACGCAGGGGTCGTGACGGCCGTGGGTCTCCACCAGAACGGGGCGTCCCTCCTTGTCGATGGTCCGGCGCGGCAAGCGGATGCTGGAGGTCGGCTTGATGGCAAGCTTCACCAGGATGTCCTGGCCGCTGGAGATGCCCCCCAGGATGCCGCCCGCGTTGTTGGAGAGGAAACCCTGGGGCGTCATCTCATCGGAATGCTCGGTGCCTTTCTGTCCGGCGGCGGCAAAGCCCGCGCCGATCTCGACGCCCTTGACGGCGTTGATGCTCATCATGGCGTAGGCAATGTCCGCATCGAGCCGGTCAAAGACAGGCTCGCCCCAGCCCACCGGCACGCCCTCCGCCATCACGCTGATCATGGCGCCCACGGAATCGCCCGATTTGCGCAGGGCGTCCATGTATGCCTCAAGCCTGGAAACGCTGTCCAGGTCTGGTGAGAAAAATGGATTGGTGCCGACCGCTTCCCAGGACTTGAACTCCACCGGCACAGTGCCCAGCTGCGACATCCAGCCCCGAACCGTGATGCCATGCTGGGCCCCTAGCCACTTCTTCGCGATCGCTCCGGCAGCCACCCGCACCGCAGTCTCGCGGGCAGAGGAGCGCCCCCCGCCCCGGTAGTCGCGGACCCCATATTTCTGCCAATAGACGTAATCGGCGTGGCCGGGCCGGAAGGTCTCGGCAATGTTGCCGTAGTCGCGGCTGCGCTGATCCTCATTGCGGATCAACAAGGCGATGGGCGTACCTGTGGTCCGGCCTTCGAATACGCCGGAGAGGATTTTCACCGTGTCTGATTCGTGACGCTGGGTGACGTGACGGGAAGTACCGGGCTTCCTGCGATCCAGTTCTACCTGGATGTCTGCCTCGTCGAGGGTCAGCCCCGGAGGGCAGCCATCCACGACACAACCAATGGCCGGGCCGTGGGACTCTCCGAATGAAGTGACGCAGAAGAGCTTGCCGAAGGTGTTGCCAGACATACCCGCTCCTTTTCGCTACCCGATCTCCTGTAACTCCATATTGGAGCATAGATCCGGCAGGACCTCATCGAGGTTTCGAAGGGAGGGCGGCCGCAGCCCCCTTGTGCCGGAAGGCATGAGTCAGCGAAGGGAGGGCGGTTCCCGGGAAGCCAGAAGCAAAAAAGCCAATCACCGGCAGGTGATTGGCTTTTAGCTTGAAACCTTGGTTGCGGGGGCAGGATTTGAACCTGCGACCTTCGGGTTATGAGCCCGACGAGCTGCCAGACTGCTCCACCCCGCGTCTGAAGAAAATCATTATATTAGATGTACTCATTGAGTGCAAGAACTTTCATGAGTAATTTGCTTTAAACCCTTTGCAGGCGGGTGCGATCCAGAAATTCTGGAGCATGCGCGGTTCGTGGGCTGACGGTTTGGTTTGTGTTGGTGGGAAGCGGGCAGGGCGGCCGGGATGAACCGTGAGTACCAGTCGGTCGGCCGCCCCGTCAAGTCAGGATTGGCCCAGGGAGCCGTTTAGGGGCGTAGATCGATTCCGGTCAAATCCCCGCGTGGCGGAAAGCGGTTGCCGTGCGGAGGGAGGGCAGATCAAGCCCGATGTAAGGTGATGGATGCGGGGTTTTTTGAGAGCGGCTTGAGGGAGCTGGTGGCATTTCCCTCCCGGCGGCGTCAAATGTGGAGAATATTGAACGAGAGGTCGCGATCTGGTGTGGAGGGTCGGGCGGTTGGCGCGAGGCGGACGTGGCCGGAGTCTTGGTCCCATGGAAGAGTTTGGGGTGCTTCAAGGTCTGGCTTTGAAAATTGAAGCTGGTGCGCCGCTGCAGGCAAGTCCGGGATGCGGGTTGGGGCGCAGGCTTTTTACTGGTGCCCCCTGTACGATTTGAACGCACGACCTACCGCTTACAAGGCGGTTGCTCTACCCCTGAGCTAAGAGGGCTTGACTGAATATCACTGAGGCGCTGGAGGTGACGCTAAGGCTCTCCAGGTGATGATTCTAAGCGGTACCTTTGGTTGGCGACCGGCGGCAAGCGGATCCAAGTTCGCTGATCGAAACCGCCGGAAACCGTTCCCGCCGGCGGCGCAACGCGGCTTTTGCCAACTAGCATGAATATGGTCGGGGAAAGAGGATTCGAACCTCCGGCCCCTGCGTCCCGAACGCAGTGCTCTACCAGGCTGAGCTATTCCCCGACTCTTGGCAGCCGATCAGAAAGATCGGCTAGCCGTGAAAGCGCACAATTTTAGCAAAGCTTCCTTGAAATTGGAAGGTGCCAGATTGGAAAGGCACGCTATTGCCAGATCGGTCTCGGTCTTTGCGTATTGCCGGGTTGCGTCCAGCGCGCCCGTGGCCTGGATAGCTTCCAGGACGGCGGGGAATGCGTCGCGTCCGCCTTCTTCGATGGCCTTGCGGACCTGGGCCGCCTGTTCCGGGTTGCCATGCTGCATCACATGGATCAGGGGTAGGGTGGGTTTGCCTTCCGCCAGATCATCCCCGAGATTCTTGCCGGTTTCCGCTGCGTCCGCCGAGTAGTCGAGAATGTCGTCGATCAGTTGGAAGGCGGTGCCGATGTGCATGCCAAATAGGGCGAGTTGTTCTTCCTGTGCCGGACTGGCCTTGCCGAGAAGGGCGCCGAGGCGGGCTGCCGCTTCGAAGAGCTTGGCGGTCTTGTAACGGATGACCCGCAGATAGTCATTCACTGCCACATCGGCGTTGTGGCAGTTGAGGAGTTGCAGTACTTCCCCTTCGGCGATGACGTTGGTGGCTTCGGCAAGGATTTCCATCACTCGCATTTCGCCGACACTGACCATCATTTGGAAAGCGCGGGAGTACAGAAAATCCCCCACCAGCACCGAGGCCGCGTTGCCGAACATGGCGTTGGCGGTCTGATGGCCGCGCCGCAGATCTGATTCGTCCACCACGTCGTCATGGAGCAGGGTGGCGGTGTGGATGAATTCCACCACTGCGGCAAGTTCGTGATGATGGTGACCCTTGACGCCCATTGCTCCGGCCACAAGGAGCAGGAGGGCGGGCCGCATCCGTTTGCCCCCGCTCTGGATGATGTATTCCGCCACCTGCCGGACCAGGACGACATCTGAGTGCAGGCGGGCCCGGATGACGGAATCCACCGCTTGCATGTCTGCGGTAATGAGAGCGTAAATTTGCTGGAGCGGCACGTTGGGAAAGGGAAAATCCGAAATGGTAGGGGTGCGGTCCATGGGCGTCAAGGCGCCCTGGTCAAGGCAACCGGCCGGTTGGCAGGTTCGTGCCGTGGGCTGTCCGGGCCCGGGGGAGTGCCTCCTCTTTCGGTTTCAGCATGCCGCCCAGAGCACTGGTTGGCCGAGCTTGCTTCGGGGGGGGGGGCGGTCCAAGCCAGGCTTTTCCTGTACCCGAAACCGGCATCAACTGCCAGTCCCGGGCAGGTGCCGCAAAGTTCAGGCGGTGACGACAGGGATCTTACCGATCCTGGCTTGCCATTCCTTCGGGCCGGTGTTGTGCACGCTGGTGCCTGAGGCGTCCACCGCCACGGTGACGGGCATGTCCTGCACGTCGAACTCGTAGATGGCTTCCATGCCCAGGTCGGCAAAACCCACCACCTTGGCGCTCTTGATGGCCTTGGCCACCAGGTAGGCGGCGCCGCCGACGGCCATCAGGTAGGCGGACTGGTTGTCCTTGATCGCCTCGATGGCCACGGGGCCGCGCTCGGACTTGCCGATCATGGAGATCAGCCCGGTCTGCTCCAGCATCATGCGGGTGAACTTGTCCATGCGGGTGGCGGTGGTGGGGCCGGCGGGGCCGACCACTTCATCGCGCACCGGATCCACGGGGCCCACGTAGTAGATGACCCGGTTGGTGAAGTCCACCGGCAGCTTCTCGCCCTTGGCCAGCATGTCGGCGATGCGCTTGTGGGCGGCATCGCGGCCGGTGAGCATCTTGCCGTTCAAGAGTAGCTTCTGACCTGGTTTCCAGGCGGCAACTTCTTCCTTGGTCAGGGTGTTCAGGTTCACCCGGGTGGCGGACTTGAGATCCGGCGTCCAGGTGACGGCTGGCCAGTCTTCCAGCTTCGGCGGTTCGATCTTTGCCGGGCCGGAACCGTCCAGGTGGAAGTGGCAGTGACGGGTGGCGGCGCAGTTGGGCACCAGGGCCACCGGCAGGTTGGCGGCGTGACAGGGGTAGTCCAGCACCTTCACGTCCAGCACGGTGGTGAGGCCGCCCAGGCCCTGGGCGCCGATGCCCAGCGCGTTGACCTTTTCGTACAGTTCCAGACGCAACTCTTCGGCGCGGGTTTTGGCGCCCCGGGCTTTCAGTTCATGGATGTCCACCGGCGCCATGATGGATTCCTTGGCCAGCAGCATGGCCTTCTCGGGCGTGCCGCCGATGCCGACGCCGAGGATGCCGGGCGGGCACCAGCCGGCGCCCATGGTGGGCACGGTCTTGAGAATCCACTCCACCAGATCGTCGGAGGGGTTGAGCATGGCGAACTTGGCCTTGGCTTCGGAGCCGCCGCCCTTGGCCGCGCAGATGACTTCCACGTGGTCGCCCTCTACGATTTCGAAGTGCACCACCGCTGGCGTGTTGTCCTTGGTGTTCTTGCGACTGCCCGCCGGATCAGCCAGGACCGAGGCGCGCAGGGGATTGTCCGGGTTGCCATAGGCGCGGCGCACCCCTTCATTGACCATTTCCTGCAGGCTCATGGTGGCATCGGGCCAGCTGACCCGCATGCCCACCTTGAGAAACACCATGCCGATCCCGGTGTCCTGGCAGATGGGCCGATGGCCCTCGGCGGACATCCGGGAGTTGGTCAGGATCTGGGCGATGGCGTCCTTGGCGGCGGGGCTTTCTTCCCGGTCGTAGGCCTCGCCCAGGGCCTTGATGTAGTCCAGGGGGTGGTAGTAACTGATGTACTGGAAGGCGTCGGCGATGGACTGGATCAGGTCTTCCTGCTTGATGGCGCTCATGGAGGGCTCTCCGGTATCGGGTTGCGATGGTACGAGTTCAGTGGGCTTTCGACATCGAAAGGGTCTGGTTCATGATCTTGTCCACCCAGGCCATGGCAAGGGCGGATAGCAGAAAGACCACGTGGATGATGACTTGCCACTGAATCGCTTGTTCGGGCATGTTCGCGGCGTTGATGAAGGTCTTGAGGAGGTGGATCGACGAGATGCCGATGATGGCGGTCGACAGCTTGATTTTCAGGACGCCGGCGTTCACATGGGACAGCCATTCCGGTTGGTCCGGGTGGTCTTCCAGGTCCAGGCGCGAGACAAAGGTCTCGTAGCCACCGATGATCACCATGATCAGCAGGTTGGCGATCATCACCACGTCAATCAGGCCCAGGACCACCAGCATGGTCTCGGTCTCGGAAATGTGCCCCCCCATGAAGGCGTTGTGCACCAGGTGCCACAGCTCTACCATGAAAAGGTAAACATAGACCCCCTGGGCGACGATTAGCCCCAGGTAGAGGGGCGCCTGAAGCCAGCGGCTCCAGAAAATGAAGGATTCGAGGGGGTTCCTGCCTGGTTGCATGATGAAGGTCGGTCGGGACGGGCTGAAGAGGCGAAATTCTAGCATCGCCAAGGGCCGCTTATTGCTGGAAGGGGCGGCGGGCGTTGTGTAAGTCGTGTGTAAGATAGCCCGCCCTAGAATGCACGCAGCACTACGGCATCCGCCGTGAATACCAAGAACACAGGCCGGCACGGATCGGCTTCCCAAACGGGGTGGCAAAGCCCCCCGCGTTCATGTGAGAGGAGAGATGAGCCATGTCCAGTGAGCAGCAAACGCGCTTGTATCATCCGTCGGCCGATATCGTGAAGAATGCCGCTGTCGGCGGGATGGATGCCTACCGAGCGCTGTGCAAGGAAGCCGAGGACGACTACGAGGGGTTCTGGGCCCGCCGGGCGCGGGAACTGGTGGCGTGGCAGCAGCCCTTCAGCCAGGTGCTGGACGAGAGCGATAGCCCGTTCTTCAAGTGGTTTGCGGACGGCAAGCTCAATGTTTCCTACAATTGCCTGGATCGCCAGATCAATAAAGGTCTGGGGGACAAGGTGGCCATCCTCTTCGAGGCCGACAATGGTGAGGTGACCCGGGTGACCTACCGGGAGTTGCTGACCAAGGTCTGCAAGATTGCCAATGCCCTCAAGGCGATTGGGGTCAACAAGGGCGATCGGGTGGTGATCTACATGCCCATGACGGTGGAAGGCATTGCCGCCATGCAGGCCTGCGCCCGGATCGGCGCCACCCACTCGGTGGTCTTCGGTGGCTTCTCTGCCCAGTCTCTGCGGGATCGGATCAACGATGCCGGGGCCGTGGCCTTGATCACCTCCGACGGGCAGTTCCGGGGCGGCAAGGCCCTGCCCCTCAAGCCCATCGCCGATGAAGCCCTGGCCATGGGGGGCTGCGAAGCCATCAAGAAAGTCATGGTGCTGCAGCGCACCGGCGGCGAATGCGCCATGGTGGCCGGTCGGGACGTGTGGCTCCATGAGGCGGTGGCCAATCAGTCCGAGACTTGCGAACCGGAATGGGTGGAGGCCGAGCATCCCTTGTTCCTGCTCTACACCTCCGGCTCCACTGGCAAGCCCAAGGGGGTGCAGCATTCCAGCGGCGGCTATCTGCTCCACGCGATCCTGACCATGCAGTACACCTTTGACATCAAGCCTGATGACGTCTTCTGGTGCACCGCCGACATCGGCTGGGTTACTGGCCATACCTACATCACCTATGGCCCCCTGGCCTGTGGCGCGACCGAAGTGGTGTTCGAGGGGGTGCCCACCTATCCCGACGCCGGCCGGTTCTGGAAGATGATCCAGCGTCACAAGGTGTCCATCTTCTACACCGCGCCCACCGCGATCCGCTCCTTGATCAAGGCGGCCGACGCCAACCCGGCGATCCATCCCAAGAACTACGATCTGTCCTCCCTGCGACTGTTGGGGTCGGTGGGCGAGCCCATCAACCCGGCAGCCTGGGAGTGGTACCACGCCAACGTGGGGGGCGGCCGCTGCCCCATCGTGGACACCTTCTGGCAGACCGAAACCGGCGGCCACATGATCACCCCACTCCCCGGCGCCACACCCCTGGTGCCAGGTTCGTGCACCCTGCCGTTCCCGGGCATACAGGCCGCCGTGGTGGATGAAACCGGAACCGAAGTGCCCTGGGGGCAGGGGGGCATTCTGGTGGTCAAGCGTCCCTGGCCTTCCATGATCCGCACCATCTGGGGGGACCCGGAGCGCTTCAAGAAGTCCTACTACCCCGCTGATTTCCACGGCAAGTACTACCTGGCCGGGGATGGGGCGATCCGGGACAAGGACACTGGCTACTTCACCATCACCGGGCGCATCGACGATGTGCTCAACGTCTCCGGCCACCGCATGGGCACCATGGAGATCGAGTCGGCCTTGGTGGCCCACGAGCGGGTGGCCGAGGCCGCCGTGGTGGGGCGCCCCGACGACCTGACGGGCGAGGCGATCGTGGCTTTCGTGGTGCTCAAGGGCCCGCGGCCCCAGGGGGACGGGGCCGTGGCCATGATCAAGGAGTTGCAGAACTGGGTGGGCCAGGAAATCGGCCCCATCGCCAAGCCCAAGGACATCCGCTTTGGTGAAAACCTCCCCAAGACCCGCTCGGGCAAGATCATGCGCCGTCTGCTCCGCCAGCTGGCCAAGGGCGAGGAAATCACCCAGGACGTATCTACCCTTGAAAATCCAGCGATCCTGGAGCAACTCAAGGGGTGATTGAAGTTTCCGGGGGCGGCGCTCGAAAGACTCGCAGTTCCTGGGCGCAACAACCGGTAGCCGGCTGGCACAAGCTGGCGCAGGGAGAGGGGAAAGGCGCGGCGACGCGCCTTTTTTCTTGCTGACAGGGGTGATGGGCCTCTGCACAATAGGCTATCCGCCGGGACGGAGGGGACCATGCGAAGCGGTTTGGTAGGGCAGCGGCTGGTGGTGGTGTTCCTGGCCGGCATGCTGCTGATCAATTACCCCCTGTTGGCCTTGTTTGACCATCCGGACATCGGCCTGGCGGGGATTCCGGTTCTGTACCTCTATGTGTTCGGTGTATGGCTGGGGGCCGTGCTGGTCATGGCCTGGATCTCCGAGCGGGATTACCGGCAGGGGGGCAAGTGATCTCGGGCGCCATCATCGCCCTGGCGTCCTTCGCCTATCTGGGCCTGCTGTTCGCCATTGCCCACTTTGGCGACCGGCGGGCCGATGCCGGCCGCTCCATCATCGCCAATCCCTGGGTCTATGCCCTGTCCCTGGCGGTGTATTGCACCGCCTGGACTTACTTTGGCAGCGTGGGCCGGGCCGCCGCCGCCGGGGTCGGCTTCCTGCCGGTTTATCTTGGCCCGACCCTGGGGATGACCCTGGCCTGGCTGGTGCTGCTCAAGATGGTGCGGATCAGCAAGACCCACCGCATCACCTCCATCGCCGATTTCATCGCCTCCCGCTATGGCAAGAGCCATCTTTTGGGAGGCATGGTCACGGTGATCGCGGTGATCGGGACCGTGCCCTACATTGCCCTCCAGCTGAAGGCGGTTTCCAGTGGCATCGACCTCCTGGTGGGGGAGCATGATGCCCTGTTTCACCCGGGAGGCAGGGTGGGCGGCTGGCTGGACACGACCCTGTTCATTGCCCTGGCCTTGGCGGTATTCACCATTCTCTTCGGCACCCGCCACCTGGATGCCACCGAGCGCCACGAAGGCATGGTAGCGGCCATCGCCTTCGAGTCCCTGGTGAAGCTCACCGGCTTTCTCGCAGTGGGGGTGTTTGTCACATTCGTACTTTACGACGGCTTCGGCGACATCTTTTCCCGAGCCGCCGCCGATCCGGAGCTGGCCCGCCTGTTCACCCTGGCCCAGGGGGCCGGGGGCTACGGGGGGTGGTTTGGCTTGACTGTGCTTTCCATGCTCTCGGTGGTGCTGCTGCCCCGCCAGTTCCAGGTGGCGGTGGTGGAAAACGTGAATGAGCAGCACCTGCGCCGGGCAACCTGGCTGTTCCCGGCCTATCTGCTGCTCATCAACGTGTTCGTGCTGCCCATCGCCCTGGGGGGGCTGATGGAATTTGGGCGGGGCACGGTGGACCCGGACACCTTCGTGTTGACCCTGCCGGCGCAACATGACCACCTGTTGCTGGCCCTGGTGGTGTTCCTGGGGGGGCTGTCGGCGGCCACCGGCATGGTGATCGTGGAGACCATCGCGGTGTCCACCATGGTCTGCAACGACCTGGTGATGCCCCTGGTGCTGCGTTTTGGCGGCAAGGTGGCAGGGGGGCGGGATCTCTCCGGCCTGCTGCTGGGGATTCGGCGGGGCGCGATTCTGGTCATCCTGTTGCTGGGCTACGTGTACTTCCGCCTGGCTGGGGAAGCCTACGCCCTGGTGGGGATCGGGTTGATCAGCTTTGCCGCGGTGGCCCAGTTTGCCCCGGCCATGCTGGGGGGCATGTACTGGAAGGGGGGAACCCATCTGGGCGCCATGCTGGGTCTGGGGTCCGGCTTTCTGGTGTGGGCCTACACCCTGTTGCTGCCCTCCTTCGCCAAATCGGGCTGGATCGACGCCAGCTTGCTGACGGTGGGCCCCGGGGGGATCGGCTGGCTGCGGCCGGAGCATCTCTTTGGCCTGACCGGCATGGACAGCATCAGCCATGGCCTGTTCTGGAGCCTGCTGGCCAACAGCGCGGGTTACCTGCTGGGTTCCCTGGCCCGCTCGCCTAACGCCCGGGAGACCGGGCAGGCCACCCTGTTCGTGGATGTGCTGCGCCATGGCCGGGGCGGAGTTGCCAGCTTCTGGCGGGGCAGTGCCCGGCTGTCCGACCTGCAGCCCCTGGTGGGGCGTTTTCTGGGGCCCCAGCGGGCCGAGGCGGTATTCCGGGACTACGCCCGGCGGCGGGGCTGGGCGCGTCTGGAAGATGTGCCCGCCGACGCGGAACTGGTGAACTTCGCCGAGAGCCAGTTGGCCGGTGCCATTGGCAGCGCCTCGGCCCGAGCCATGGTGTCGTCGGTCGTGCAAGAAGAGCCGCTGCAGGTGGACGAAGTCATGGACATCCTGGATGAAGCCTCCCAGGTGAGGGCGTACTCGCGCCAACTGGAGGAAAAATCCCGGGCCCTGGAGGCTGTCACCGCCGATCTCAGGGCGGCCAATGATCGTCTCCAGGAACTCGATCGGCTCAAGGACGATTTCATGAGTTCGGTGAGCCATGAGCTGCGTACGCCCCTGACCTCGATCCGGGCGCTCTCCGAGATGCTTTGGGAGGATCCGGAAATCGATCTGGCCGATCGCAAACGCTTCCTTGGCATCATCGTGGCCGAGACCGTGCGCCTGACCCGCCTGGTGAATCAGGTGCTGGACATGGCCAAGATCGAGTCCGGCAATGCCGAGTGGCACAACACCGAGGTGGATCTGGGAGAGGTGGTGAGCCATTCGGCCCAGGCCACTGAGCAGTTGTTCCGGGAGCGGGGCCAGCACCTGGAACTGGATCTGCCGGGGGCGGTGCCCCTGCTGAGGGCAGACCGGGACCGGCTGGTGCAGGTGGTGATCAACCTCTTGTCCAATGCATCGAAATTTGCGCCGCCGGGGCACGGAGTCGTCCGGGTCAGCCTGGGCCTTACCCGCGCCGGACTGCGGGTGGACGTGGCTGACAACGGCCCCGGCATCCCCGTGGCCGAGCAGGGGCTCATCTTCGAGCGCTTCCGCCAGGGCGGGAGCGCGGCGGGCAAGCCTCCCGGGACAGGCCTGGGTTTGCCCATCAGCCGGCGGATCGTGGAGCATTTTGGTGGCCGGCTGTGGGTGACCAGCCGGCCGGGGGAGGGGGCTACCTTCTCCTTCGAGTTGCCCTGTGAGTCCAAGGTGGCGGAAACGCTACCTCAATAAAACATAAGCTGGATTGTTTGGCGGAGAGAGACCTATGGCCACGAAAATTCTGATTGCCGACGATGAGCCCAACATTGTGATCTCCCTGGAATTTCTCATGAAGCGCGAGGGCTTCCAGGTCATTTTGGCCGCGGATGGGGACGAGGCCCTGGCGGCGATCGGGCGGGAGCGGCCCGATCTGGTGCTGCTGGATGTGATGATGCCGCGCAAGTCGGGCTTCGAGGTTTGCCAGGCGGTAAAGTCCGATCCGGATCTGCAGGACATCAAGATCCTGATGCTCACCGCCAAGGGGCGCGACACGGAGGTGGCCAAGGGGCTGGCCATGGGGGCGGACGCCTACATGACCAAGCCCTTCTCGACCCGGGAACTGGTCAGCAAGGTCAAGCACTTGCTGGGCTTGGCGTCATGACTCCGGGAGGGCGCTCCAGGGCCAGCCTGCCCCTGGCCGTGACAGCTGCGGCGGGGGCCTTGGTGCTGCTGGCAGCGGGCATGGGCGCGGTGGTGTGGGCCGATCTGTCCTTGCCAGAGCGGGCGAGCCTGGCCCCCATTCTTGAGCCAAAACTTGGGCTGGTGGTGGCCCTGCTGCTGCTGGCCATCAGTGGTTTGGGGATGCTGGTGGCAGCCTTGCATCGCCGCTATGTGCAGGTGCCAGCGCGCCTGGCCGAGGATGCGGCGGTGCTCTTGCAGGAGGATGGCAAGCGGGTGCTGGAGTCGGTGGGGAGCCCGGAAACCCGGGAACTCGTCCGCCAATTCAACCTGTTGTTGGAGCAGCGCCAGGCCCTGCGGGCGGATGTGGATCTCCAGATCAGCGAGGCCAAGCGGACCGTGGAAGAGGAGAAAAATCGCCTGGCGGCTCTCATGTCGGAGCTTAACCAGAGCGTGGTGGTGTGCAATCTGGATGGGCGGGTGCTGCTCTATAACAACCAGGCACGGCGCCAGTTCCGGGCCTTGTCGGAGGCCCCGGGGGCGGCCGGGGGTGGGGAGCTGATCGGCCTGGGGCGGTCGATTTATTCGGTTTTCGAGCGCAACCTGATCGCCCATGCCCTGGAAAGCATCCAGCACCGCCTGCGCCGGGGCGCGGCCCACCCGGTTGCCAACTTCGTCACCACCTCCCGGGCCGGCCAGTTACTGCGGGTCCAGATGGCGCCGGTGCTGGGCGCCCGGGATGGGCAAGGGGTTGCCATGACGGGCTTCATCCTGATGCAGGACAACATCACCAAGAGCTTCGAGAGCGATGCGCGGCGCGACCAGATGCTCCATACCCTGACCGAGGGCAACCGGGCTTCCCTGGCCAATGTGCGGGCCGCCGCTGAAATGCTGGACTATCCGGAATTGCAGGAGGCCCTGCGGGAGCGCTTCCGCACAGTGATCCGGGATGAGGTGGAAGCCATGAGCGAGCGGCTCGACCGCACCGCCAGCGAATTCACCGATAGCCTCAAGGTGCGCTGGCCCCTGGAGGAAATGCTGGGGGCGGACCTGGTGGCTGCGGCCCAGCGCCGCATCGAGGGCGCGATCAAACTGCCCACCAAGCTGGAGGAGGTGGATGAATCCCTGTGGGTCAAGGTGGATAGCTTCTCCTTGCTCCAGGCCATCAGCTACCTGGCGTCCCGGCTATCCGACGAATTCGAGGTGCGGGAAGTGCGGTTCCGCCTGAGTGGCGTGGGGCGTTTGGCCCACCTGGATCTGATCTGGTCGGGGCAGGCCATGAGCACCGAGACCGTGATGAACTGGGAGCTGGAGCCCATGCATTTCGCCGGGGAGGTCAGCCCCTTGACCGTGCGGGACGTGATCGACCGCCATGGCGGTGAAATGTGGCTGGAACGGGAAAAAGTCCAGCACCGGGCTTTTTTTCGCCTGCTCCTGCCCATGGCCGCGCCCCAGGAAGAGGTGGAGCCGGACATGTTCTTGCGGGGCGGCAGCCGTCCCGAGTATTACGACTTTGACCTCTTCAGCTGGTCGGAAAAATCCCAGGGTCTGGAGGACCAGCCCCTCGCCGCCCTGGCCTTCACGGTATTCGATACCGAAACCACCGGCCTCAAGCCCTCCGAAGGGGACGAGATCATCCAGATCGGCGCCACCCGGGTGCTCAATGGCAAGCTGTTGCGGCAGGAATCCTTCGAGCAACTGGTGGACCCCCAGCGCCCCCTGGCTGCCGAATCCGCCCAGATCCACGGCATCACGGCCCAGATGCTGGTGGGCCAGCCCACCATCGATCGGGTGCTGCCGGCCTTCCACGCCTTTGCCGAGGATACCGTTCTGGTGGCCCACAACGCGGCCTTCGACATGCGCTTTCTGCAACTCAAGCAAGCCCGCACCGGCCTCGCCTTCGATCACCCGGTGCTGGATACTTTGCTGCTATCGGCGGTGGTTCATCCCAACCAGGAATCCCACCGCCTGGAGGCCATCGCCGAGCGTCTGGGGGTGGGCATCATCGGGCGCCATACCGCCTTGGGGGACGCCATGGTGACCGCCGAGGTGTTCCTCAAGCTTCTGCCCTTGCTGGCGGAAAAAGGCATCCGCACCCTCGGCCAGGCCCGGGCGGCGGCGGAGCAGACCTACTACGCGCGGGTCAAGTACTAGCAGCACCCAGGCAATTGGGGGTTGGCGGGTCAGGCTATACTGGCGGCCAGCCATCCCCGGCCGATCCGGCCATTTACCTTGGGAACCCGCCCCATGAGCAGCAACAGCCAGTTTGCCCGCCGGCTGCGGCGATATTACGCGCTGTATGCGGGGGGCTTTCTGGTATTCGTACTGCTGCTGTCCCTGGGGGAATTCCTGGGGATGTCCCAGCGGGTCATCGGCTACCTGTTCCTGTTTTTCACCATCGCCATTTATGCCTCCATTGGGGTGATGAGCCGCACTGCCGACGTGGCCGAGTATTACGTGGCCGGCCGCCGGGTTCCCGCAGTCTTCAACGGGATGGCCACCGCGTCCGACTGGATGAGCGCCGCTTCCTTCATCGGCCTGGCGGGAACCCTGTATTTCTCTGGCTTCGACGGCCTGGCCTTTGTCACCGGCTGGACCGGCGGGTTCGTCCTGGTGGCCCTGCTGCTGGCGCCCTATCTGCGCAAGTTCGGCCAATACACCATCCCGGATTTCCTGGGGGCCCGCTACCAGGGCAATGGGGCGCGGCTGGTAGGATCGGCGGCAGCCATCATGGCCAGCTTCGTCTATCTGGTGGCCCAGATCTACGGAGTCGGGCTGGTGACCAGCCGGTTCGTGGGGGTGGAATTCGAGATCGGCCTCTTCATCGGGCTGGCCAGCATCCTGGTGTGTTCCTTCCTGGGGGGGATGCGGGCGGTGACGTGGACCCAGGTGGCCCAGTACCTGATCCTGATCGTGGCTTATCTGGTCCCGGTGATCCTGTTGTCCTATAAGGTGACCGGCGTGCCGGTTCCCCAGGTAATGTATGGCCAGGTGCTGGAGCGGCTGGGGGTCAAGGAGCTGGAGTTGTTCAGCGAGCCCCGGGAAGTGGCGGTGCGGGAACTTCATCGGCAGCGGGCCGATGACTACGCCCGGAAGATTGCCGGCCTGCCGGAGTCTGTTGATCATGAGCGCAGGGCGGTGGTCGGGCGCCTGAACCAGATGCGCTTGGAGAATGCCTCAGCCCGGGATATCGCCCAGGCGGAGCGCGCCCTAAGGGATCTACCGAGAACCCCCGAGGTTGCCCGCAAGGATTGGGAGCGGGCGCGCCAGGAAAGCCTGGGACGGGCCGCCCAGCCCCATCCCCACGCCCAGGCCCATGGCGGGGGCAGCCCGCCGGAATCCAACACCGCCCGCCGCAATTTCCTGGCTCTGGTGTTCGTCCTGATGATGGGTACGGCAGCCTTGCCCCACGTCCTGGCGCGCTATTACACGACACCGGGGGTGGTGGAGGCTCGCCGCTCGGTGTTCTGGTCCCTGTTCTTCATTTTCCTGCTGTACGTAACGGCCCCGGCCTATGCGGTATTCGCCAAGTGGGAGATCTACAACAGCGTGGTGGGTTCCAGCCTCTCCATCCTGCCCTCCTGGGTGGTTTCCTGGGGCAAGGTCGGGCTGGTCAGGATCGAGGATCTCAATGGGGATGGCATCCTCCAGCTGGCCGAATTGAGCCTCAATACCGACGTGATCGTGTTGGCCACCCCCGAGATCGCCGGCCTACCCTATGTGGTTTCGGGCCTGGTGGCGGCCGGGGGCCTGGCCGCGGCCCTGTCTACCGCCGACGGCTTGCTGCTCACCATCAGCAACGCCTTATCCCATGATCTCTATTACAAGATGATCAACCCCGGCGCCACCACCCAGCGGCGCTTGGTGATCGCCAAGTCGCAGCTGCTGGTGGTGGCGGTGATCGCCGCCTGGGTTGCCTCCCGGCGCCCCGACAACATCCTGTTGATGGTGGGCATGGCGTTTTCCATCGCGGGGGCGGCTTTCTTCCCGGCCCTGGTGTTGGGAATTTTCTGGAAGCGCGCCAACCGTTGGGGCGCAACCGCCGGAATGCTGGCCGGGCTTGCCGTCACGATCTACTACATCGCCCGCACCCATCCGTTTTTCGGCGGGGATATCCAGTTCGCATGGTTTGGCATCAACCCGATTTCGGCGGGGATCTTTGGCGTGCCCCTGGGTTTTCTGGTCATCATTTTGATCAGCTTGGTAACGGCGCCGCCACCCCAGGAAGCCCGGGATCTGGTTGATTTCGTGCGTTACCCCGGGTTGGATCTGGCGGGAAGGCCTGCCGGGCAAAAAATTGACTAGCGCTGTTGCCTGGTTCTGCTAGAATACTTGGCTCACGCGGAGAGGTGGATGAGCGGTTTAAGTCGCACGCCTGGAAAGCGTGTTTGGGGTAATACCCCAACGCGGGTTCGAATCCCGCCCTCTCCGCCAG
>JAVEWG010000007.1:45735-99544 GCA_034004685.1 Rhodocyclaceae bacterium | reverse complement strand
AGCCATCCGCACCTACCTCGACAACTACAACGCCGACCCGAAGCCGTTTGCTTGGATCAAGTCCGCTGATGACATCCTTGCCACCATCGAACGTTTCTGTCTCCGAATTTCTAACTCAGGACACTAGACCGGTAGGGTGCGCAAGGGCACCCTGCCGGGCGCCTTCCCTGCCCACCCCATCAACGCCCCCCAGCGATGGCCTCGATCAGCCGGCCGGCCGCTGCCAGGCCGAAACCCGCCGTCACCGCCATGCTGGAGCCAAAACCGGCGCAACTGAGCCCGGCCGCCCCGAACTCCGTGCCGCAGGCGGCCTCGGGGTAACGCAGGGGCTCGGTGGAATAGACCGCCTCGACGCCGAACTTCTTTTTCGGATCCCGCGGAAAGCCGTATTCCTTGCGCAAGCGGCTGCGGATCTTGGCCAGCAGGGGATCCTGCACGGTGCGGGAAAGGTCATCGATGCGGATCCGGGTCGGGTCACGCTGGCCGCCGGCGGCCCCCGCCGTCACCAGGCGCAGGCCCTGGCGCCGGCAATGGGCAATGAGGGCAGCCTTGGCCCGCTGATTGTCGATGGCGTCCAGCACCCCGTCCAGGCCCGCCGGCAGCAGTTCCGCCGTGTTCTCCGGGGTGATGAAATCCTCCACCGTATCCACCTGGGCCTGGGGATTGATGGCGGCGATGCGCTGAGCCATGGCCAGCACCTTGGCCTGGCCCAGGGTGGATTCCAGGGCGTGGGCCTGGCGGTTGAGGTTGGATTCGGCCACATGGTCCAGGTCGATCAGGGTGAGCCGCCCCACCCCGCTGCGGGCCAGGGCCTCGGCTCCCCAGGAGCCCACCCCGCCGATCCCGATCACGCACACATGGGCGGCCATCAGCCGGGCCAGGCCTTCCTCGCCATACAACCGGGCGATGCCGCCGAAGCGGCGGGCGAGGCCCTGGTCATCCAGGGCGGGAGGAGGGGCTTCCTGGGTCATGTCCATGGCCGCGCAAAAAATGGAGGAGGCGATGATACACGCCCCCCGGGGCGCCTCAGGCTGCCCGGTTGTCCAGCCAGACCTCCAGTCCCTGGGCGTTGAGCTCCAGGTCCATGGCCAGGACTTCCAGGGCCTCGGCCACAGCCAGGGTCCAGCCCTGACGCCGGCTTTCCTCGACCACCAGGCGGGTCAGCCCCGCCAGGATCGCCTCAAAGCGGCCGGCCCCCCGGGGCGCCGCCAGGGCCACCGCCACGTGGGCATCCAGCAGGCGATGGAAATCCGCCGCCAGCCGCGCCACATCCTCCACCCGGCCGAAGTGGGTCAGGTACATGGCCGCCGGCTCGAAGGCCAGCATGCGGTCCACCGAGGCATGAAGGGCCTCCGGCTCGAACTGTACCGGGGTGGTGGTCGGGAAGATGAAGGGGCGCCCGGCCACGTCCAGTTCCCGGTAGGACAGGCCGAAAGTGTCGCCGGTGAAGAAACCCCGGGAGGCTTCATCCCAGATGCACACGTGGTGGCGGGCATGGCCGGGGGTATCCAGAATCCGCAGCGGGCGGCCCGCCAGGGAGAGCTCCAGCCCCTCGGAGGCCTCCACCACCCGCTCGGCGGCCACTGGTAGCGGATCCCCATACAGCCGCCGGACCGCCTCGGTACCGTAGACCGCCGCAGCCCCTTCCCACAGCCGGGAAGGGTCCTGCATGTGACGCACGCCCCGGGGATGGACCACCAGCCGGGCCGCCGGACAGTGGGCCAACATGGCGCCTGCGCCGCCGGCGTGGTCCAGGTGCACGTGGGTCAGCAGCACCCAATCCACCGCCCCGGGCCCCAAGCCCAGGGCGGCCAGGGCTTCCATCACCCGCGGCAGGGAATGGACAGTCCCCGTATCCACCACCGCCACCCGCCCCTGCTCCACCACCAGATGCACCGCTGCCTTGGTCGGCCGCTCGTATTCCGCATCCACCCCATGGACCCCATGGGGGTAATCGATCATCTTCGCCACTACGGCTCCCGCCAATCCATGCCACCGGATTCCATTCTACCCATGCATCTTCGGCCATCGCCTTTCTGGAATCCGCGCTCCCTTGCCAGGGGTCAACATACGAGCCCCATGACAGTGATCAAATTCACACTAAGCTTCAAGAAAGATCCTGTCGGCCATGAAGAAGGAGTCGCGCAAATGTTGACCCTACAAGACTGCATCGAGCTCTCTGGTCTGAGCGAAGAAGAAATCCTGGCCATCGCCGAACACGAGCACATCCCGGAAATGGTGGCCCTGGAATTGGGCAACTATCTGGTGCATACCGCCAGCGGCGAAAGGCGGATCAAACGGATGATCTGCGACGATCTGGAGGAAGCCCGCGCCCGGGGAGACACGGAGCGGATCAATATCCTGCGGATGGTCCTCAAGCATTACGTGCAACACCACGCGGGCGGCATCTGAGGCAGCCAAGGCGCTTGAGGGCGGCGATTGGGGCACAATGGGGCATCCTGACAGGATGCCCTTATGAGTGAATCCCCCGCCCATTTCGACTTCGATACCCCCATCGACCGCCGCGCCGTCCCCGGCGAGAAATGGGATCGCTACGCCGGCCGGGACGTGATTCCCATGTGGGTGGCGGACATGGACTTCGCCGCTCCCCGCGTGGTGCTGGAGGCCATCAGGCAACGCCTGGCCCACGGGGTGCTGGGTTACACCGAAGCCTGGCCGTCCCTGCTGCAAACCGTTGCCACGGCCCTGGCCCGCGACCACGGCTGGGCGGTGGAGCCGGACTGGATCACCTTCATCCCCGGGGTGGTGCCGGGCTTTAATGCCGCCTGTCGGTTGGCGGGGGAATCCGGTGACGGCGTACTCACCGCCACCCCGGTCTATCCGCCCTTCCTCTTGGCCCCGGCCAATACCCACCGGCATCTGGAAAAGGTGGATCTGATCCGCCAGGGCGACCGCTGGGAATGGGACTGGCCGGCTCTGGCCGCGGCGGCCTCGCCCCGCAGCCGGCTGCTGATGCTGTGCAATCCCCATAATCCGGTGGGCCGGGTATTCGACCGGGCGGAACTCCAGGGGCTGGCGGATTTCGCCGTGGAGCGGGACCTAATGATCTGCTCCGATGAAATCCACTGCGGCCTGGTGCTGGACCCAGCCACGCCCCACATTCCCATCGCCAGCCTGGGGCCGCAAGTGGCCCGCCGCACCATCACCCTGATGGCCCCTTCCAAGACCTGGAACATCCCGGCCCTGTACTGCGCCTTCGCGGTGATCCCCGACCCTGGACTGCGGACCCGCTACCGCCGGGCCCTGCGGGGATTGGTGCCCCACGTGAACGTCCTGGGCCTGGTGGCGGCGGAAGCCGCTTACCGGGATGGGGAACCCTGGCGCCAAGCCCTGCTGGCCTACCTGCGAACCAGCCGGGAGCGGGTGATGAAAGCGGTGGCCGCCATGCCTGGGCTGGCCACCACCCGACCGCAAGCCACCTACCTGGCCTGGATCGACTGCCGGGAGATGCTGGCCCAACGGGGCATCAAGGATCCCGCCAGGTTCTTCGAAAATGCGGGAGTCGGCCTGTCCGACGGCGCCCCCTTCGGCGCACCAGGTTTCGTCCGCCTCAACTTCGGCTGCCCCACGGCTACCCTGGCGGAAGGCTTGGCCCGCATGGCCCGGGCACTGGCGTAAGCCGGGGAAACCCCGCCCTAATCACAAAGCAAAGGGGCGGCAAAGCCGCCCCTTCTTCATCGCCCCCGGTTGGACCGGGGGGTGGCGCCGGGTCAGCCCAGCACTTCCCGGCTGATGATGAGTTTCATCACTTCGCTGGAACCCGCCAGGATGCGCATCACCCGGGAATCGGCGTAATAGCGGCTGATGGGGTATTCCCACATGTAGCCCGCCCCACCGTGGAGCTGCAGAGCCTCATCCACCACCCGGCTGGCGGTCTCGGTGGTGACCAGCTTGAGCTTGGCGGCGGTGACGCCATCCAGCTGGCCCTGATTGAAGAGCTCCAGGCACTTGTCCACGAAAACCCGCGCCTGGGTAGTCTGGGCCGCCATCTCTGCCAGCTTGAACTGGGTGTTCTGCATGGTGGCCAGGGGCTGGCCGAAGATCATCCGGTCCTTGGTGAACTTGACGGCCTCCTCGATGGCCCGCTCGGCGGTGGCCACCGCCCCCAGGGAACAGGTCAGTCGCTCCTGGGCCAGGTTACGCATCAGGTAGCGGAAACCCTTGCCTTCCTCACCCAGGATGTTCTCCACCGGCACCTTGACGTTGTCGAAGAACAGCTCGGAAGTATCCTGGGCCTTCATCCCCAGCTTCTTCAGGTTGCGGCCCTTCTGGAAACCCGGGGAATTGGTTTCCACCACCAGGATGCTGATGCCCTTGTCGCCGGCGGTGGGGTCGGTCTTGCACACCACCAGCACCAGATCGGACAACTGGCCGTTGGAAATGTAGGTCTTGGAGCCATTCAGGACGTAGTGGTCGCCCTGGCGGATGGCGGTGGTGCGGATGGATTTGAGATCGGAGCCGGCGCCCGGTTCGGTCATGGCGATGGCGGAGATCATCTCGCCGGAGATCAGGCGAGGCATGTAGCGCTCCAGCAGCTGGGGGCTGCCGTAGTCATACAGATAGGGCAGGACGATGTCGGTATGGATGCCCACCGCAAAGCCCGACAGGCCCATGCGCACGATCTCTTCGGTCATGATCGCGTTGTAGGCGAAATCCAGCCCCATGCCGCCAAACTTCTCGGGCACGTTAAGACCCAGAAAGCCCATTTCCCCCGCCTTGGTCCACAACTCGCGGGAGACCTGGCCATCTTCTTCCCACTGGTCCATGTGGGGCTCAGCCTCCCGCTCCAGGAACTTGCGGAAGGATTCGCGGAACATGTTGTGTTCTTCGGTAAAGACGGTGCGAGGAATCATGAGAAATCCATCCTATAGAGTACGAGTCGATAGCATACAAGTTTAACGTCCCATTCCGGAAGCCACGCCCCCCAGAAAAAACGGAGCCAGCTCGCGGGCTCCGTTGCGCTCCCAGGGCGAATCGCCGACCGGCCTGGCTAAAAGGGAATGTCGTCGTCGAAATCCCCAAAACCACCGGAACTCTTGGCTGGCACGGCGGCCGGGGCCGGACGGGACTGCCCTCCCCCCCGCGGCGCGGGGGGGGTACTGTCATAGCCCCCCATGTCCCCGCCCCGGGCGCTGCCTTCCCCCATACCCTGCCGGCTGCCCAGCATCTTCATCTCGTCGGCGCGGATTTCCGTGGTGTAGCGATCCTGGCCGTCCTTGTCCTGCCACTTGCGGGTCCGCAGGCTGCCCTCGATGTAGCACTGGCTGCCCTTTTTCAGGTACTGGCCAGCGATCTCGGCCAGCTTGCCGAAGAACACCACCCTGTGCCATTCGGTCGCCTCCTTCTTTTCGCCGGTGGCCCGATCCTTCCAGCTGTCGGTGGTGGCCAGGGTAATGTTGCAGATCGCGTCGCCACTGGGGGCGTAGCGGGTCTCCGGGTCCTTGCCCAGGTTGCCAATCAGAATCACCTTATTGACCGAAGCCATGCCCTTCTCCTTTATCCGAATTTTCCGTCCTGGTGCCCCTCCGGGGAGCACCGCCTTGCCATTCATGTTCCCGCCGGCGCCCCGGCCCGTCGGGGCGTCTTCAAACCCAGGGAAAGCACCAACCACACCACGCCCAAGCCCACGCAGAACAGGCTCACCGCGCCATCGCCCCAGCCCTGGGCCAGCCAGCCCCCCACGGCTCCCCCAAGGAACAGCCCGATGGACTGCAAGGTATTGTAAATGCCCAGGGCGGTACCCTTGGCATGGGCCGGCGCAATCCGCGAAATCCATGACGGCTGGGTGGCTTCCAGCACGTTGAAACTCACGAAGAACAAGGTCAGCCACAGGGCCAGGGGCCACAACCCCTCCCCCGCCAGGAACAGCCCGCCCTGAACCACCAGCAGCAGGACGATGGCGCCGTTGAACACGGACTTCAGGCGATTGTGCTTTTCCGCCAGGATCACCGCCGGCACCATCACCAGGAAGGACAACAGCACCGCGGGAAGATAGACCTTCCAGTGCTCCACCAGGGGCAGCCCGCCGGTATGGGCCAGGGCCGCCGGCACCCGCACCCACATGGCGGTCTGCATCAGGTGCAGGGCGAACACCCCGAAATTCAGGCGCATCAACTGCCCGTCCCGCAGCACTTCGATGAAGCGCCCACCGGTGGCCCGCGGCACCGGCGGCGCATCGGGCACGACGAACAGGATCACCCCCAGCGCACCAACCGCCAGGGCCGCCGTGAGCCAGAAGATGCCGGCCATGCCGATGGCCGCATAGAGCAGGGGCGCGGCCACCATGGACAGGGCGAACACCAGCCCGATGGAGGAGCCGATCATGGCCATCACCTTGGTGCGGTGCTGGTCCCGGGTGAGATCGGCGGCCAGGGCGGTGACTGCGGCGGAGATCGCCCCGGCCCCCTGGATCACCCGGCCGATGATAATGGTATTGAGATCCTGGGCCATGGCCGCCACCCCGCTGCCCAGCACGAACAACACCAGCCCGAAGACGATCACCGGCTTGCGCCCGAAGCGGTCGGAAGCGGCGCCAAAGGGGATCTGCAGGCAGGCCTGGGTCAGCCCGTAGGCCCCGATGGCCAGCCCCACCAGGAAGATGTCATCCCCGCCGGGCAAGCCCTTGGCGAAGACCGCGAACACCGGCAGCACCAGGAACAGGCCCAGCATGCGCAGGGCGAAGATTGCCGCCAGACTGATCCCGGCACGGCGTTCGGCGGGGGTCATGGCATCACTGACAGCGGCGGACATGGAACTCTCGATCGGCGAAAGGCGGGAGTCTACCATCCAAGGGCCGGTAGCTCGCCCCCCGGCGCGGGGTCTTCCTGATCGTCCGGCCCCCCGTCGGACGGGTTTGCTGCGGCGCAAGCACTCCCTTATAGTGACCGGTTAAACATCGATGCCGGCTTCCATGGACCTGATTCGCATCCGCGGCGCGCGGACCCACAACCTCAAGAACATCAGCCTGGACCTGCCCCGGGACCGGCTCACGGTGATCACCGGGCTGTCGGGCTCGGGCAAATCATCCCTGGCCTTCGACACCCTCTACGCTGAAGGCCAGCGCCGCTACGTGGAATCCCTATCGGCTTACGCCCGCCAGTTCCTGCAACTGATGGAAAAACCCGACGTGGATCTGATCGAAGGTCTATCCCCGGCCATTTCCATCGAACAGAAAGCCACCAGCCACAACCCCCGCTCCACCGTGGGCACCGTCACCGAGATTCACGACTACCTGCGCCTGCTCTACGCCCGGGCCGGCACCCCCCACTGCCCGGACCACCCGGAGCATGTGCTGGAAGCCCAGAGCGTCTCCCAGATGGTGGATGCGATCCTGGCCTTGCCCGAGGACACCCGGCTGATGATCCTGGCCCCGGTGATCGCCGGCCGCAAGGGCGAGCAGGCGGACCTCTTCGTTGAACTGCGGGCCCAGGGTTTCGTGCGCGTGCGGGTGGATGGCCAGGTGATGGAGCTGGACAACCCCCCGCCCCTGGAGCGCAACAAGCGCCACACTGTGGAGGTGGTGATCGACCGCCTCAAGGTCCGGGCCGATCTCAGAAGCCGCCTGGCGGAATCCTTCGAAACCGCGCTGCTCCATGCCGACGGCCGGGCCATCGCGGTGGAGATGGATTCGGGGCGGGAGCATCTTTTTTCCGCCAAGTTCGCCTGTCCGGTGTGCAGCTTCGCCCTGGCGGAGCTGGAGCCCCGCCTGTTTTCCTTCAACAACCCCCTGGGGGCCTGCCCCAAGTGCGATGGGCTGGGCGTGGTGGACTTCTTCGACCCGGCCCGGGTGGTGGTCCATCCCGAGCTTTCCCTGGCGGCGGGCGCCATCCGTGGCTGGGACCGGCGCAACCAGTTCTACTTCCAGATGTTGTCCAGCCTGGCCAACCACTATGATTTCGACGTGGAGGTCCCTTTCGAGACCCTCCCCGCCGCGGTTCAGGACAAGGTTCTATACGGCTCGGGCCGGGAGAAGCTGGCCTTCCGTTATCTTTCGGACTCGGGCCGGCCGGTGCTCAAGGAGCACCCTTTCGAAGGCATCATTCCCAACCTGGAGCGCCGCTACAAGGAAACCGACTCAGTCGCGGTGCGGGAGGAGTTGGCCAAGTACCGGGCCACCCGCGCCTGCCCGGCCTGCCAGGGCACCCGCCTGCGCAGCGAGGCGCGCCATGTGCTGATCGGCGGCCGCACCCTACCGGAACTCTCCCACCTCCCCCTGGGCCAGTGCCGGACCTTCTTCGAAGGACTGCAACTGACTGGCCAGCGGGCCCAGGTGGCGGACAAGATCGTCAAGGAAATCACCGCCCGGCTGTCCTTCCTGATCAACGTGGGGCTGGACTACCTGTCCCTGGACCGCTCGGCGGACACCCTCTCCGGCGGCGAGGCCCAGCGGATCCGCCTGGCCAGCCAGATCGGCTCCGGCCTCACCGGCGTGATGTATGTGCTGGACGAGCCCTCCATCGGCCTGCACCAGCGAGACAACGACCGACTTCTGGAAACCCTCAAGCGGCTGCGGGACATGGGCAACACCGTCATCGTGGTGGAGCACGACGAGGACGCCATCCGCTGCGCTGACCATGTGGTGGACATGGGGCCCGGCGCCGGCGAGCACGGCGGCCAGGTGGTGGCGGAAGGCACCCCGGAGCAGGTGGCAGCCCACCCGGATTCCCTCACCGGCGCCTACCTCTCCGGCACCCGCAAAATCCCCCTGCCCGCCCGCCGCACCCCGGTGGATGGCGAACGCCTGCTGCGCCTGGCCGACTGCCAGGGCAACAACCTGAAGAACGTCACCCTGGAGCTGCCGGTGGGCTTGTTCACCTGCGTGACCGGCGTTTCCGGCTCGGGCAAATCCACCCTCATCAACGACACGCTCTACGCCCTGGCCGCTCGTCACCTCTATGGCTCCAGCCTGGAGCCGGCCCCCTGCGGCGAGATCGAAGGCCTGGAGTTCTTCGACAAAGTGATCAACGTGGACCAGTCTCCGATTGGCCGCACCCCCCGCTCCAATCCGGCCACCTACACCGGCCTGCTGACCCCGATCCGGGAACTCTTCTCGGGGGTGCCGGAGGCCAAGGCCCGAGGCTACGGACCGGGGCGTTTCTCCTTCAATGTGAAGGGCGGGCGCTGCGAAGCCTGCCAGGGGGACGGCCTGATCAAGGTGGAAATGCACTTCCTGCCGGACATGTACGTGCCCTGCGACATCTGCGCCGGGCGCCGCTACAACCGGGAAACCCTGGAGATCCGCTACAAGGGCGCCACGATCCACGATGTGCTGGAAATGACCGTGGAGCAAGCCCTGGAATTCTTCCGGGCGGTACCGACCGTGGCCCGCAAGCTCGATACCCTGATGGACGTGGGCCTGGGCTACATCCGCCTTGGCCAAAGCGCCACCACCCTCTCCGGCGGCGAGGCCCAGCGGGTCAAGCTGGCCCTGGAACTCTCCAAGCGGGACACCGGCCGCACCCTCTACATCCTGGACGAACCCACCACCGGGCTGCATTTTGCCGATATCGAACTGCTTCTGAAGGTACTCCACCGCCTGCGGGACCACGGCAACACCGTGGTGGTGATCGAGCACAACCTGGATGTGATCAAGACCGCGGACTGGATCATCGATCTGGGGCCTGAGGGCGGCAACGGCGGCGGCACCATCGTGGGCAGAGGCACCCCCGAGGCCGTCGCCAGCCTGCCCACCAGCCATACGGCCCACTACCTGGCCCCGCTCCTGCAGCGTTGAAAGGCCGGCCTCTGGCCGGCCCCCTACATCTTGATGCAATTGCCATCTAAAGCCGGCAGGCCTTCGGCCGTTCATTGGGGATATCCGCCCTTTCCCATTCGAAGGAATCCGCCATGCCTACCCCCGCCGAAGCCGAAACCCGTTTTCTCGCCCGGATTTCCCGTCGCCTGCGCTTCATCGAACAATTAGGCCAGGCCGGCCTGGCGGTCTATCTGCCAACTGAAGAAGAGCAGCGCCGCAAGGCGGTGGACCACCTGGTGCGCTTCACCGCCCACGCCAACGAAATCGGCCTGCTTCCCCAGGAACGGCTCAAGGACGCTGCCGCCGCCGTGCTGGCGGCCATGGAGGAAGGCCAGCGCCACCTGCCCCACGATGTCCAGTACCGCAATCGCCTCAAGCGCGCCTGGTGATCCTCCGCTCAGCCGATCAGGCGCGCTGATCCAGGGCGTGGGCCCGCAGGGTTGCCAGGTCCACAATCCGCAACGCCGCCTCATGGGTAGCCGCCAGCACCACCGGCGGCGCCACCCCCGCATCCAACGCCTCCCGCCAGCGCAGGGCGCACAAACACCAGCGATACCCCGGCCGCACCCCGGCGAAGCGGTACTCCGGGCGCGGGGTTGTCAGATCGTTGCCGCTAGCCAGGGAAAAGGCGAGGAACTCCTCGGTCACCTTCACGCAAATGAGGTGGCGCCCCAAATCATCCGGCCCCGTTTCGCAACACCCCGTCCGATAGAACCCGGTCACCGGATCGTAACTGCAGGCCACGAGCGGGCCGCCCAATACGTTCTTTGCCTGATGAATTTGCATCTCGCCCATTTTGTGGCCTCCCGGCTAATGCAATTTGGACCGAGGTCCCGTGCGCAAATTCAGCCGGCGGACCCCAAAAGGAAGGGTCAGGCTCAGCCAGGATAGCCCTCGGGATGGGAGGACTGCCAGCGCCAGGCATCCTGGCACATGGCCGCCAAGTCCCGCTCTGCCCGCCATCCCAGCAGACTCGCCGCCAAGGTGGGATCGGCCCAGCATTCGGCCACATCGCCCGGACGGCGATCCACGATCCGATAGGGAACGGACCGACCGCTGGCAGCCTCGAAGGCACGGATCACCTCCAGCACGGAATACCCCCGGCCTGTTCCGAGATTAACGGTAAATAACCCCTCCCGCCGCGCCAGGCACTCCAGGGCCCGAACATGACCACTGGCCAGATCCACGACATGAATATAGTCCCGCACCCCGGTGCCGTCCGGGGTCGGATAGTCCTTCCCGAACACCTGCACCTCAGGACGCGCCCCCACCGCCACCTGGCTCACGAAAGGCATCAGGTTATTAGGAATGCCCCGGGGATCCTCCCCCATCCGACCACTGGGGTGGGCCCCCACAGGATTGAAGTAACGCAGGATCGCAATGCGCCAGGCCGGATCGGCCGCTGCCAGGTCCCGCAACACGTGCTCCATCATCCACTTGCTGCGGCCATAGGGGTTGGTGGCACCGGTGGGCGAATCCTCCAGGATCGGCACCACCGCCGGGTCGCCGTAGACCGTGGCAGAAGAGCTGAACACCAGCCGCCTGAGCCCGCTGGCCTCCATCACTTCGGCCAAGGCAACAGTTCCCGCCACATTGTTGTCGTAATAGCGCAGAGGCTCCCGGACCGACTCGCCCACCGCCTTGAGGGCCGCGAAGTGGATCACAGCCTCGAATCCGGCCCCCTGGAGAATCCGGGTCATGGCGGGCCGATCACGCACATCCACCCGATGAAACGCCTCCAGGGGCCGCCCTGCGACCTCCTCCACCCGCCTCAAGGCCTCTTGCTTGGCGTTGGCAAGGTTATCCACCACCACCACGTCGTGGCCAGCCGAGAGGAGCTCAACGCAGGTATGGGACCCGATATAGCCGGCTCCACCGGTCACTAGAATCTTCGCCATAATCCACTGTAGTCAGTTTGAATTCTAACTGCATCATAACCGGCCCCTGCCTGCAGGCAAGGCACCATAGCTTGGCCATAGTCCATAATTCGCCCATGCTTCGGACTCTCTCCCCCACTCTGGCTGGCCCCACGGCGCTTCATCGACTACTCACCCTCCGCTGGCTTTCCGTGGCTGTCATGGCGAGCGCGGCCGTTGCTGCCCCAAGCCTGCTGGACCTGTCCATTCGCCGTGCGCCTCTGCTGGCGGTGGCCGTCGGCCTGATCCTTATCAATTTGGCCAGCGTCGGCGCGGCAAGAAAAGCCAGTCTTGCCACCCCAATGGTCATGACCGCTCATTTGGCGATGGACCTGGTGGCCTGGAGCCTCTACGCTTTTTTTTCCGGCGGGACCACCAACCCCCTTATCTCCCTGATGCTCCCCCTGGTGGCCATCGGCGGCATCCTCCTTCCGGCGAACCATGCTTGGGGCTTGGCAGGATTGGCGATCGGGCTTTACGGGCTGGTATGGCGGATCGCTCCGCCCCTGGCTGTGCGGGATGCTGCCGAAGGGGTGTGGTGGCATCTGGCGGGCATGGCCGTGACCTTCGGCATTTCGGCCATCGTGGTGGTGCTTTTCATTTCGAGGCTATCTGCTGCCCTGCGCGCACGGGAAGAATCCCTCGCTGCCGCCCGGGAGGCCCATCTGCGCAACGCCCGAATTGTCGCCCTCGCCAACCTTGCCGCCGGAACCGCCCATGAACTTGGCACCCCTCTTGGAACCTTAAAGCTTCTGGTTGGAGAGCTGAGCTGCCACGAAGGACTACCCCCGGACATGACCGAAGATCTAGCGATAATGGACCAGCAAATCGATCGCTGTCGAACCATTCTCCAGGCGTTGTCTGCACGCACCGGGAGCCTAAGGGCAGAAGGCGGGCGTCAGATCTTCCTTGGTCCTTGGCTAACGGACCTTGTGGCAAACTGGAGGTCCAGCAGGCCGGGGGCTCAGGCAAATCTGACCGTCACGCCCAAGTTTGCGGCGCAGTCCCTCGTCGCAGACCAAACCCTCCATCAGGCAATCACCAATCTCATCAACAACGCGGCTGATGCCGATCCCCGCAAGTGCGCCGTCATCTCAGCCGACATCGCCCCGGACACCATCGTGATCCGTATCGCCGATCAGGGCCCGGGTTTTGACGGCCGGAAGGACGATCCTTCCTCGGTAGCCAGCACCTCGGGCTTGGGGATAGGGTTGGCCTTGGCCGAGTTGGCCATTACCCGCCATGGGGGCACTCTCGACTTCGCGGCTAACCAGCACGCCGGTACGATAGCCAGCGTAAGGCTCCCCTTAGACTCCTGATCCAGTCATGGCAGAAACTCTTCCTCGCATCCTCATCGTCGACGATGACCCAGTCTTCAACCGTACCCTTTGTAGAGCCCTGAACCAGCGGCATCAAGACGCCATCGGAGCCCACTCCCTGGAAGAGGCCCTGATGTTGGCAAAAACCCACCACCCAGAAGCTGTCGTCCTGGACCTGAATCTGGCCGGGACATCAGGCCTCACCCTCATCAAACCCCTCCTGCAATTCACCCCAGCCCCCCGTATCCTGGTGCTCACCGGATATGCGAGCATCACTACAGCGGTGGACGCCATCAAGCTCGGCGCAGTCCAATATTTGGCAAAACCCACTGACGCCGATTCCATTTTGCGAGCCCTTGACTGTCCTAGCCCGGTCGAAACGGAGCCCCCTCCTGGGGAGCCCATGTCCGTGGATCGACTGGAGTGGGAGCACATTCAACGGGTACTGGCGGACCACAAAGGCAACATATCCGCCACTGCGAGAGCACTGAAAATGCACCGCCGGACCCTTCAGCGCAAACTCCTGAAGAGACCAGTAAAAGCCTGAAGCCAGGATCCGAGTTCGACTCCCCGACCCGCGCAGGTGGAATGACTTGGGGATCGACGTCCGAAGCGGACGTAATGGTCGCCCAAAGACAAAATCCCTACCCAGCATATTTCGCTGGATAGGGATCCGGCTGACCCTCGTTAAACCCGCATCACCCGCGGGTTCCTTATTACATCAGCGCATTTAGGCGGCTGCCTGCTCCTCGGCGCCCTCAACCGCGCCTTCGGCACGGTCCACCAACTCAACCAACGCCATCGGGGCATTGTCGCCCACCCGGAACCCGAACTTCAGGATCCGCAGATAACCGCCATTGCGGGCAGCGAACCGGGGACCGAGTTCGTCAAACAACTTAACCACCATATCGCGATCGCGCAGACGGTTGAAGGCCAGGCGGCGGTTAGCCAAACTGGGTTTTTTACCCAGGGTAATCAGAGGCTCCACCACACGACGCAATTCCTTGGCCTTAGGCAGAGTGGTCTTGATCACCTCGTGAAGCAGCAGCGAGTTCGCCATGTTGCGGAACATCGCCTGACGGTGGCTGCTGGTGCGATTCAGCTTTCGAAGGCCGTGACGGTGACGCATCTTATTTCCTCTTTACGATCCCCGCTCAACCGAGCTTTTCAAGCCCGGCCGGCGGCCAGTTTTCCAATTTCATACCCAAGGTCAGCCCGCGAGAGGCCAATACTTCCTTGATCTCATTGAGCGACTTGCGACCCAGGTTGGGCGTCTTGAGCAATTCAGTCTCGGTGCGCTGAATCAAATCACCGATGTAATAAATGTTCTCCGCTTTAAGACAGTTCGCGGAACGCACGGTCAGCTCCAGATCGTCCACCGGCCGAAGCAGGACGGGATCGATGGCTGGAGCCTTAGGCTGCTCCACCGCAACCGGAGTACCCTCCAGATCGGCGAACACCGACAACTGATCCATCAGAACTCGAGCGGCATAGCGAATCGCCTCCTCGGGATCCACCGCGCCATTCGTTTCCAGATCTATGATCAGGCGATCCAGGTCGGTGCGCTGCTCGACCCGTGCGCTTTCCACCAGATAGCTCACCCGCCGAACCGGACTGAAGGAAGCATCGAGCACGATACGTCCAACTACCTTCGCCTCACCGGCCGCCATGCGCTGATTGCCTGGAACGTAGCCGCGACCTTGCTCAACCTTGATCTGCATGTCCAGCTTGCCCCCGGGGGCAAGGTGGGCAATCACATGATCAGGATTAATGACTTCAACATCGTGACTGGTCTCGATATCGCTGGCCCGAACAATGCCCTCCCCGGACTTGGCCAACCGCAGCACGGCCTCGCCCCGGCTATGCACCTTCAGCACCACACCCTTGAGGTTCAAGAGCAGGTCGACCATGTCCTCGCGAACACCATCGAGGGTCGAATATTCATGCAGAACGCCTTCGATCGTCACCTCGGTCGGCGCATAGCCCGGCAGGGACGACAGGAGAATGCGCCGGAGTGCATTCCCAAGGGTGTGACCAAAACCGCGCTCGAAGGGCTCCATCGTCACCCGTGCATGCACGGGGGACAGATTCAGCACATCGATAATGCGAGGTTTCAGCAATTGATTGCTTTGCATCAGCAGTGTCCTCGGATCTGTTGTCTTAGCAACCTCGCCAATTAGCGAGAATACAGTTCGACCACCAGACCTTCATTCAGCGTGGCGGGCAGCTCGGAACGCTGCGGATAGGCCTTGAATACCCCGCGGGCGGCCTTGGCATCCACTTCGAGCCACTCGGGAAAACCACGGGATTCAGCCGCTTCCAGGGCAGCCTTGACCCGGAGGTGGCCCTTACTGCGCTCGGTCAGTTCGATCACATCGCCAGGGCGAACGGTGTAAGAGGGAATATTCACCCGCTTGCCATTCACCAAAACGCCGTTGTGCCGCACCACCTGACGGGCCTCAGCACGTGAGCAACCGAACCCCATGCGGTAAGCAACTGAATCCAGCCGACCTTCCAGCAATTGCAGCAGGTTTTCGCCAGTCTGACCGCGCCGGCGATCGGCTTCGGAATACACTTTGCGGAACTGACGTTCCAGCACACCATACACACGGCGGATCTTCTGCTTTTCGCGCAACTGGACGCCGTACCCGGACAGACGCTGGCCAGACTTCTGCCCATGTTGGCCAGGCGCATATGAACGACGTTCAATCGCACACTTATCGGTAAAGCACTTCTCGCCCTTCAGAAAGAGCTTTTCACCTTCACGCCGACACTGACGGCACTTCGGATCAAGATTACGAGCCACGTTTCACTCCTTGTCAGATGCGGCGCTTCTTCGGCGGACGGCAGCCGTTATGCGGAATCGGGGTGATATCGGTAATACTCGTGATCTTCATCCCGAGCGCATTTAGCGCACGAACGGCAGACTCACGACCAGGCCCGGGCCCCTTAATCCGAACTTCCAGATTCTTCACCCCACATTCCTGAGCAACCTTTCCGGCTGCTTCGGCTGCGACCTGAGCGGCAAAGGGTGTGCTCTTGCGAGAACCCTTGAAGCCAGCGCCGCCAGACGTCGCCCACGACAGGGCGTTACCCTGACGGTCGGTGATGGTGATAATGGTGTTGTTGAAGCTCGCGTGGACATGAACAATGCCTTCGGCAACGTTCTTTTTAACTTTTTTGCGAACCTTGGTAGCAGTCTTAGCCATTATGCCTATTTCCTATCACTTCTTGCCAGCGACGGACTTGCGCGGCCCCTTGCGGGTACGGGCATTGGTACGAGTCCGCTGCCCACGACAGGGCAGACCACGACGATGTCGAACCCCACGATAGCAACCCAAATCCATGAGCCGCTTGATGTTCATGGTCACTTCGCGGCGCAGATCGCCTTCGACAACGAACTTACCAACCTCTTCCCGCAGACGCTCCATGTCCGACTCGGTCAGATCCTTCACCTTAACGGAACGCACCACACCGGCGGAATCGCAGATTTTCTGCGCACGAGTCCGTCCGATACCAAAAATGGCAGTCAGCGCGATCTCTGCGTGCTTGTGGTTGGGAATGTTTACCCCAGCAATACGGGCCATTCAATCACCCCAAAAAGCTAAACGTTAAATTATATATCACAGTCATCGAACACGTCAACCTTGACGCTGCTTATGCCTGGGGTCGGTACAAATGACCCGCACCACACCCTTGCGACGGATGACTTTGCAGTTGCGGCAAATGCGCTTGACGGAAGCCTGTACTCTCATTTTGACTCGCTCCTAAACTTGTATTACTTGGTGCGGAACACAATTCGACCTTTAGTCAGATCGTACGGTGTCAACTGCACGGTCACTTTGTCACCCGGGAGTATCCGGATGTAATGCATACGCATCTTTCCGGAAATGTGCCCGAGCACGATATGACCATTCTCAAGACGCACTCGAAAGGTTGCATTGGGAAGATTTTCAGTAACCTCGCCCTGCATCTCGATTACGTCTTCCTTGGCCATACACAATCCTACTTAACGGGTAAGCCCGCGCCTTTAAAATTCGCTTTCTTAAGCAGGCTTTCATATTGATGCGACATGACGTAAGCCTGAACTTGAGCCATGAAATCCATTGTCACCACCACGATGATCAACAGCGATGTCCCCCCGAAATAAAACGGAACATTCCACTTGAGGATCAAAAACTCGGGCAGAAGGCATACAAGAGTGATATACACCGCCCCGGCGAGGGTCAAACGCATCAGGATTCGATCCAGGTACCGCGAAGTCTGTTCGCCTGGACGAATACCCGGTACGAACGCACCGCTCTTCTTAAGATTGTCCGCAGTCTCCCTGGCATTAAAAACGAGCGCCGTGTAAAAGAAACAGAAGAAAACAATCGCTGCAGCGTAGAGCATCACATAAAGCGGCTGCCCGGGAGATAACGTAGACGCCAGATCCTTGAGCCATAGCATCCCTTCGGCAGAACCAAACCACTGTCCAAGGGTCGCTGGAAACAGAATGATACTGGAGGCAAAAATCGGCGGGATCACGCCGGCCATGTTGAGCTTCAAAGGCAAATGGGAGCTCTGCCCCCCATAGACCTTGTTACCCACCTGCCTCTTAGCGTAATTGACCAAAATCTTGCGCTGCGCCCGCTCGACAAACACGACGAACCCAGTCACCAACGCAACCAGCACACAAATCAGTAAAGCGACCACGGGATGCATCGCACCGGTTCGCACCAACTCGAACAACCCGCCTATTGCATTCGGCAACCCGGCAGCAATACCAGCGAAGATAATGATCGAAATTCCGTTACCCAGACCCCGCTCGGTAATCTGCTCGCCGAGCCACATCAGAAAAAGCGTCCCGGTCACAAGTGTTGAAACCGTGACGAAGCGGAACATCAATCCAGGCTCCACCACGAGCCCGGCCTGTCCTTCCAACGCCACAGCAATGCCGGTCGCTTGAAATAACGCCAAGGCAACAGTGCCATACCGGGTGTATTGGGTGATCTTCCGACGCCCCGCCTCACCTTCCTTCTTGAGGGATTCAAGCTGGGGGGACGCTACTGTCATCAATTGCATGATGATCGAGGCCGAAATATACGGCATGATCCCCAAAGCGAAAATGGTGAAGCGAGAGAGCGCACCCCCGGAAAACAGATTGAACACCCCCAGGATCCCACCCTGCTGCGACTGGAAAAGCTCGGCCAACCGCTGCGGATCTATACCCGGCACTGGAATGTGGGCGCCCATTCGATAGACTATGAGCGCGCCGAGCAAAAAAATCACCCGGCGCTTCAGGTCACCAAACTTACCGGTTGCGCCAACGGTAGGCTTCACGGTCGCCACGATGGCCCTTTACTCCGCCGACACCGAACCGCCGGCAGCTTCGATCGCCGCCCGCGCACCCTTGGTGGCCCCAATGCCTTTGAGGACAACCTTCTTTTCGATGGAGCCCGACAGAATTACTTTGGCGGTCAGCGCCTCAGCAGGAACGACACCCGCTTGCTTGAGGGACAGCAGATCGATTTCTTCGATGGGCATCTGGGCCAATTCGCTCAAACGCACCTCGGCATAACGGGAGGCTGTCAGGGACACAAAACCCCGCTTCGGCAAACGCCGCTGCAGAGGCATTTGGCCGCCTTCGAAACCGACCTTATGGAAACCACCAGCCCGTGACTTTTGACCCTTGTGGCCTCGACCAGCGGTTTTTCCAAGACCGCTGCCAATTCCACGCCCCACACGCTTGCTCGGGAATTTTGCCCCGGCGCCAGGCTTGATCGTATTGAGTCGCATGTCAGCCCTCACACTTTACGAGATAGGCGACCTTAGTGATCATTCCCCGTACCTCCGGGGTGTCCACCAGCTCGACTGTATGGTTCAAACGACGCAGCCCCAGGCCACGCACTGTTGCGCGGTGCGACTGCTTGGTCCCGATCACGCTTTTAACAAGCGTTACTTTGACTTTCTTGTCGGACATGGCTTACCCCTGGATCTCTTCGACCGTCTTGCCACGCTTTGCAGCAATTTCGGCCGGGGTGCTGGTCTTCAGCAACCCGTTAAGAGTGGCACGAACCACGTTATAAGGGTTGGTGGAGCCCAGGCATTTACAGATGATGTCGGTCACCCCCATCACCTCGAAAACCGCCCGCATCGGCCCGCCGGCGATGATCCCGGTCCCGGCGGGACCGGGTTGCATCAGCACCACTGAGGCGCCATGCTTACCCACCACGGAATGGTGAATGGTGCCGCCTTTCAAAGCCACCTTGGCCATCTTACGGCGCGCTTCTTCCATCGCTTTCTGAACGGCGACGGGCACTTCGCGGCTCTTGCCTTTACCCATCCCGATACCACCATCACCGTCACCAACCACAGTCAGCGCGGCAAAACCGAGAATCCGGCCGCCCTTCACAACCTTGGTCACGCGGTTGATGGATACCATCTTTTCGCGCAGGCCATCATCCTTCTCTTCGGACGCCTGAACGCGCTTAGTTTGCTGCTTAGCCATGGATAACCTCGCTTAGAACTTCAGCCCGCCCTCGCGGGCGGCTTCTGCCAGGGCCTTGACGCGACCGTGGTAGTGGAATCCGGCGCGATCGAACGCCACCTGCTCAATCCCGGCGGCCTTAGCCCTTTCGGCTATGAGCTTGCCAACTACAGCGGCAGCATCCTTGTTCCCGCCGTTCGGCACCTGCCCACGAACCCCTGCCTCAACAGTGGATGCAGCAGCCAGCACTTGGGATCCACAGCCCGAAATGACTTGCGCGTAGATGTGGCAGTTCGTACGGAACACCGTCAGACGAACCGCCTTCAACTCGGCAATTTTGGCACGGGTTTTACGTGCCCGGCGCAAACGCGCTTCCTTCTTGTTCATGACGTCAGGCCCTTACTTCTTCTTGGTTTCCTTGATCACCACGACTTCGTCCGAATAACGGACACCCTTGCCCTTATAAGGCTCAGGCTCGCGGTAAGCGCGCACTTCAGCGGCCACTTGGCCGACCAGCTGCTTATCGATACCCTTGATCAGGATTTCAGTCTGGGTAGGCGTTTCCACCTTTATCCCGGCCGGCATCTGATGAACGACAGGATGAGAGAAACCAAGAGACAGATTCAGCTTGTCGCCTTGGGCCTGGGCTCGATATCCCACACCAACCAAGGTCAACTTACGCTCCCAGCCTTTACTCACCCCGGCAACCATATTGTTCACCAAGGCCCGCACAGTACCGGACATGGCCTTGGCGTTTGGCTTCCCTTCCACTGCAGAACACACCAGGGCACCACCCTCAAGCTCAACCTTAACCGCAACACCGAAGTTCCGCTTCAGGACTCCGAGAGGCCCCTTAACGGAAACCTCCCCCCCCGCGAAAGAAACTTCGACACCCTGCGGGATCGGAACCGGATTCTTTGCAACTCGTGACATCCCTGCCTCCCTTACGCCACCAGGCACAGAACTTCACCGCCAACGCGGTTCGCACGCGCGGCGCGATCGGTCATCACACCCTTGGGGGTAGACACAATCGCCACGCCCAACCCATTCATAACCCGGGGCAATTCATCGCTCGGCTTGTAAACACGCAAGCCAGGACGACTCACGCGCTCGATACGCTCAATCACAGGGCGACCGGCATAATACTTCAAGCTCACATCAAGCTCGGCCTTGCCACCGTTTTCACGGACCGCGAAACCATCGATGTAGCCTTCGGCCTCCAGCACTTTCGCAATAGCGACTTTCAGCTTAGAAGCCGGCATGGAAACAGCCGCCTTCTCTGCTTGCTGACCATTGCGAATGCGGGTCAGCATGTCGGCGATAGGATCGGACATACTCATCTTATATTCTCCTTACCAGCTCGCCTTGGTCATGCCAGGAACCTCGCCACGGAAGGCAATTTCGCGAAGCTTGTTACGACACAAGCCAAACTTACGAAATACACCCCTAGGACGCCCGGTCAGGCTACAGCGGTTGCGTTGGCGGGTCGGGTTCGCATTGCGCGGCAACTGCTGAATCCGCAGACGAGCGACCATGCGCTCCTCGTCAGTCAGCTTCGCATCTTCAACGATAGCCACGAGCTCAGCACGCTTAGCGGCATATTTCGCCACAAGCTTGGCGCGCTTGTTTTCGCGATTGATCAGTGCAAGTTTCGCCATTTCATCCTCAATTCTTGAACGGGAACTTGAAAGCACCGAGGAGCGCACGCGCCTCATCGTCGGTCTTTGCAGTCGTGGTGATGCTGATGTTCAAACCCCGAAGCGCGTCGATCTTGTCATACTCGATCTCAGGAAAAATGATTTGCTCTTTAACTCCGAGGTTGTAGTTACCCCGACCATCAAAACCTTTACCCTGAATCCCCCGAAAATCGCGAATGCGGGGAATAGCCACGGAGATGAGGCGATCGAGGAACTCAAACATCCGAGGCCCCCGCAAAGTCACCATGCAACCGATGGGATAGCCTTCACGGATCTTGAAGCCAGCAATCGACTTGCGAGCCTTGGTGGACACCGGCTTTTGCGCAGCGATCTTAGTAAGATCGCCGATGGCATTTTCCAGAATCTTCTTGTCGCCGACAGCCTCGCCAACCCCCATATTGAGAGTCACCTTGGTGATCCGCGGCACTTCCATAACGGATTTGTAGCCGAACTTTGCAACCAGCTCGGGAACAATCGCTTCCTTATAAATTTGCTGAAGACGGGCCATGGCGGTTCCTTATGCGTCAACCAGCTCGCCATTCGACTTGAAGAACCGCACACGGCGGCCATCCTCAAGCAAGCGAACTCCAACACGGTCACCCAATTGGGTATTAGGGTTGAACAGGGCCACATTCGACTGATGAATCGGCATTTCCTTCTCGACGATACCGCCGACCTGCCCTTTCAAGGGATTGGGCTTAACGTGCTTCTTAACCCGATTTACTCCCTCAACCACAACCTTTTCGGCATCAACCCGACGCAGCACGGTGCCGCGACGACCGCGATCCTTGCCAGTCAGAATGATGACCTGATCACCTTTACGGATCTTGTTCATCATCGCTCCTCAAAGAACCTCAGGCGCCAGGGAAACAATCTTCATAAACCGCTCGGTACGCAACTCCCGCGTAACCGGCCCAAAGATCCGAGTCCCGATCGGTTCCAGCTTGTTATTCAGAAGAACCGCGGCATTGCCATCAAACTTGATCAAGGATCCATCCGGCCGACGAACACCCTTGGCGGTACGCACCACCACGGCATTGTAAACATCACCCTTCTTGACACGCCCCCGAGGGGCCGCATCCTTGATCGAAACCTTAATAATGTCCCCCACGCCAGCGTACCGACGCTTGGAACCACCAAGGACCTTAATACACATCACCGAACGAGCGCCCGTGTTGTCGGCCACGTCCAGGATTGACTGCATTTGAATCATGAAAATGTCTCCAACTTGCCCCGCAAGCGCGGTCAGTCTTGGACCCCGTACGGGGAGAACTCCCTCAGAAAGAGGGAAAGCAAAAATTATAATCGCCTGGCGCGTTAACGCCAAGCGATTTCAAAAACACCGGCTCAAATAACTCGTGCTTTTTCGAGGACGCGTGCAATAGCCCAAGTCTTGGTCTTTGAAATCGGCCGAGTTTCGACGATTTCCACCAAATCCCCTTCAGTCGCCTGGCCTTCTTCAGCGTGCGCATGATACTTGGCGGAACGGGTGATCACCTTGCCGTAGATGGGGTGCTTCACTCTACGCTCCACCAATACCGTGACAGTCTTTTGCATCTTGTCACTGACAACCCGACCGACCAGGGTACGCCGGACCTTTGTTTCCTGTTCGCTCATCATTGACCCGCCTTTTCGCGCAGGATGGTCCTGACACGGGCGATATCGCGCCGTACCTTACTAACCTGGCTCGTATTGCTCAACTGCTGAGTAGCCAGCTGCATCCGCATGCTGAACTGCGCTTTCAACAAATCAAGCAATTCTTTGTTTAGATCATCTGCGCTTTTAACGCGCAATTCACTCGCCTTCATGATTACCCCACTTGACGGTGGACGAAGACGGTCGGAAGAGGCAGCTTGGCGGCAGCCAGGCGGAAAGCCTCACGAGCCAAAGTCTCATCAACACCATCCATCTCGTAAAGAACTTTACCCGGCTGGATTTCAGCAACCCAATACTCAGGGTTACCCTTACCGTTACCCATTCGAACTTCGGCCGGTTTTTCCGAAATAGGTTTATCCGGGAAGATCCGAATCCAGATCCGGCCACCCCGCTTGATGTGCCGGGTCATCGCCCGACGGGCCGATTCGATTTGGCGCGCAGTCAAACGCCCTCTTCCGGTGGCTTTCAAACCATACTCACCGAAGCTAACCTTGGCGCCCCGAGTCGCAAGACCGGTGTTGCGGCCCTTTTGTTCCTTGCGATACTTTCTTCTCGATGGCTGCAGCATCATTCACTCCTAACTTCTGGCTTCTTGCGAGCACTGTCGCCTTCGGCACCGCGACGGGCGGGACGCTTCGTACCACGAGGATCGGCTGAGGTGTCGCCGCGAGGACCACGCCGTCCGCGACGGGCATCCGCGTCATTCTCTGCAGCCGCAGGCTGCTCATCACGCCCAAGCATTTCACCCTTGTAAACCCAGACCTTAATGCCAATCACACCGTAGGTAGTGTGGGCCTCGGACACGCCATAGTCGATATCGGCGCGCAGGGTATGCAGAGGCACACGACCTTCGCGATACCATTCTGTACGGGCAATTTCGGCACCATTCAGGCGGCCAGCGCTCATGATTTTGATGCCTTGAGCCCCCAGCCGCATGGCGTTTTGCATCGCCCGTTTCATGGCGCGACGAAACATGATCCGCTTTTCCAGCTGTTGAGCAATGGAATCCGCAATCAGCTTGGCATCGAGTTCGGGCTTGCGCACTTCCTCAATGTTGACGTGAACCTGAGCGCCCATGATCTTCTGAAGATCCTTCTTGAGCAGCTCAATGTCTTCGCCCTTCTTGCCAATCACGACGCCGGGGCGGGCACTGAACAAAGTGATCCGGGCGTTCTTAGCCGGTCGCTCAATCAGCACGCGGCCAATAGATGCGTGGGCGAGCCGCTTCTTCAGATACTCTCGAACCTTCAGGTCCTCGTGCAGCATCTGGGCGAAATCGCCCTTATTAGCAAACCAACGAGAGGCCCAATCCCGAGTTACCGCGAGACGGAAGCCGGTGGGATGAATTTTTTGACCCATAGTGATCTCTTACTCCCCAACCGTCACGTAGATGTGGCACGTCGGCTTCACAATCCGGTTGCCCCGACCTTTGGCACGAGCGGTAAAACGCTTGAGTGTCATGCCCTCTTCGACGTAGATGGTCTTGACCTTCAAAACATCGATATCAGCGCCGTCATTGTGCTCGGCATTGGCGATGGCAGACTCAACTACTTTTTTGATGATTTCGGCGCCCTTTTTGGGGGAAAACGCGAGAATCGAAAGAGCCTGCCCAACCGGCTTACCACGCACTTGATCGGCTACGAGACGACCTTTTTGAGCCGATAGCCGCACACCACGGAGAATCGCTTTAGTTTCCATGGTCGCTCCTTAGCGCTTGGCTTTCTTGCTCGCCGCGTGACCTTTGAAGGTACGGGTCAAAGCGAATTCACCCAGCTTGTGGCCAACCATATTTTCAGACACATAAACCGGAATGTGCTGCCGGCCGTTGTGCACCGCAATGGTCAAACCAACGAAGTCAGGAAGAATGGTGGAACGGCGAGACCAAGTCTTGATCGGCCGCTTGTCGTTACCCGTACGCGCTGCATCCACCTTTTTGAGCAGGTGAGCGTCGACAAACGGGCCTTTCTTGATAGAACGTGCCATTTGCTACCTCTTAACGCTTGTGACGCCGCTGGACAATCATGGTGTCCGTGCGCTTGTTACTACGGGTACGGTAACCCTTCGCCGGCGTGCCCCACGGGCTGACCGGAACTCTGCCTTCACCAGTACGACCCTCACCTCCGCCATGGGGGTGATCCACCGGGTTCATGGCCACACCACGCACGGTCGGGCGAACACCGCGCCAACGCATTGCACCGGCCTTGCCAATCTTGCGCAGGCTATGTTCTTCGTTGCCCACTTCACCGATGGTGGCTCGACAGTCCACATGCACCCGCCGAATTTCACCGGAACGCAGCCGCAACTGAGCGTAAGCACCCTCACGAGCCAACAGCTGGACAGAAGTCCCAGCCGCACGAGCGATCTGTGCGCCCTTGCCAGGCATCATCTCAACGCAATGGATGGTCGAACCGACAGGAATATTCCGGATGGGCAGGGCATTGCCCGCCTTGATCGGGGCTTCAATACCGCTCATCAGCTGCTGCCCAACCACCAGACCCTTGGGAGCGATCACATAACGCCGCTCACCATCGGCATAGCACAACAGAGCGATATTAGCCGAACGATTCGGATCGTATTCAATCCTCTCCACGGTTGCAGCAATACCGTCCTTATTGCGACGAAAGTCCACCAGACGATAGTGTTGCTTGTGACCGCCACCCTGGTGACGCATCGTGATGCGCCCCCCGTTATTCCGGCCGGCTCGACTACTTTTCTTTTCAACCAAACCTGCAAAGGGCTTGCCCTTATGCAGATTGGCATTAACAACCTTGACCAGGCCACGACGACCGGCCGAGGTTGGCTTGACTTTAACTAGCGCCATGACTGGTTACTCTCCCGCCGCAAAATTGATTTCCTGGCCGGGCTTCAGGCATACAAAGGCCTTCTTCCAGTCTCTGCGGCGCCCCATTGCACGACCAAAGCGCTTAACCTTGCCCTTGACGTTGGAAACCTGCACAGACTTAACTTCGACCTTGAACAGCAACTCAACCGCAGCCTTGATCTCAGGCTTGGTCGCATCAGTCGCCACCCGGAAAACCACCTGCTCGTTTTTGTCGGCAACAAACGTTGCCTTCTCAGAAATTTGCGGCGCCAGCAGGACCTGCATCAGACGTTGTTCGCTAATCCGGCTCATTGCCACACCTCCTCCATCTTGGCCAGGGCACCCTTAGTGACAATCACTCGGGGGAAGCGCACCAGCGAAAGGGGATCCGCCTCATTCACTTCCAGCACCAATACATGCGGCAAATTGCGAGAGGACAACAACAGGTTCTCGTCGAGATCATCGGTAATCACCAAAACCGAGTCCAGACCCATCCCCTTGAGCTTTTGATTAAGCAGCTTGGTTTTCGGGGCCTCAACCTTGAAGTCCGCAACTACCGCCAAGCGATCCTCGCGAGCAAGCTGGGACAAGATCGCAGCCACGCCAGCTCGGTACATCTTCCGATTGACCTTCTGGGAAAAATTCTCATCCGGGGAGTTCGGAAAAGTCTTACCACCTCCACGCCAGATCGGGCTCGATGCCATACCAGCACGAGCACGGCCGGTGCCCTTTTGGCGCCAGGGCTTCCTGGTGGATTTAGCAATTTCGGCGCGACCCTTTTGCGCACGATTCCCGGAACGGGCGTTCGCCATATAGGCAACAACCACCTGGTGAATCAGAGCTTCGTTGTATTCGCGACCAAACAGGGCGTCAGACGCAGGCATCGTGGATGCCGCCTGACCCTGGTCATTCAACAGTTTCAGTTCCATGACCACCCCGCTCACATTCCAGCCTTGACGGCAGGGCGCACAACAACGTCACCCCCCTTGGCGCCGGGCACCGCACCTTTAACGAGAAGAAGCTTGCGCTCAACATCCACCCGAACGATCTCGAGATTTTGCTGAGTGCGACGGGCATCACCCAGATGCCCCGCCATGCGCTTACCTGGAAACACGCGACCGGGGTCTTGCGCCATACCAATCGAACCAGGCGCACGCGTCGTCACCGAGTTACCATGGGACTCCCGGTTTGAGCTGAAGTTATGCCGCTTGATGGAGCCAGCAAAGCCCTTACCAATAGACACCCCGGACACATCGACCATCTGGCCAACAGCAAAGAGATCCACCGGGAGAACGTCACCCGGCTTTACATCTACCAGCGCTTCGGGGGCAACCCGAAATTCCCGAAGGACGTGCCCAGCTTCAACCCCCGCCTTGGCCAGATGACCGGCCAGGGGCTTGGAAACGCGGCTTGCCCTACGCTTACCAAAGGTAACCTGAACAGCGGCATAACCGTCGCTTTCAGGTGTCTTGATCTGGGTCACCCGATTATCGGACACGTCAAGCACCGTCACAGGGATGGAACGACCATCCTCAGCGAAGATGCGAGTCATGCCGACCTTGCGCCCTACAAGGCCTAGACTCATATTTTTCTCCTAAACCCGGTTGCGATTGACCGGGGCCGAATGAATTGCACCAAAAGGCACAAAGGCCGGATTATACCGGCCTTTCAAAACCACTTGCAAGCCCAGGATTACTGAAGTTTGATTTCCACGTCTACACCGGCCGGCAGATCCAGCTTCATCAGCGCATCAACCGTCTTGTCGGTGGGATCAATGATATCCATCAGACGTAGGTGGGTGCGAATTTCGAACTGATCACGAGAAGTCTTGTTCACGTGGGGCGAGCGCAGCACATTGTAACGCTCGATACGAGTCGGCAGAGGTACCGGGCCACGAACAACAGCGCCGGTACGCTTAGCCGTCTCGACGATCTCCAGTGCGGACTGGTCAATCAAACGGTAGTCGAAAGCCTTCAGACGGATACGGATTTTCTGGTTTTGCATGATTTTTCCCAAAGAGCGAAAAGGCGGAGGAGACCCTCCTCCGCCAAGGACATTCTTTCTTACTCGATGATCTTGGCGACGACGCCGGCGCCGACGGTGCGACCGCCTTCACGGATGGCAAAGCGCAGACCTTCTTCCATGGCGATCGGGGCGATCAACTTCACCACGATGGACACGTTGTCCCCCGGCATCACCATCTCGGTGCCTTCCGGCAGGCTGATGGAGCCCGTCACGTCCGTGGTCCGGAAATAAAACTGGGGACGGTAGTTGTTGAAGAACGGGGTGTGACGACCACCTTCTTCCTTGGACAGGACATACACTTCGCCCGTGAAGTGGGTATGGGGGGTGATGGAGCCCGGCTTGGCCAGCACCTGACCCCGCTCCACGTCTTCCCGCTTGGTGCCGCGCAGCAGCACGCCCACGTTGTCACCCGCCTGGCCCTGGTCCAGCAGCTTGCGGAACATTTCCACGCCGGTGCAGGTGGTCTTGACGGTGGGCTTGATGCCAACGATTTCAATTTCTTCGCCGACCTTCACAATGCCCCGCTCAACCCGCCCCGTCACCACGGTGCCGCGGCCGGAGATGGAGAACACGTCTTCGATGGGCAGCAGGAAGGGCTTGTCGATGGCCCGCTCGGGAGTGGGAATGTAGCTGTCGAGAGCGTCGGCCAGCTTCATGATGGCGCCTTCACCCAGGTCGGTCTTGTCGCCTTCGAGCGCCTTCAGGGCGGAACCCTTGACGATGGGAATGTCGTCGCCCGGGAAGTCGTACTTGGACAGAAGCTCGCGCACTTCCATTTCCACCAGCTCGAGCAGCTCTTCATCATCGACCATGTCGCACTTGTTCATGAACACGATGATGTAGGGCACACCCACTTGGCGCGCCAGCAGAATGTGTTCGCGAGTCTGGGGCATCGGGCCGTCAGCCGCGGACACCACCAGAATGGCCCCGTCCATCTGGGCCGCGCCGGTAATCATGTTCTTCACGTAGTCCGCGTGACCCGGGCAATCCACGTGCGCGTAGTGACGGGCCGCCGTTTCGTATTCCACGTGGGCCGTGTTGATGGTGATCCCGCGAGCCTTCTCTTCAGGCGCCGCATCAATCTGGTCATAGGCCTTCGCCTCGCCACCGAACTTGGAGGACAGAATCGTCGTGATCGCAGCCGTCAGCGTCGTCTTGCCATGGTCAACGTGACCAATCGTACCCACGTTTACGTGCGGCTTCGTACGCTCAAACTTACCCTTAGCCATAGCTGAATTTCCTATTAAAGATTGAGGTTTCGATTATTTCTTGTTGCTGATGATTGCCTCAGCGACGTTCTTGGGCGCTTCGGAGTAATGCTTGAATTCCATCGAGTAAGTCGCCCGGCCTTGTGTCAGGGAACGCAACTGGGTGGCGTAACCGAACATCTCGGCCAAAGGCACTTCAGCCCGAATAACCTTCATCCCGGCAACATCATCCATGCCCAGCACAATCCCGCGACGCCCGGACAGGTCACCCATCACGTTGCCCATGAAGTCTTCCGGAGTCTCTACTTCGACGGCCATCATAGGTTCCAGCAGCACCGGGCTAGCCCGCCGCAAACCTTCCTTGAAAGCCATGGAACCCGCCATCTTGAAGGCGTTTTCGTTGGAGTCCACGTCGTGGTAGGAACCGAAGTGCAGCGTGACCTTCACATCCACCACGGGGAAACCTGCCAACACCCCGTTACCCAAAGAGTCCTGAATGCCTCGATCGACCGCAGGAATGTATTCCCGAGGAACCACGCCACCCTTGATGGCATCGACGAACTCGTAACCCTTGCCTGCTTCGTTGGGTTCGACGTTGATGACCACGTGGCCATACTGGCCGCGACCACCGGTTTGCTTGACGAACTTGCCTTCCACATCCTTGGCGGGCTTGCGGATAGTTTCACGATAGGCCACTTGGGGAGCACCAACGTTGGCCTCAACGTTAAACTCACGCTTCATCCGGTCAACGATGATCTCCAGATGGAGCTCACCCATCCCCGAAATGATGGTCTGCCCGGACTCTTCGTCGGTCCGAACACGGAACGAGGGATCCTCCGCAGCCAGCCGGGACAGGGCGATCCCCATCTTTTCCTGGTCGGCCTTGGTCTTGGGCTCGACCGCAACGTGAATCACGGGGTCCGGAAACTCCATCCGCTCGAGGATGATGACTGCAGAAGGATCACAAAGGGTTTCACCGGTTGTGACTTCCTTCAGCCCGACACAGGCAGCAATGTCACCAGCGCGCACTTCCTTGATTTCTTCACGCTCATTGGCATGCATCTGCAGGATCCGGCCGATCCGCTCTTTCTTGCCTCGCACCGAGTTCAGGACAGTTTCACCGGAATTCAACACACCGGAATAAACTCGAACGAACGTCAGCTGACCGACGAACGGATCGGTCATGAGCTTGAATGCCAAAGCCGAAAACTTCTCGCCGTCATCCGCCCTGCGAACAACTTCCTTGTCATCCTCGTCGGTACCGGACACCGGCGGGATATCCACCGGAGAAGGCAGAAATTCAATCACGGCATCCAGCATACGCTGCACGCCCTTGTTCTTGAAGGCAGTACCACACAGCATTGGCTGAATCTCACAGCCAATGGTCCGATGCCGCAGACCGAACTTAATTTGCTCTTCCGTCAGCTCGCCGTTTTCCAGGTAGGTGTTCATCAACTCCTCGCTGGCTTCGGCGGCCGCTTCAACCATTTGCTCGCGCCATTCCTCAGCAGTATCCAGAAGTTCGGCCGGAATATCGCGGTAGTCGAACTTCATCCCCTGAGACGCTTCGTCCCAGTAGATCGCCTTCATCTTGATGAGATCCACCACGCCCGCAAAGTTCTCTTCCGCACCGATGGGAATTACGATGGGAACCGGATTGGCCTTGAGGCGATTCTTCATCTGATCCACGACCTTGAAGAAATTCGCACCCTGGCGGTCCATCTTATTGACGAAGGCCAAGCGGGGCACCTTGTATTTGGTCGCCTGACGCCAAACGGTCTCGGACTGGGGCTGCACACCACCCACGGCGCAATACACCATACAGGCACCATCCAGCACACGCATGGAACGCTCCACCTCGATGGTGAAGTCCACGTGCCCCGGGGTATCGATGATATTGAAGCGGTGCTCGGGAAGGGACATGTCCATCCCTTTCCAGAAACAGGTGGTGGCCGCGGACGTAATGGTGATCCCGCGCTCCTGCTCCTGAGCCATCCAGTCCATGGTGGCCGCCCCATCATGAACCTCACCGATCTTGTGGTTCACGCCGGTGTAAAAGAGGATACGCTCGGTTGTCGTTGTCTTACCGGCGTCAATATGAGCGGAGATGCCGATGTTGCGATACCGCTCGATGGGAGTCTTGCGAGCCACGTTGCTTGCCTACCTTCCTTGGATCACGCTGAAGCGCGCGAGCCTATAACAGTTGCTTTACAAAACAAGCGAGCCCTTGACAGGGCCCGTTGAACCACTTCGAGAAAACCTCAGAAGCGGAAATGAGAGAAAGCCTTGTTCGCCTCAGCCATCCGATGCACTTCTTCGCGCTTCTTCATGGCAGCACCCCGCCCTTCGGAAGCCTCAAGCAGCTCACCAGCCAGACGCTGAGCCATGGACTTCTCCGAACGCTTACGGGCGGCCTCACGGAGCCAACGCATGGACAGAGCCATCCGACGCGACGGCCGCACCTCAACGGGAACCTGGTAGTTGGCACCGCCGACGCGACGGCTCTTAACCTCCACCACCGGCTTCACATTGCCGACTGCAGCAGCAAAAACCTCAAGGGGATCTTTGCCGGACTTCGCGGAAATATTCGCAAAGGCGCCGTACACGATGCGCTCTGCAACAGCCTTCTTCCCGGCCTGCATGATCACGTTGATGAACTTCGAAACATCCTGACTACCGAACTTCGGGTCAGCCAGGATTTCACGCTTGGGTACTTCACGACGACGGGGCATGACAACCTCTCGCTAATTCTTATGAACGACCAACAATCAGGACTTCTTCGGCCGCTTGGCACCGTACTTGGAGCGCGACTGCTTACGATCCTTGACGCCCTGCAAGTCAAGGGAGCCGCGAACGATGTGATAGCGCACACCCGGCAAATCCTTCACCCGGCCGCCGCGGATCAACACAACGGAGTGCTCCTGAAGGTTGTGCCCCTCACCGCCGATATAGGAAATCACCTCAAAGCCGTTGGTCAGGCGAACCTTGGCAACCTTCCGCAACGCGGAGTTCGGCTTCTTGGGAGTAGTCGTATAGACGCGAGTACAGACACCCCGCTTCTGAGGGCAGGCTTCGAGAGCAGGAACCTTGCTCTTGACTTCTGCGACGGCCCGCGGCTTGCGGACGAGCTGATTGATTGTTGGCATAGCTTCTAGAATTTCCCAAAAGACCAAGGCAGCCCGCCAGGGCCGCCTCAGAAGGTTTATTCCGGCTTAAACTGACTACGATTGGCCAGCTTACAAAAAGAGGCCGGATTTTAGCTCCATATCCAAACCGGCGTCAACCGGCAGAAATATCTTGCGTTTCTGCCGGTGTCTCGACAGGCAGCCAGGCATGGTCGCCACCGAGGTCGTCTCCGGCCGACTGGGCCTTGCGATTTCGGTGATAGGCCAAGCCGGTACCTGCAGGAATGAGGCGACCGACGATGACATTTTCCTTCAGACCACGCAGCTCGTCCCGCTTGCCCATGATGGCAGCTTCGGTAAGCACTCTCGTGGTTTCCTGGAACGAGGCCGCCGAGATGAAGGAGTCGGTAGACAAGGACGCCTTGGTGATACCCAGCAAGGTGTACTCGTAGCTTGCGGGAAGTTTGCCGGCAGCAATGGCCTTGTCGTTTTCGTCCAGGACTTCAGCGCGCTCAACCTGTTCTTCGCGGATGAAGCCGGTGTCGCCTGCATCGGAAATAACCACCCGACGCAGCATCTGGCGCACGATCACCTCGATGTGTTTGTCGTTGATCTTCACACCCTGTAGACGATAGACGTCCTGAACTTCATCGATGATGTAACGGGCCAGGGCCGGGACCCCCTGCAAACGCAGGATATCGTGGGGATCGGCGGGACCGTCCACGATCAACTCGCCCTTGTTAACCACCTGGCCGTCATGGACCATGACGTGCTTGTCCTTCGGGATCAGGAACTCATGGGCGGTCCCGTCCGGTTCGGTGATCACCAGACGCTGCTTGCCCTTGGTGTCCTTGCCGAAAGAAACCGTACCGGTGTATTCCGCCAGCACCCCAGCATCCTTCGGAGAGCGGGCTTCAAACAGCTCCGCAACCCGGGGCAGGCCCCCCGTGATGTCGCGGGTTTTGGCCGACTCCTGGGGAATACGGGCCAGCACATCCCCCACGCTGACCTGCTGCCCGTCCTTGACGGTAATCAGCGATCCCACCTGGAAGGTGATGGTTACCGGATGATCTGTGCCGGCGATCCGCACCTCTTCGCCAGATTCGTCCAACAACTTGACCTGGGGACGAACCCCTTTGCCGGCGGTGGCGGAGGTACGACGCTTGGCATCGATAACCACCAGCGTGGACAGGCCCGTCACTTCGTCGATCTGCTTGGCGACGGTGGCCCCTTCCTCCACGTTCTCGAACTTCACGGTACCGGAATACTCGGTCACGATGGGACGGGTATGGGGATCCCAGGTGGCCAATTGGGCACCGGCCTTGACCGGAGCCCCATCATCCACCAGCAAGGTAGCTCCGTAAGGCACTTTGTGCCGTTCCCGCTCCCGGCCCAGATCATCAGCCACCACCACTTCTGCAGAACGGGCGATAACAACCTTCTCGCCCTTGGCGCTGGACACGTACCGCATGTTGCCGGCAAAACGGATGCTCCCTGAGGACTTGGCCTCGACGGCACTTGCCGCGGCAGCCCGGGACGCCGCGCCCCCTACGTGGAAAGTCCGCATGGTCAGCTGGGTACCCGGCTCGCCGATGGACTGGGCGGCGATCACGCCAACCGCCTCACCAACGTTAACCGGCGATCCGCGACCCAGATCGCGGCCGTAGCACTTGGCGCACAAACCATAACGAGTCTCGCAGGTGAGAGGGGTCCGCACCCGCACCTCGTCAATGCCCAAGCTCTCGATGAGGTCCACGGCGTCTTCGTCGAGCAGCGAGCCGGCCTCGATGGCGGTCTCCTGGGTGTCAGGATTAACCAGATCATCCACACACACCCGGCCGAGAATCCGCTCCCGCAGGGGCTCGATCACCTCGCCACCTTCAATGAGGGCCTTGGTGACGAAACCTTCGCGAGTGCCGCAATCGTCCTCGATCACCACCAAGTCCTGGGTCACGTCCACCAAACGACGGGTCAGGTAGCCGGAGTTCGCGGTCTTCAATGCAGTATCCGCCAGACCCTTACGAGCACCGTGGGTGGAGATGAAGTACTGGAGAACGTTCAGACCTTCGCGGAAATTGGTGGTAATCGGAGTCTCGATGATGGAGCCGTCCGGCTTGGCCATCAAGCCCCGCATCCCCGCCAACTGACGGATCTGGGCGGCGGAACCCCGCGCGCCGGAGTCCGCCATCATGTAGATGGAGTTGAAGGACTCCTGCTTGACGGTCTTGCCACTGCGATCCTCGACATCCTCCTGACCAAGTTGTTCCATCATGGCCTTGGCCACCTGGTCACCGCAGCGACCCCAGATGTCCACCACCTTGTTGTAGCGTTCGCCGTCGGTCACCAAGCCGGAGGTATATTGCTGGGCAATCTCCTTCACCTCTTGCTCGGCCGCGTGGATCAACGGATCCTTCTGGCTGGGTACCAGCATGTCCTTCACCGCGATGGAAATCCCCGCGCGGGTCGCCAGGGAGAACCCCGACTGCATCAGCTTGTCAGCGAAGACCACGGTATCGCGCAGCCCGCAACGCCGGAAGGATGCGTTGATCAGCCTGGAAATTTCCTTTTTCTTGAGAGGCTTGTCGATCACGCTGAAAGGCAGGCCGACCGGCAGGATTTCAGAGAGGATGGCCCGACCGATGGTGGTGTTGTAGCGGGTGATCTTCTCGATCACCTCACCGTCGGCACCCCGTTCGTATTCCTTGAGTCGCACCCAAACCCGTGCGTGCAATGCCGCTTGACCGGATTCCCACGCCCGCTTGGCTTCGCCCACGTCAGTGAAGATCATGCCTTCACCCTTGGCATTCACACCTTCGCGGGTGGCGTAGTAAAGCCCCAGCACGATGTCCTGGGACGGAACGATAATGGGCTCGCCGTTGGCGGGAGACAGCACATTGTTGGAAGCCAGCATCAGGGTGCGAGCTTCCATCTGGGCTTCCAGGGAAAGGGGGACGTGAACCGCCATCTGGTCGCCGTCAAAGTCGGCGTTAAAGGCCACGCACACCAAGGGATGCAGCTGGATTGCCTTGCCCTCGATCAGCACCGGCTCGAAAGCCTGGATGCCAAGGCGGTGCAAGGTCGGGGCACGGTTGAGCATTACCGGATGCTCGCGAATCACCTCTTCCAGGATATCCCACACCACCGGTTCCTGGGATTCCACCATCTTCTTGGCCTGCTTGATGGTGGTCGCCAGGCCCATCAGCTCCAGCTTGTTGAAGATGAAAGGCTTAAACAGCTCCAAGGCCATCAGCTTGGGCAGGCCGCACTGATGCAGGCGCAACTGGGGCCCCACCACGATGACGGAACGGCCCGAGTAATCCACCCGCTTACCCAGCAGGTTCTGACGGAAACGACCACTCTTGCCCTTGATCATGTCGGCCAGGGACTTCAGCGGACGCTTGTTGGCGCCAGTCATGGCCTTGCCGCGGCGGCCGTTGTCCAGTAGGGAGTCCACCGCTTCCTGGAGCATGCGCTTTTCGTTGCGCACGATGATATCCGGGGCCTTGAGCTCGAGCAGGCGCTTCAACCGGTTGTTACGGTTGATCACACGACGATAAAGGTCGTTCAGATCGGAGGTGGCAAAACGGCCACCGTCCAGGGGAACCAGGGGACGCAGGTCCGGCGGCAGCACCGGCAGGACCTCAAGGATCATCCACTCAGGCTTGATACCGGATTGCTGGAAGGCCTCCAACACCTTGAGGCGCTTGGCGAACTTCTTGATCTTGGCCTCGGAGCTGGTAGCTTCCAATTCGGCCCGCAGCTTTTCCACCTCGACGTTCACATTCAGGGTGCGCAGCAGTTCCCGCACGCCCTCGGCACCCATGGTGGCATCGAATTCGTCACCGTACTCTTCGACCTTGGCGACATAGTCGTCCTCGGTGAGGAGCTGTCCCCGGTTGAGGGGGGTCATGCCAGCTTCCACCACCACAAAGGCCTCGAAGTAGAGGACTCGCTCGATATCCCGCAGAGTCATGTCGAGCACCATGCCAAGACGGCTTGGCAGGCTCTTGAGGAACCAGATATGGGCCACCGGGCTGGCCAGCTCGATGTGCCCCATGCGCTCGCGGCGCACCTTGGACAAGGTCACCTCGACGCCGCACTTCTCGCAGATCACGCCACGGTGCTTGAGGCGCTTGTACTTGCCGCAAAGGCATTCGTAATCCTTCACCGGGCCAAAGATCTTGGCGCAGAACAGCCCATCGCGCTCGGGCTTGAAGGTACGGTAGTTGATGGTCTCGGGCTTCTTGACCTCGCCGTAGGACCAGGACCGGATCTTGTCCGGCGACGCGAGGCCAATGGTGATCGCGTCGAATTCTTCCTCGTTAGGCAGGGTTTGCTTGAACAGATCAGCCAACAAGCTTTTCATCTATCACTCCATCCGGAAATCGATTCAGGGGATCAGTCGTTCAACCGATTTCCCGGTTTAGTAGCGGTCCAGGTCAATGTCGATGGCCAGGGAACGGATTTCCTTCACCAACACGTTGAAGGACTCCGGCATGCCCGCATCAATCTTGTGCTCGCCCTTGACGATGCTCTCGTACACCTTGGTCCGGCCAGTCACATCGTCGGACTTCACAGTGAGCATTTCCTGCAGGGTGTAGGAGGCGCCGTAGGCTTCGAGGGCCCACACTTCCATTTCCCCGAAACGCTGGCCACCGAACTGGGCCTTACCCCCCAGGGGTTGCTGAGTCACCAGACTGTAGGGGCCGGTTGAACGGGCGTGCATCTTGTCATCCACCAAGTGGTGCAGTTTCAGCACGTGCTTGTATCCCACAGTAACCGAACGATCGAAGGCGTCACCGGTACGGCCATCATAAAGGGTGACCTGACCCCCCACGGGCAGACCGGCCAGCTCCAGCATCGCCGAAATTTCCTGCTCCTTGGCACCATCAAACACCGGGGTTGCGAAGGGCACGCCCTTTCTCAAGTGATGGGCCAACTCGAGAATTTCACCATCATCGAAGGAGGGTAGATCTTCCTTCTTGCCACTTCCGTTATAGATCGAATCCAGCAGGGCGCGCACTTCACTCGCCGCCGCGTTGGCCCGCAGCATCCGGTCGATCTTGTTCCCCAGCTCCTTGGCGGCCCAGCCCAGATGGGTCTCGAGAATCTGCCCGATGTTCATTCGGGACGGCACCCCCAGGGGGTTGAGAACGATGTCCGCCGGCGTGCCATCTGCCATGTAGGGCATGTCTTCAACGGGAACGATGCGGGAAACCACACCCTTGTTACCGTGCCGGCCGGCCATCTTGTCGCCAGGCTGGAGACGACGCTTCACCGCCAGGTAAACCTTGACCATTTTCTGCACGCCCGGGGGCAGCTCATCGCCCTGGGTGAGCTTTTTCTTCTTGATCTCGAAGGCCTGATCAAAGTCCTTGCGAGTCTTTTCCAGACCTTCCCGGACAGCTTCCAGCTGGGCAGCGATCTCTTCGTCGGCCATCCGGATGTCGAACCAGTCGTAGTGCTCGAGGGAGTCCAGATAGGCGTCGGCAATCTCGGCACCCTTGGCCAGCTTGCGCGGGCCCCCGTTGGCCTTCTGACCGACGATCATGCGGCGAATCCGGGCGAAGGCGTCCCGTTCGACGATACGCATCTGGTCGGCCAGGTCCAGCTTGAAGCCCCGCAGCATGTCGTCGATGATGGACTGGGCACGCTTGTCCCGCTCGATGCCTTCCCGGGTGAACACCTGCACGTCGATCACCGTACCGTTCATGCCGGAGGGCACCCGCAGGGAGGTGTCCTTCACGTCGGAGGCCTTTTCGCCGAAGATCGCCCGCAGGAGCTTTTCTTCCGGGGTAAGCTGGGTTTCACCCTTGGGGGTAACCTTGCCCACCAGCACATCGCCGGCTTCCACTTCAGCACCGATGTAAACGATACCGGACTCATCCAGGCGCCCCAGCTGGGCTTCGCCCAGGGAAGCGATATCCCGGGTGATTTCCTCGGGGCCCAACTTGGTATCACGGGCCACCACGGTGAGTTCTTCGATGTGGATCGAGGTGAAGCGGTCGTCCGCCACCACCCGCTCGGAGATCAGGATCGAATCTTCGAAGTTGTAGCCGTTCCACGGCATGAAGGCCACCAGCATGTTCTGGCCGAGGGCCAGCTCACCCAAATCGGTGGAGGCGCCATCGGCCACCACGTCATTGCGGGCAATGCGGTCACCCACCTTGACGATGGGACGCTGGTTGATATTGGTGTTCTGGTTGGAACGGGTGTACTTGGTGAGGTTGTAGATATCCACCCCAACCTCGCCGGCCAGGGTTTCATCGTCGTTGACCCGCACCACGATCCGGTTGGCGTCCACGTAGTCCACCACCCCGCCGCGCCGCGCTTGCACCGCCGTCCCGGAGTCCACCGCCACCGTCCGTTCGATGCCAGTGCCCACCAGGGGCTTTTCGGCACGCAAACAAGGTACGGCCTGACGCTGCATGTTGGCGCCCATCAGGGCCCGGTTGGCATCGTCGTGTTCCAGGAACGGAATCAGGGAAGCCGCAACCGATACGATCTGGCCCGGCGCCACGTCCATGTATTGAACCCGGTCGGCAGTCGCCAGGGTGAATTCACCCTTGTGACGGCAGGACACCAGGTCACCGCTCAGCATGCTGTTTTCGTCGATCTCGGCATTGGCCTGGGCGATCACATACTGACCTTCTTCGATCGCCGACAGGAAATCGATCTGATTGGTCACAAGACCATTATTAACCTTGCGATACGGGGTCTCCAGGAAGCCGTGACGATTGGTTCGGGCGTACACGGCCAGGGAGTTGATCAGGCCGATGTTCGGGCCTTCCGGCGTTTCGATAGGGCAAACCCGGCCGTAATGGGTCGGGTGCACGTCCCGCACCTCGAAGCCGGCCCGTTCCCGGGTCAGACCACCAGGGCCCAGGGCAGAAACCCGCCGCTTGTGGGTGATCTCCGACAGGGGGTTGGTCTGATCCATGAACTGGGAAAGCTGACTGGAGCCGAAGAACTCCTTGATCGCCGCCGAAATGGGCTTGGCGTTGATCAGGTCATGGGGCATGAGGTTATCGCTCTCGGCCTGACCCAAGCGCTCCTTGACTGCCCGCTCCACCCGCACCAGACCTGCCCGGAACTGGTTTTCGGCCAATTCGCCTACGGAACGCACCCGGCGGTTACCCAGGTGATCGATATCATCGATTTCACCGCGACCGTTGCGCAGCTCCACCAGAACGCCGATCACCGCCAGGATGTCTTCGTTGGCCAGAGTGCCGGCCTCGCCTTCACCCCGGGGGCCGACCTTGGCATAGAAGCGCTTCAACCACTCGGGCGTGCGCTCCTCGATCTTCTCGGGGAAGGCCCGCCGGTTGAACTTCATCCGGCCAACCGCGGAAAGGTCGTAGCGCTCCTCGGAATAGAACAATCCTTGGAACAGGGCTTCCACCGCATCTTCCGTGGGAGGCTCACCGGGACGCATCATGCGATAAATGGCGACCCGTGCGGCCCACTGGTCGGCGGTTTCGTCAATGCGCAGGGTCTGGGCGATGTAAGCCCCACGATCCAGGTCATTCACGAACAGGGTGAACACCTCGGCCACCCGGGCCTCCCGCAGCTTGCCCAGAAGATCCTCGGTAATCTCGTCGTTGGCCCGCGCCACCAGTTCGCCGGTTTCCCCGTCCACCACATCCTTGGCCAGAATGCGGCCCAGGATGAACTCTTCAGGAACACCAAAGGTCTTGATGCCGGCCTCGGCCAGCTCCCGTATGTGCTTGGCGGTGATGCGCTTGTCTTTGGCCACGATGATGCGGCCAGAGCTGTCTACCACGTCGAAGCGGGCAATCTCACCGCGCAGGCGTTCGGGTACCACTTCGAAGTGGATGCCCTCGCCGGCAAGCTCGAACCGGTCGAAATCATGGAACGTGGCGAGAATCTCCTCGGGCGTCAAACCGATCGCCCGCAGCAGGATGCTCACCGGCATCTTGCGACGACGGTCAACCCGGAAATACAAGAGATCCTTGGGATCGAACTCGAAGTCCAGCCAGGAGCCGCGGTAGGGGATGATCCTGGCGGAGAACAGAAGCTTGCCGGATGAGTGGGTCTTGCCCCGGTCATGCTCGAAGAAAACCCCTGGCGAGCGATGCAACTGCGAAACAATAACCCGCTCGGTGCCATTGATGATGAAGGAGCCGTTCTCGGTCATGAGCGGAATCTCGCCCATATAGACCTCCTGCTCCTTCACCTCCTTGATGGTTTCCTTGGCGGCATCCTTGTCAAGAATCACCAGGCGGACCCGCGCCCGCAGCGGAGCGGCGAAAGTCAGGCCACGCTGCTGACACTCGGTCACGTCAAACGCGGGTTCCCCCAGCTGATAATGGACAAATTCAAGCCGAGCGTTGCCACTATGGCTGGAAATGGGAAAGATCGAGGTAAATGCGGCCTGCAACCCTTGATTGGCCCGCTCGGACGGCAGCACCTCGGCTTGCAGAAACTCAGCAAAAGATTCGATCTGGGTGGCGAGCAAAAAGGGCGCATCCAACACCGCAGCTCGTTTGGCAAAGCTTTTGCGGATGCGCTTCTTTTCAGTGTAGGAATACGCCATAGCTACTCCAGGTGGGGTCAGACTTCGGAAGACAAAAGACAATCGGCGGGGCCCATCGCCCAGGGGACTCTGTTCTGACTTCTAACTTGCAAAACGTAGAAAGCACGAAAGGGCTGGCGCCCGGACAGGTCGCCAGCCCCGTGTAGCGCGGGTCGGTTACTTGACTTCGACCTTTGCGCCAGCGTCTTCCAGCTGCTTCTTGAGGGCTTCGGCATCGGCCTTGGACACCCCTTCCTTGACGGGCTTGGGAGCGCCATCCACCAGATCCTTGGCTTCCTTCAGGCCCAGGCCGGTCACGGCACGCACAACCTTAATGACTTCAACCTTCTTCTCGCCAGCAGCCAGCAGGATCACGTTGAATTCAGTCTGCTCTTCAGCGGCGGGAGCGGCAGCGCCGGCACCCGGGGCGGCCACGGCCATGGAGGCAGCAGACACACCGAACTTTTCTTCGAACGCCTTGACCAGGTCGTTCAACTCCATGACAGTCATCGCGCCAACGGCTTCGAGGATGTCTTCTTTGCTAATAGCCATTTAAATCACTCCAAACTTTTGATTCGTCGGATCGACGGAATAAGCGGGATCAGGCCGCTTCGCCTTCGCGCTGCTTGGCCAGGGCGGCCATGGCACCGGCGAAGCCGGACACGGGCGCCTGCATGACACCCAGCAGCCTGGCGAGCAGTTCCTCACGGCTCGGGATCGACGCGAGCGCCTTGACGCCCTCCTTGTCGAGTACCTTACCGGCATAGCAACCCGCCTTGAGCACCAGCTTGTCGTTGGTTTTCGCGAAGTCGTTCAACACCTTTGCAGCCGCGACAGGGTCAGCGGACAGGCTGTAAATCAAAGGCCCGGTCAGCTGCTCCGCCAGGGGAGCGAAAGGAGTGTCGACGACGGCACGACGAACCAGGGTGTTCTTCAGTACGCGCAAATACACACCGGCGTCCCGTGCCTTGGCGCGCAACGTGGTGAGATTGCCCACCTCGATACCGCTGTATTCGGCCACGACGACGGTCTGAGCCTTGCTCAACTGCTCGGACACCTCGGCCACAACGGCCTTCTTGTCGTTCAGATTCAGACCCACAGGTCTTTCCTCCATTCAAGTCAACTCACGGTAACCATTACTGCGCTACCGCACCCACGGCGACCTAAAGCAGGAGTGAGGCCAAGATACGACCGAATTTCCTGTTCGGGAACACCGTCTGCGCAGGCCACTTTCGCACTTAAGCGCCGGTTGGGGCGCACCTGCGGTCTTTGACGATCCAGGGGCTGGCTCACGCCCGCCCCTGGCCCAAAGTTCTTTAAAACTTACTGCGCGTTAATGGAGGCAGGCTCCACCCGAACGCCGCTACCCATAGTGCTGGACACCGCGACCTTGCGCAGATAAACGCCTTTTGCGGCTGCCGGCTTGGCCTTGACCAAGGCATCCACGAAGGCACCCAGGTTCTGCTGGAGGGCGTCCAGGCCAAAAGATGCACGACCAATGGTGGCGTGCACGATGCCGGCCTTGTCGGTCCGGTACTGGACCTGACCAGCCTTGGCGTTCTTGACGGCGGTAGCCACGTCCATGGTCACGGTACCAACCTTCGGGTTAGGCATCAGGCCACGGGGCCCGAGAATCTGGCCCAACTGACCCACCACCCGCATGGCATCCGGCGTAGCGATGCAAACATCGAAATTGAGATTGCCGGCCTTCACCTGCTCGGCCAGATCATCAAAACCCACTACTTCGGCACCGGCGGCTTTGGCGGCCTCGGCCTTGTCCCCCTGGGCGAACACCGCGACGCGCACGCTCTTGCCCGTACCAGCGGGCAGAACCACCGAACCACGTACCACCTGGTCGGATTTACGAGCATCCACGCCAAGGTTCACGGCGACATCGATGGATTCGTCGAACTTGGCGGTCGCGCACTCCTTCACCAGCGCCAGGGCGTCAGCGACGGCGTAGTTCTTGGTGCGATCAACCTTGGCGCGCAGCGCTTGAACACGCTTGGAAAGCTTGGCCATCTTAGAGGCCCTCCACGGTAATGCCCATGCTCCGGGCAGAGCCGGCAATGGTGCGGACAGCGGCTTCCAGGTCGGCGGCCGTCAGATCCTTCATCTTGGTCTTGGCGATTTCTTCCACTTGGGCGCGGGTCACGGAGCCCACCTTGTCGGTATGGGGCTTGGGGGAGCCCTTCTGGATGCCAGCGGCCTTCTTGATCAGCACGGTAGCCGGCGGCGTCTTCATCACGAAGGTGAAGGACTTGTCGGCATACGCGGTAATGACCACGGGAATCGGCAAGCCAACTTCCAGACCCTGGGTCTGGGCGTTAAAAGCCTTACAGAATTCCATGATGTTCAGACCGCGCTGACCCAGCGCCGGACCAATCGGTGGACTCGGATTTGCCTTGCCAGCCGGCACCTGCAGCTTGACGTAGCCAGTGATTTTCTTTGCCATTCGGCTTACTCCTCAATTGAGTGCAATCGCACCGCTGATGCGGCGCTCCTCTTGTTGGCGCCTAAGCGCCGACGGGGCGCTTGCGCGCCCCGCGATGATCAGGTCTTCTCGACCTGACCGAAATCCAACTCAACGGGGGTGGCACGACCAAAAATGGTCACCGACACCCGCAGCTTGCTCTTTTCGTAATTGACGTCTTCTACGGCACCGTGGAAATCCGTGAAGGGGCCTTCCTTGACCCGCACAACCTCGCCAATCTCGAACAGCACCTTGGGCCGGGGCTTTTCCACCCCCTCCTGCATCTGCTGCATGATCTTGTCCACTTCCTTTTCGGAAATGGGGGTCGGCTTGGTTGCAGAGCCTCCCACGAATCCTGTCACCTTGGGCGTGGACTTCACCAAGTGCCACGATTCGTCGTTCATTTCCATTTCGACGAGCACGTACCCAGGGAAGAACTTGCGCTCGGAAATGGTCTTCTGACCACCGCGCATTTCCACCACCTCTTCCACGGGCACCAGAATCCGGCCAAAGAAATCCTGCATCCCGCTGCGGGCAACCCGCTCGGTGAGTGCACGCTGAACCGATTTTTCAAAACCGGAATAGGCGTGAACGACGTACCAACGCTTAGACATGGTTAATCACTTCCAGCCGAGAATGAGGTCGTATAAAACCCATTCCAGCGTCTTGTCGGTCACCCAGAGAAAGAGCGCCATCATGACCACGAAGGCGAAGACGATACCAGTGGTCTGGACCGTTTCCTTGCGGCTCGGCCACACCACCTTCTTGGTTTCGGCAACAGTTTCCCGCGCAAAAATCGCAAAGCGGCGACCTGGCTCAGACTGCCATGCCACAAAAGCGCCGGCCGCCACCCCCGCCAGCACCACGAGCACACGCAGAATCATGGCCTGCTCGGACAGCAGATAGAAGCCGACCACGCCAGCCGCGATGAGCACCAGCGCCAAACCAAACTTCAACTTGTCTGCCATGAACGGACACAGCCCTAGAAAGAATTGGCAGGGGCAGAGGGAATCGAACCCCCAACCTTCGGTTTTGGAGACCGACGCTCTGCCAATTGAGCTATGCCCCTGCGACAGAGACTACAAAGCGCCCCGAAGGATCGAGGCGCCCTGGAAACACAACTACTTCTTACTCGATGATCTTGGCGACGACGCCGGCGCCGACGGTGCGACCGCCTTCACGGATGGCAAAGCGCAGACCTTCTTCCATGGCGATCGGGGCGATCAACTTCACCACGATGGACACGTTGTCCCCCGGCATCACCATCTCGGTGCCTTCCGGCAGGCTGATGGAGCCCGTCACGTCCGTGGTCCGGAAATAAAACTGGGGACGGTAGTTGTTGAAGAACGGGGTGTGACGACCACCTTCTTCCTTGGACAGGACATACACTTCGCCCGTGAAGTGGGTATGGGGGGTGATGGAGCCCGGCTTGGCCAGCACCTGACCCCGCTCCACGTCTTCCCGCTTGGTGCCGCGCAGCAGCACGCCCACGTTGTCACCCGCCTGGCCCTGGTCCAGCAGCTTGCGGAACATTTCCACGCCGGTGCAGGTGGTCTTGACGGTGGGCTTGATGCCAACGATTTCAATTTCTTCGCCGACCTTCACAATGCCCCGCTCAACCCGCCCCGTCACCACGGTGCCGCGGCCGGAGATGGAGAACACGTCTTCGATGGGCAGCAGGAAGGGCTTGTCGATGGCCCGCTCGGGAGTGGGAATGTAGCTGTCGAGAGCGTCGGCCAGCTTCATGATGGCGCCTTCACCCAGGTCGGTCTTGTCGCCTTCGAGCGCCTTCAGGGCGGAACCCTTGACGATGGGAATGTCGTCGCCCGGGAAGTCGTACTTGGACAGAAGCTCGCGCACTTCCATTTCCACCAGCTCGAGCAGCTCTTCATCATCGACCATGTCGCACTTGTTCATGAACACGATGATGTAGGGCACACCCACTTGGCGCGCCAGCAGAATGTGTTCGCGAGTCTGGGGCATCGGGCCGTCAGCCGCGGACACCACCAGAATGGCCCCGTCCATCTGGGCCGCGCCGGTAATCATGTTCTTCACGTAGTCCGCGTGACCCGGGCAATCCACGTGCGCGTAGTGACGGGCCGCCGTTTCGTATTCCACGTGGGCCGTGTTGATGGTGATCCCGCGAGCCTTCTCTTCAGGCGCCGCATCAATCTGGTCATAGGCCTTCGCCTCGCCACCGAACTTGGAGGACAGAATCGTCGTGATCGCAGCCGTCAGCGTCGTCTTGCCATGGTCAACGTGACCAATCGTACCCACGTTTACGTGCGGCTTCGTACGCTCAAACTTACCCTTAGCCATGTCGGGACCTCATCAAGAATTCAGAAATACAACTTCGAGCAATTCGCCATCAGACCAAAAAGCCATGGTGCCCATGGGCAGGATTGAACTGCCGACCTCTCCCTTACCAAGGGAGTGCTCTGCCACTGAGCTACATGGGCACAAACTCGATCTGGAGCGGGTGAAGGGAATCGAACCCTCGTCGTAAGCTTGGAAGGCTTCTGCTCTACCATTGAGCTACACCCGCGAACGATCACTACACCCGCACCGCTCCAAAAAAATGGAGCAACACAGAATCCGCTGGTGGAGGGGGAAGGATTCGAACCTTCGAAGGCTGTGCCGTCAGATTTACAGTCTGATCCCTTTGACCGCTCGGGAACCCCTCCAGCGAGAAGCCCGAAACTATAGATAGCATTGAACGGGCTGTCAAATACTTTGTGAGAAAAGCCTATCCATCCGCTCAGGTCCATCCGATACCCTTCGATCGCATGACGAATTCTGGAGGCGCCATCCTGGACGGCCTGCAACCATTTCCAGGCGATACTTTCCAATCAGGCAAAGTTGGTACGCCAACCGTCGATGTGGAAATGTTTGTTTTCGGCCCCACAAGGGCTACGGCGGACCGGTCACGTCGCACCACAAAAAGGAGGGGCGGACATGGACGGAACACAGCCACGAGACTCCGCGCCGGGGGCGGAATCCCTTCTGGATGGGAAATATTCCTCGGGGCGCTCCAAGGTGTTTCTGAATGGCTATCAAGCCTTGGTGAAACTGCTTTTGATGCAGGCGGAAAGGGATGCCAATCTCGGACTGAACACCGCCGGATTCGTTTCTGGATACCGAGGCTCCCCCTTGGGCGGACTGGACCAGACCCTATGGAAGGCCGCATCCTACCTGCAGGCCCGAAAGATCCACTTCCAGCCCGGGGTGAATGAGGACTTGGCAGCCACCGCGGTTTGGGGCTCCCAGCAAGTGGGGTTGTCCGGGCAGGCCACTGTGGATGGGGTGTTCGCGCTGTGGTACGGCAAGGGCCCTGGAGTGGATCGTTGCGGCGATATCCTCAGGCACGCCAACGCCGCGGGTAGTTCTCGCCACGGCGGCGTGCTGGTGGTGGCCGGCGATGACCACGCAGCCCGCTCATCCACCCTGCCCCACCAGACCGACCATTTCTTCAAAGCCATGATGATGCCGGTGTTGGCACCGGCAGGAATCCAGGAGTACCTGGACTTTGGCCTCCACGGCTGGGCCCTGTCCCGTTATTCCGGCTGCTGGGTGGCTTTCAAGGCGCTGGCCGACACAGTGGAAACTTCCGCTTCGGTGGAAACCGATCCCGGACGGATCCAGATCATCACGCCGAAGGACTTCGCCCTGCCAGAAGATGGCCTCAACATCCGCTGGCCCGATCCCCCTCTGGTGCAAGAGCGGCGTCTCCTCCATTCCAAGCTTTACGCTGCCCTCGCCTACTGTCGCGCCAATCAGCTGAACCAGGTGATGATAGACGCGCCCCAGCCCCGGCTTGGCATCATCACCGCGGGCAAGAGCTATCTGGACGTGCGCCAGGCCCTGGATGACCTGGGCATCGACGCGCCGCTGGCCTCCGTGATCGGCATTCGCCTCTACAAGGTGGGCATGGTGTGGCCCCTGGAGGCGGAGGGCGTTCGCCACTTTGCCGAGGGGCTGGAGGAGATCCTGGTGGTGGAGGAAAAACGCCAGCTCCTGGAGTACCAGCTCAAGGAAGAGCTTTATAACTGGCGTGAAGATGTACGTCCCCGGGTGATCGGCAAATTCGACGAAAAGGGCGAGTGGGCATTGTTGCCCCGGGCTGACGGGATGGTGGACCATGGCGAATGGCTGCTGCCGGCGGCCGGCGAACTCACCCCGGCCATGATCGCCCGGGTCATTGCCGATCGCATCGGACGCTTCTTTACCTCCCCCATCATCCGCGACCGACTAGCTTTTCTCGAAGCCAAGGAGCAGGCCCTGGCCCGGCGCACCTTCCAGATCGACCGGGTTCCCACCTTCTGCTCGGGCTGTCCCCACAACACCTCCACCCATGTGCCCGAAGGCAGCAGGGGGATGGCAGGAATCGGTTGCCACTACATGGTCACCTGGATGCCCGAGCGACGCACCACCACCTTCACCCAGATGGGGGGCGAAGGAGTTCCCTGGGTGGGCCAGGCGCCCTTCACCCGGGAAAAGCACATCTTCGCCAACCTGGGGGACGGCACCTACTTCCACTCCGGCCTGCTGGCGATCCGTCAGGCAGTGGCGGCCCGGGTCAACATCACCTACAAGATCCTCTACAACGACGCAGTAGCCATGACCGGCGGCCAGCCGGTGGACGGCATCCTGACGGTACCGCGCCTGGTGCGCCAGCTCCAGGCGGAAGGGGTGGAGCACGTGGTGGTGGTCACCGACGGCACGCCGCGCGCCTACGGTCCGGCCGACCTTTCCGCCGCGCCCATCCGCCACCGGGACGAACTGGATGCCATCCAGCGCGAGTTGCGGGAGAGCCCGGGGGTGACCGCCCTGATCTACGACCAGACCTGCGCCGCGGAAAAGCGTCGGCGGCGCAAGCGGGGCACCTATCCGGACCCGGCCCGCCGGGTCTTCATCAACGAAATGGTCTGCGAAGGCTGCGGCGACTGCGGCGAGACCAGCAACTGCATGTCGGTGGTACCGGTGGAAACCCCTTTCGGACGCAAGCGGGCCATCGACCAGTCTTCCTGCAACAAGGACTACTCCTGCCTCCTGGGCTTCTGCCCAAGTTTCGTCACGGTGGAAGGGGGCCACCTGCGTCGGGGAGCACCCCAAGGCAACATCCCATTGGCCGATATTCCCGATCCCGCCCTGCCCGCTACGGGCCGTCCCTACGGCATCCTGATCACCGGCGTGGGGGGAACCGGCGTGATCACCCTCGGCGCCCTGATCGGCATGGCCGCCCACCTGGACGGCAAGGGGGTCACGGTGCTGGACATGACCGGCCTGGCCCAGAAGGGCGGCGCGGTGTTCAGCCACGTTCGGCTGGCCGACCGGCAGGAAGACCTCCACGCGGTGCGGATCGCCGCCGGTGCGGCCGACGCGGTGATCGGCGGCGACCTGGTGGTGTCCGCCAGCGTGGACGCCCTGACCAAGATGACCCGGGGTGGCACCCGATGCGTGGTGAATTGCGCCCAAACCCCCACCTCGGACTTCACCCATGATCCCGACTGGCGCTTTCCCTTGGCGGCCATGCAGACCACGATTCAGGACGCCGCCGGCGACGGGGCTGTGCGCTTTCTGGACGCACAAGCCATCGCCACCCGGCTCCTGGGGGACGCCATCGCCACCAATCTGTTCCTCCTGGGCTACGCTTGGCAGATGGGGCTGCTCCCGGTCTCCCGCGCCGCCCTGGAAGAAGCAATCCGCGTCAACGCCGTAGCGGTGGAAACGAATTTGCGGGCTTTCCAGTGGGGCCGCCAGGCTGCCCATAGTCCGGAAAGCATCCCCGCCCCGGCCGCGCCGCCCCTGGCCGACGAGAGCCTGGACAGCCTGATCGCCCTCCGCGCCAGCCACCTCAGCGCCTACCAGGATGCCGCCTACGCAGCCCGCTACCGGACCCTGGTGGAACGGGTCCGGGCGGCCGAAACGGCACAAACGTCGGGCATCGAGACTGGGTGTCTGACCGCGACCGTCGCCCGGGCCTATTTCAAGATCCTGGCCTACAAGGATGAATATGAAGTCGCCCGCCTGTTCGCCGCCCCGGCTTTCCGGGAAGCCATCGCCGCAGGATTCGAAGGGGACTTCCAGTTGCGCTTCCACCTCGCCCCACCCTTCCTGACCAAGCCGAACCCCGCCACCGGGCGGATCGCCAAGCGGGTCTATGGTCCATGGATGATGAAGCTGTTCCCCCTGCTGGCGCGCCTCAAAGGTTTGCGTGGCACACCGTGGGATCCCTTCGGCCATAGCGCCGAGCGCCGCGCCCAGCGGGCCCTGATCCTCCAGTATGAAAAGGACGTGGCGGAACTACTGGAAGGACTGAGCCCCCAGCGTCTGGATCTGGCCGTCGAAATTGCCGGCCTGCCGGAACACATCCGGGGCTTCGGGCCGGTCTGGGAGCGCAAGCACCGGGAGGCCGAACAGCGCCGGACAGCCCTGCTGGCCCGCTGGCGGAGCCCTGTGCCCGCCAGCCCAGCCACAGCCCACCGCGCCGCCTGAAGGAGCAGACGCCCGGGCGAGACGGCTATCATGGTGGACATGCGCCCGCCCCATCGACCATCGTGCCCGCCCTCAAAGCCCTGCTCGCCCAACTGATCGCCGGCGCTGCATTATTTGGTGGCTTGCGATGGGGCATGCTGCCGCCCGGTCAGCCCCTCTTCGCCTGGGCACTTATCCAGGGAATGCTGGCGGCAGGGATCGCCACCCTGCAGAGAAGCGCCCGCTGGTGGCTAGTCATCCATCTTAGCTTTGCGCCCCTGGTAGTGATGGCCACCCGCTGGCAGATCACGCCCGTCTGGTACCTGGCGGCCTTCCTCCTGCTGCTGGCGATCTACGGGCGCAGCTACCGCACCCAGGTCCCCCTGTATCTCTCCAACCGGGTAACCGTGGCGGCGGTGGTCAGACTCATCCCCGACGGGGCGCGCTGGCAGGTCCTGGACCTGGGCAGCGGCACCGGCTCCCTCCTGCGCCCCCTGGCCCGCCTGCGCCCCAACGCCCGGCTCACGGGCATCGAAGCGGCACCGGGACCCTTCTGGTTGTCACGCCTGCTGGGGCGAAGCAGCCCCAACCTGGCCTTCCGCCACGGCAGTTTCTGGGCCTGCCCCTGGGGTGGTTACGACCTGATCTACGCCTTTCTCTCTCCGGTCCCCATGGCCGAGGTGTGGCGCAAGGCCAGCCGGGAGATGAAGCCTGGCGCCTGGCTGGTGAGCAACACATTCCCGGTGCCGGACGTGGAACCCGCCTTCGTGCTGGAGCTTGAGGATCGTCGTCGCACCCGCCTGTACGGCTACCAGCCCGGAGGGAATGGGCGCCGGAAAGGGCGAAAAAGCGCGGCCAACCACCCCTAATTCAAGCCACCGGAGGGACCCGCGAAGGGGATAATCGTCCTCCAATGGCAAAGTATCAGATCGGGAAGTTCGCTATGGCCGAGATCATCTGCATCATTGGAAACAAGGGGGGTACGGGTAAGACCACCATCTCCCATATGCTCTGTCAGGGCCTGGGCCTGCTGGGCCAGCGTTCGGCCTGCGTGCTGACCGACACCTCCCGGGAGCCCCTGGCTCCGGAGGGGCGTCGCTACATCACCGCCGACGCCCGCACCCGGGAGGCCCTGGGTAAAGTGGTGGACAAGCTGCGTACCCTGAAAGACTGGGTCGGCGTGATCGACGGGGGCGGCAACCGGACCGAAATGGACCGCAAGCTTTACGCCCTGGCGGACCTGGTGATCCTGCCCTTCCGCGACTCCCACGAGGATATCCGCACCGTGGTTCGCGATCTGGAGATGTTCCCCCGCGCCTACGCCCTGCCCTCCCAATGGCCGAGCAATGCCTGGCAGCGCGCCACCGCCGATCGCCAGGTGGCCGAATTGATGAGCGCCTACCGCCATCGCATCCTCAATCCGGTGGGGGCGCTGTCGGCCACCAAGCTCCTGCTTCAGCGCCATATTCCGGAGCAGTTGCCCACCCCCGCAGCCAATGCCTGCCGCAGTCTGGCTCGCCAGGTGATGGAAATCATGGAAATCGGCGGGCGCCGGAGCGCCGCGGCCACCCTGCTGGATCCGGCGCCCCTCCGCCCTGGCGTGGTCACGCCATCGAAGGAAAGCCACCCGATCCTGGGCCGGGGCAGCCTCACGCCCCACTGACCGGCAAAGGCGCCTTTAAGGCGCAGTCTTACAGCCGATTGCCGTGGCGGGCGATGACCACCAGGGCCTGAGCCCGGTTGGAAACATTGAGGGCCTTGAAAATGGCGGACATGTGCACCTTGATGGTGCCTTCCGAGAGCCCCAGCAGGTCAGCGATCTCCCGGTTGGTCTTGCCTTGGGCCAGGAGTTCCAGCACCCGGGTCTGGGCCGCGGTGAGCCCGAAACGATCCTGCACCGGAGCACCGGCCCTCTTGCGGGGCCCATCCGTCTCCACGATCGAGGGGGCGTAGACGCCGCCATCCAGGATGGTCCGCACCGCCTTCAACATTTCTTCGCCGGACGAAGCCTTGGGCACGAAACCCGACGCCCCGGCCTTGAGGGCGCGTTGAACGGAAGTGGAATCATCCAAGGCGGAGACCACCAGGGCCGGCACATCCGGGAAGCGTTTGCCCAACACCGCCAGTAGGGAAAAACCGTTCATGTCGGGCAACATGAGGTCGATCACCGCAAGATCCCACTCCCCCCCGCCATCCAGTTTGGCCAAGGCCTCATCGGCACTGCGCGCCTCCACGCACTCCAGCCCGTCTTCCAGATGGCGCAGGGTCTGGGCTACCGCCTCGCGAACAAGGGTATGGTCTTCTACGATCAGGATGCGGGTCATGGAAAGGGCGTCACATTCCTTAAATTTTCAACTAAAAAGCATAACACGATAAGCCCGGGCGGCCTTGACGCGCTTCGATCCAGCTCTGCCGAATCTGGAAATACCCCCACACAGCCCGGCCTCGCCCAAATCCATCCAGGCGCAAATGGACCAGGACAATCGGACCAGGACAATCCGATTATCCGCATCGGGTTGGCGCTGCGGTCAATCAGCCCTGCCGAAGCCAGCACCATGCCCGACGACGAAACCCTCGAGAACCGCCGGCCCTTTTGCCCTGGCGGCATCCCTTCCCACCCGCCATGCCCGCCCCTTTGCCAGCCAGAACCAGGGGGCTGCACACCCCCCGGCCATGGCCTCCCGCCCGACAACCATCTATCATATGGAGTAGTTTCCAGCCTTGCGGATCGCAAGTGGTCACACCCTCCGTTTTCCGACATCCTGCGAAAGAATGGCCGATCTGCGCTTCCTCCTTCGAGCACTCCGCATCCCGGCACCCGAGCAAAATGCCCAAACCTGTGGCCCGTTATCCGGACGGGGAGCGAAACAACCGCCCTCGCGTGCGCAAGGCAGGATGTATCGTAGCCAGCACATTCCGGCCTTCAGACAGAGCCCCAAACTCCGCGTGACCTGGACCTTCTCCCGAACGCATCTGCCGAGCGACCTTCCCAGGGAGTGCGCCGAAGGGCGGGCCTGCCCAACCGTCGCGCACCCTGGCGGCTCGCCCCGAACCGGAGCCTGGAGTCCCAGGCTGTGACCTCCCGCCGGACCCTAGGCCGCCTGTTGCGCCTGCTGCTTGTCCTGAGCGCCCTGGCCGTGGCCTGGCCAGCGTTCTCCCAAGTACTGTTGGTGGTGAGCGACGGCAACCCAGCCTTCGATGAGGCCGCAGATGCCTTCCGGAGCGAACTGCGCCGCCTCGCCCCGCGCCACATGGTCACCACCGTCGGACTCAAGGATTTCGGCTGGCCCGGCGAATACCAGGTGGTCGTCACGCTGGGTAGCCAGGCAGCACGCACCGTAGCGGCCCTGGGCACCCATCCTCCGGCCATTCACACCCTCCTGCCCCGCAACGCCTTCGAACGCATGCCGGGGCTCAAGGAGGGGCGGGACACCGCCATCTTCCTCGACCAGCCCGCCTCCCGTCAGGTGGAGCTGGTGCGCCAGGCCCTCCCCGGCTTCAATCGCCTGGCCATTCTCGGCGGCAAGGATCTGCCCGAGCTGGCCAACCAACTGACCGAGGCCGGGCGAGAGCGCAAGCTGACCGTGATGCGGGAGAACATTGGCCAGGAGAGCGCCCTTTATCCTGCCCTGCAGCGGCTCCTGACGGAGCCGGCGGTTCTCATCGCCACCCCGGACAATTCGGTTTTCAACAGCTACAGCATCCAGAACGTCCTGCTCACCGCCTATCGCAACCGTTCCCCGGTGCTGGGCTTTTCCTCGGCCTACGTGCGCGCCGGCGCCATCCTCGGCCTCTATTCCACGCCCACCCAGATTGGCCAGCAGGCTGCCGAGATCGCCCGGGGCGTGCTGGCCGGCGGCCCCCTCCCACCACCCCAGGCGCCCCGCTATTTTGAAGTCGGCACCAATCCCCACGTAGCCCGCTCCATGGGCATTCCCCTGGACGACCCGGAAAACCTACGTGGCCGCCTGTACAGGCAGGAAGGCCTCACCCCATGATCCAGCACTGGGGCATCCGCAACCGGGTCATGCTGGTGGCCGTTCTGCCCTCGGTGATTCTGGCGGTCATCCTCACGGCATTTTTCACCCGCTCCCGGATCGCCGATATCGAGGACGCCCATATCGATCGCGGCCGGGCCTATGCCCGTCAACTGGCGGCGGCGGCGGAATTCGCCCTATTCGCCGGCAATCGCCCCGCGCTCCAGCGACTGGCGGAATCCGCCCTGGCGGAAAGTGACGTGCGAGGGCTGACCATCCTCGGGCCGGACAAACAGATCCTGGCCGTGGTGGGCAATTCCGTCGTCGCGGCAGACATG
>JAVEWG010000007.1:44224-45635 GCA_034004685.1 Rhodocyclaceae bacterium | reverse complement strand
GAAACCCGCCGCCTGGTGCGCCAGATCGCAGCCTCGGCGGAGGCCATGGACAACCTGCTGGACAGCCTGCTGGATATCTCCAAGCTCGATGCCGGCGTACTCCAGCCCAACCCCCGCCCCTTCCCCCTCCAGCCTATGCTGGACCGCATCGCTGCCGATTTCAGCCCGGTGGCGGAGGAACGCAACCTGCGCCTGCGGGTCCGCCCCTGCCCCCTTTGGGCCTGCAGCGACCCGGTCCTGCTGGAGCGGGTACTTTTCAACCTGGTTGGCAACGCCCTGCGCTACACCCGGGACGGCACCGTGCTAGTGGCTTGCCGGCGCCGAGGCGAACAGATCCGGATCGAAGTACGGGACAGCGGCGTAGGCATTCCGGCGGAAGCCCGGGAGATTATCTTCCAGGAGTTCGTCCAGCTGGAAAACCCGGAACGGGCGCGCAACAAGGGACTCGGCCTGGGCCTGGCGATCGTGCGCCGCCTGACCCAGTTGCTGGGGCACCGCCTGGACCTGCGCTCCAGGCCGAACATCGGGTCAGTCTTCGCCGTGGAACTCAACCTGGCTGAACCCGAACGGGACGACCGGGACCCGGAAACCGAACGCCCGCCGGGGGACCTCTACGGCACCCGCGTGGCAGTGGTGGACGACGACCCCCTGGCCCTGGCCTCGATTCATAGCCTGCTGGTTTCCTGGGGCTGCGAAGTCCAGGCCTGCACCGGCCTGGACAACCTGCTGATGGAGCTCTCCACCCGGGGAGTGACGCCCGAAGTGGTGGTCAGCGATTTCCGCCTGCAAGGCAGCCGCAACGGCATCGACGTCATCCGGGGGGTACGCAATCGTTACAACCCGAACCTGCCGGCCATTCTGATCAGCGGCGATACCGGCTCGGACACCCTGCGCCTGGCCCAGGACGAAGGGCTGGTGCTGCTCCACAAGCCGGTGCGCCCAGCCAAGCTGCGTGCTCTCCTCAACCGCCTGCTGGCCGGGCGCCAGCCGACCTGACAGGCCCCCGACGCCGGGGCCCGGGGCCCTGGGGTATGATCGGCCCACCCGTCCCCTGAAGGAGGATCATCGCCATGTCCCACAACAACGCACCCCAGGATCCCATGGAGTTCCTCCAGGGCATGTGGGGGAACATGGGCTTCTCGCTCCCCGGGATGGTCACCCCCACCCTGGACGTGGATGAGCTGGACCGCCGCATCAAGGACATGAAGGCGGTGGAAGGCTGGCTCAAGGTCAATCTCAACATGCTCCAGATGACCATTCAGGGGCTGGAAGTCCAGCGGGCCACCCTGGTGGCCATCCGGGCCATGAGCGAGCAAAAGCAGGGGGAGGGCATGGCCAACCCCTTTGCCTCGGCGGCGGCCCTGTGGCCCTGGAACATGATGGGGCAGCCCGGCGGCGGCAATGCCCCGGA
>JAVEWG010000007.1:0-44124 GCA_034004685.1 Rhodocyclaceae bacterium | reverse complement strand
ACCCCCGCCGCGCCATGGACCTTGCCGACCACCGCCATGCCCACATAGGTATTGAAGCGGAAAGCGCACTGCAACCGGGAAGCGAAGCCCATGGGGGACAGGCCGGCCAGGGGGCGCACCAGGCATCCCAGCACCAATCCCGCGCCCAGGGTGGCGGCCCCGGTAGCGGCCAGGGGCATCATCCCCAGCCAGTCAATGCGCGTCCGGGCCAAGGCGAGGAAAAGCAAGGCGGGGAACAGCACGAAGTACACCAAGCGTTCCAGCCCCACCCAGAAGCCATCCCCCAACCCACCGAAACGCCGCAGGGCAGCCCCCAGAAAAATCAGGGCAAAATCGGGCAGCAGCAATAAAACCGTATTCATGCCGCCACCTTAGGGTCTATTGACCCGCCCTACCATCCGGAGTATCCGCAGACCCCTCACATGCCGCGCCGGTACTGGCCGCCCACCTCGTACAAGGCACGGGTGATCTGCCCCAGGGAGCAGACCCGGACCCCATCCATCAGCACCGCGAAGACGTTGCCGTTGTCGATCACGGTCTGCTTGAGGGTGGCCAAGGCCGCCGGGGCGGCCTCCCGGTGGCGAGCCTGGAAATCGGCCAGGCGCCGCAGCTGGCTTTGCTTCTCTTCCTCGCTGGAGCGGGCCAGTTCGATATCCGGCGTCACCTGCCCCTCCGGGTTGAGGAAGGTATTGACGCCGATGATCGGGTAGCTCCCGTCGTGCTTGCGGCGCTCGTAGATCAGCGATTCCTCCTGGATCCTGCCCCGCTGGTAGCCGGTTTCCATGGCACCCAGCACCCCGCCCCGGGCGCTGATGGCCTCGAACTCCTTGAGCACGGCCTCTTCCACCAGATCGGTAAGAACGTCAATGATGAAGGCGCCCTGGTTAGGATTCTCGTTCCTGGCCAGGCCCCATTCCCGGTTGATGATGAGTTGGATCGCCATGGCCCGGCGTAGCGAATCCGGGGTTGGGGTGGTGATCGCTTCGTCAAAGGCGTTGGTGTGCAGGGAATTGCAGTTGTCGTAGATGGCGATGAGGGCCTGCAGGGTGGTGCGGATGTCGTTGAAGTGCATCTCCTGGGCGTGGAGGGAGCGGCCCGAGGTCTGGATGTGATATTTCAACTTCTGGCTGCGCTCCTGGGCGCCGTACTTGTGCTTCATGGCCACCGCCCAGATGCGGCGGGCCACCCGGCCGATGACCGTGTATTCCGGGTCCATGCCGTTGGAAAAAAAGAAACTGAGGTTGGGTGCGAAATCGTCGATCCTCATACCCCGGGCCAGATAGGATTCCACATACGTAAAGGCATTGGCCAGGGTAAAGGCCAACTGGCTGATGGGATTCGCCCCGGCTTCGGCGATGTGGTAGCCGGAGATGGAAACCGAGTAAAAGTTGCGCACCCGATGGTCCACGAAGTAGGCCTGGATGTCCCCCATCATTTTCAGGGCAAACTCGGTGGAAAAGATGCAGGTGTTCTGGCCCTGGTCCTCCTTGAGGATGTCCGCCTGAACCGTGCCCCGCACCGCCGCCAGGGTAGCGGCCTTGATTTCCAGGTATTCCTCGCCGGAGGGCTCCCGCTGTCGGTCGGCCCTGAAACGGGCCACCTGCTGATCGATGGCGGTGTTGAAGAACATGGCCAGGATCACCGGGGCCGGGCCGTTGATGGTCATGGACACCGAGGTGGCGGGGGCGCACAGGTCAAAGCCCTCGAAAAGGGCCTGCATGTCGTCCAGGGTGGCGATGGAAACGCCGGCGTTGCCGATCTTGCCGTAGATGTCCGGGCGCGGATCGGGGTCGCAGCCGTAGAGGGTCACCGAGTCGAAGGCGGTGGATAGCCGATGGGCCGGCATCCCTTCGGAAACCTGCTGGAAGCGGCGGTTGGTGCGCAAAGCATCCCCCTCCCCGGCGAACATCCGGGTGGGCTCCTCGCCCTCGCGCTTGAAGGGGAACACCCCGGCGGTGTAGGGGAAGGCGCCGGGCAGGTTCTCCTTCATCAGGAATTTCAGGATTTCCCCTTCATCCTCGAAACGGGGTAGGGCCACCTTGGGGATCCTGCTGCCGGAGAGGGATAGGCTGGTGAGCCGGAGGCCGTGGGCCACGTCTTCGTCACCGGCGTAGAGGGCCTGGGTGGCGGGCCAGGCCTCCAGCAGCGCCTTCGCCGCCGGGGAGAGCGCCCCCTCCTTCCAGGTGATCAGTTCGTCAAAGGCGCCCCCATCCTTGCCGCGCTCGGCGAACAGCGCCTGGGCGATCCTCAGGGCCTGGCGCTCCCGGGCCAGACGGGCTTGCTCCTCGGCCTGCCGATGGTAGTCGCGGAGGGTGTCGGCGATCTCGGCCAGGTAGCGGCTACGCTGGGCCGGCACGATGGCGCAGCCCCGGGAAGAGGTTCGCACCGCGACCCGGGGCAGCCTGCCGCCCTGGACCGGCAGCCCCTTGTCCACCAGCTTCGGCAAGATCGCCTGGTACAGCGCGGTCACGCCGTCGTCATTGAAACGGGCCGCCATGGTGCCGAACACCGGCATCTCATGGACCGGGGTGGAGAACAGCCCATGGTTGCGCTGGTACTGCTTGGCTACGTCCCGCAGGGCGTCCTCGGCGCCCTGGCGGTCGAACTTGTTGATGGCAACGAAATCGGCGAAATCCAGCATGTCGATCTTTTCAAGCTGGCTGGCGGCGCCGAATTCCGGCGTCATCACATAAAGGGACAGGTCCACCAAGGGCACGATGGCCGCGTCGCCCTGGCCGATGCCGGAGGTTTCCACGATGATCAGGTCGAAGTCCGCCAGCTTGCAGGCGGCAATCACCTCGGGCAAGGCGGCGCTGACTTCCGAGCCGGCGGCCCGGGTGGCCAGGGAGCGCATGAAGATGTTCGGGTGCTCGATGGCGTTCATGCGGATGCGGTCCCCCAGCAGCGCGCCGCCGCTGCGCCGGCGGGTGGGGTCGATGGAGACGAGGGCCAGCCTGAGGGCGTCTTCCTGATCCAGGCGGAAGCGACGCACCAGCTCGTCGGCCAGGGAGCTCTTGCCGGCTCCACCGGTGCCGGTGATGCCCAGGACCGGGGTCCGGACCGGGGCCGCGGCCGCCCTCAAGGCCTGCTTGAATTCGTCGCCCCAGACGCCGTTTTCCAGGGCAGTGATGCTCCGCGCCAGGTGGCGCCGGCGGGCGGGGCGATCGCCGACGGCCAGGCGCTGGAGGATCTCGGCGGCGGTTTGGGGCGCCCCCTGGGTGAGATCGAAGTCCGCCTGCTGGATCAAGTCGTTGATCATCCCCTGGAGCCCGAGGCGGGCCCCGTCTTCCGGCGCGTAGAGGCGGGTCACCCCGTAGGCCTGGAGTTCCCGGATCTCCGCCGGCACGATCACGCCACCACCGCCGCCAAAGACCTTGATGTGGGCACCGCCCGCGTCCCGCAGCAGGTCGAGCATGTATTTGAAGAATTCGACGTGTCCGCCCTGGTAGGAAGTGACGGCGATGCCCTGGGCGTCTTCCTGCAAGGCGGCATGGACGATCTCCCCCACCGACCGGTTGTGGCCCAGGTGAATCACCTCGCAGCCGCTGGCCTGAAGGATCCGCCGCATGACATTGATGGTGGCGTCGTGACCATCGAACAGGGCCGTCGCCGTCACCAGGCGAACCTTGTGCCGTGGCTTATAGGGGCTAAGCTGACGGGCGGTCATGGATTCCTCCTCGACATCCTGACGCTGGACTGGACTCCATGGTAGAAGCCCTGGGCCAAACTGGCCATGCTTCTGGGAGCCCTGACCCTGATTGGATTGCCGGTACCCCCAGGGATTCCCGCGCCCCGTGCCGGGCCCCGGCCCGACACCACCCAAGACGCCCAAGGCATGGCCAAGTTGGACTATGCTGCACCTGCCCATGGCGCCGGGCCCCGCCCCGTCCGCCCCGCGCCCCAGTACCTCGTCACCGATAGCAAGCACCCGATGCCCTCCCGATCCGCCTCCTCGCCCCCCCCGCCCGCCAGCGGCCCGCTGGAATCGCGCCATTACGACCTGCTGCTGGCCGGCCTGGATCTGCTGGACCAGGCGGTGGCGGTATTCGACGGCGGCGCCCGCCTGCTCACCTGGAACACGGCCCTGCTGCGGCTGCTGGATCTGCCCGAGTCCCTGGTCCGGAGCGGCGTGCCCTTCGAGGCATTCATCCGCTTCAACGCCGAACGGGGGGAATACGGCCCGGGCCTGGTGGATGAGCTGGTGGCAACCCGCATGGCCCCGATCCGCGCCCGGCAAGCCCACTCCCTGGAGCGGGTGCGCCCCAACGGCCAGATCCTCGCCGTGCGGGAAGTCCCCATGCCGGGCCTGGGCTTCGTTTCCCTATGGACCGACATCACCGCCCAGCGGGGCTTCGAGCGCCTGATCAAGCGCCAGAACACCGAGCTGGAGGAACGGGTGCGAGCCCGCACCCGGGAACTGGAAAGCGCCAACCTGGATCTGCTCCAGGCCAAGGCCGAACTGGCCGCGGTCAATAGCCGCCTGGCCCGCAGCGAGGAGCGGCTGGCTCTCATCATGGACGCGATCCCGGCCCTCATCTGCTACTGCAGCGCCGACGAACGCTACCTCTTCGCCAATCGCGGCTACGCCGAATGGTTTGGCCTGACCAAGGAAAACATCGTCGGCCGCACGGTGGCCGAAGTCCTGGGGCCCGACGCCTATCGCCAGGTCCAGCCCCATCAGCGAGAGGCCGCCACCGGCCAGCGCACGGTCTATGAATACGCCCGCCGCAACACCGAGGGGCGCACCGTCCATGCCCGCAGCGCGGTGGTCCCGGAGCTCTCGGAAGATGGCAGCGTGCGGGGCTTCTTCGTCCTGTCCATCGACATCACCGAGCAAAAGGCCAGCCAGGCCGCCCTGATCCAGGCGCAAAAGATGGAAGCGGTGGGCCAACTGACAGGCGGCCTGGCCCATGACTTCAACAACCTGCTGACCATCATCATCGGCAACCTGGCCTCCCTGGACGAAAAGCTCGCCCCGGGCGATCCGGCCGGCGGCTACGTGACCCCCGCGCTCCAGGCCGCCCAGCGGGGGGCCGAGCTGATCCGGCGCCTGCTGACCTTCTCCCGGGGCCAGGCCCTGGAGCCCTGCGCCGTGGAAGTGGGCGCCCTGGTGAGCAACATGACCGCCCTGCTGTCCCGCTCCCTGGGGGGTGCCATCCACCTGCGCACGGTGCTGCCGGCGCAGCCCCTGCATGCCCTGGTGGACCCCCACCCCCTGGAAAACACCCTCCTCAACCTGGCCCTCAACGCCCGGGACGCCATGCCCGAGGGGGGCGACCTGACCATCTCGGCCCAGCCCATCCACCTGGATGCCTGGCGGGCCAAGCGGGGCCAGCTAACCCCGGGGGAATACGTGCTGGTGGAAGTATCGGATACCGGGTTGGGCATCGAGCCGGCCCTCCAGCCCCGGGTCTTTGAACCCTTCTTCACCACCAAGCCCTTTGGCTCGGGCAGCGGCCTGGGCCTGTCCATGGTGTATGGCTTCGTGCGCCAATCCGGCGGCAACATTGAAATCCAGAGCCAGCCAGGGCGGGGCACCACCGTCTCCTTCGTCCTGCCCGCCACCCCCCCACCACCGGAACCCGCGCCCCCCCTGTCAGCGACCCCCGGCGGCATCCCAGCGGCCCAGTTGCCGGTACTGCTCGTGGAAGACGAACCCGAGGTGCGCCGGGTCATCCGCCAGCAGCTGGTGGAACTGGGTCATCCGGTCATCGAAGCCAGCAACGGGCTGGAAGCCCTGGACCTGCTCCAGATCCTGCCGGACATCGGCATCCTGGTTTCCGACACGGTGATGCCCGGCGGCATGGACGGCCGGGAACTGGCCCGCCAGAGCCAGGTCCTGCGCCCTGCCTTGCCGATCCTGCTGATCACCGGCTACGCTGACCAAGAGGCGCCGGAAGATATCCCGGTCCTGCGCAAGCCCTTCGCCCGAGCCGCCCTGGAGCACGCCCTCAACCACCTGCTGTTGACCCACCCTGACTCGACAGAATGAACCCACCCACGCCCCCCATCCTGGTCCTGGAGGACGACCCCGACATCGGCGCGCTCATCGCCCGCACCCTGGCGGAATACGCTTTCCACTCCGAGACCCTTCCCACCGGCAAAGCCTTCCTGGCCCGGGCCCTGCAAACCAGCCCCGACCTGTGCATCATCGACCTGGGCCTGCCGGACATGGACGGCCTCCAGGTCCTGCGGGAACTCCAGCGCATCGCCCCCTGCGCGGTGATGATCCTCACCGGCCGCAACCACCTGACCGACCGGGTGGAGGGCCTGGAGCTCGGCGCCGACGATTACCTCACCAAGCCCTTCGAACCACGGGAACTGGTGGCCCGGGTCCGCTCCATCCTGCGCCGCTACCAGCGGACCATTGCGCCCCTCGAAACCCCCGCCCAGCCAGTCCCCACCGTAGCCCGCTTCGGCAACTGGACCTTCGACCCCTCCCGCCACAGCCTCATCGCCCGGGACGGCCGGGAACAGGGTCTGTCGGCGGCCGAGGCGGCCCTCCTCACCACCTTGCTGCGCCACCCCCGCCGCATCCTGACCCGGGAAGAGCTGGTGGGCGAACGGGAAGGCGCCGCCTTCGATCGCAGCATCGACGTGCGCATCTCCCGCCTGCGCCGCAAGCTCGACGACGACCCCCAGGACCCCCGCCTCATCAAGACTGTCTATGGAGCGGGCTACCTGTTCGCCGCCAGCGTGAGCTGGGATTAGGGTCTGCTATCCGCAACCCTCCGCGATCCAAAACCGCCTTTCAAGCCTCCAAGGAAACCTCCATGCGCTTAATCCTTCCCCTCCTGGCCCTGCTCCTGCCCGCCGGCGCCAGCCTTGCCCAGGGCTATCCCACCCAGGAAATCAATGGCCGGATCTATCGCCAGGTGGACCGCGGCACCCTCATCGGCTCCGACGGCCGGGTCTATATCCGCCGGGGCAATACCCTGATCGTGGCCGAAGACCCCGCCCTGAGGGTCCACGCCTTGAGCCTGCCCGCCGGCAGCCGGGCGGTGGGCAAGCTGGGGGACTCCACCATGATCGAAACCGCCGACGGCCAGCGCCAGATCTGCACCCCGGTGGGCGGGCAAACCATCTGCCACTAGGGCCCACCACGCCGGGCGGGTAAAATCCCGCTTTTTTCAGGAAGAATCGCCATGACCACACGACCCTTCAAGGTGCTGGGCGTCCAGCAGATCGCCATCGGCGGCCCCAGCAAGGACAAGCTCAAGACCCTCTGGGTGGACATGCTGGGCCTGGAAGTCACGGGCAACTTCGTTTCCGAAAAAGAAAACGTGGACGAAGACATCTGCGCCATGGGCAAGGGCCCCTTCAAGGTGGAAGTGGACCTGATGCAACCCCTGGACCCGGAAAAGAAGCCGGCGGTACACACCACCCCCTTGAACCACGTGGGCCTGTGGATCGACGACCTGCCCAAGTGCGTGGAATGGCTCGGCGCCCAGGGCGTGCGTTTCGCCCCCGGCGGCATCCGCAAGGGCGCGGCGGGCTTCGACATCTGCTTCCTCCACCCCCGGGGCAGCGACGACGCCCCCATCGGTGGCGAAGGGGTCCTGATCGAGCTGGTCCAGGCCCCGCCGGAAGTGGTGGACGCCTTCGCCCGCCTGGCTGGCTGATCATCGGCGAGCCCCCATAGGGCCGACCCGGCCCACCCCGAAGCGGGCCTGATCTATGATGGAACCATAAATCGGGCCGGCACGGGTCATCCCCAGCTTCCAGGTCCGCCCACAAGCCATCTGGAGGAGCGCATGCACGGCCGCCCTGGGCATCCCTTTTTGATCCTGCTGCTGGCCCTGCTTGCCTGGTTCGGCGCCGAGTTGGCCCGGGCCGCCGGGGAGGGCCAGCCCTCCGCCTTTCGCAGCACCCTCACCCAGGAAGAACAGGCCTGGCTCGACGTCCACCCCGTCATCATTGTGGGCAATGGCCCGGACTTCCCGCCCTATTATGGCTGGGATCCCCAGGGCCACCCCACCGGCCCGGTGGGCCAATATCTAGCCGCCCTGGAAACCCACGCCGGTCTCCGTTTCCAGCACCGGCGACTGGACAATTTCGACGGGGTGCTCACCGCCCTGAGGGACGGCGGGATCGACCTCATCCCGGCCCTGACCCCTACCGAATCCCGGAAGCGGCTGTTCCGCTTCACCGGCGCCTATCTCCATTCTCCGGCGGTGCTGGTGACGCGCCAGCTCACCCCGCCGGTTACCCTCCCCTTCGACCTGGCGGGTGTGCGGATTGCGGTGGAGCGGGGCCATGCCTCGGAAGAGATCCTGCGGCGCACCCGGCCCAAGGCCCAGCTGGTCCTCACCGATGGCACCGAAACCGCCCTGCAGGCGGTGGCGGGGGGCCACGCCGATGCCTATCTGGGCATGGAAGCCGCCGTGGCCCAGTACCTCGGGCGGCCCCCCCTGCAAGACCTCCGGGTGCGGCGCCGCTTCGAGGGGGATCTGTCCGGCATGGCCATGGCGGTACGCCAGGATCAGCCCATCCTCCACGCCATCCTCTCCAAGGCCATGGCGGCCCAGGGACCCGTGGCGGGCCCGCCACCGCCGGCCCCTGGCAATCCCGCCGGCTTCAGCCTCACCCCCGAGGAGCAGGCCTGGCTGCTGGCCCACGGTCCGATCCGGGCAGGCTACGACGAGGCCTTCTACCCCCTTAGCTACAAGGCCGCCAATGGCCAGGGCGACGGCTACGCCCTCCAGCTATTCCGCCACCTGCGGGACATGGCCGGGCTGGCGGTGGATGAACGGGGTGGCGCGTGGGGCGACATCCTGCGCCAGGCCCGCCAGGGCGAACTGGACGTGCTGGTGGCCAGCGCCCGGACACCGGACCGGAATGATCAGCTCCTTTTCGTGGGCCCCTACCTGGCCGCCCCCACGGTAGTGGTATCCCGGGATGGGGAAGGGCAGATCTGGGATCTGGGAGAACTGCGGGGCAAGCGCCTGGCCTTGCTCAAGGACCATTTCCTCACCCCCCGGATTCAGGCGGCCTATCCGGCGGTCCAACTGATCGCCACGCCCCACCAGGAGGACGCCCTCGACGCGGTGGCCCAGGGCCGGGCGGACGCGGCCATCGGCAACCTCCACGCCGTCAATCGCCTGATCCAGCAGCGCTACCTGGGCAAACTTTTCATCGCCGGCCACATTCCCGACGGTGACAGCGAACTCTACCTGGCGGTCAGCCGCCAGGCCCCCTTGCTGGCGAGCATCCTGCAACGGGCCCTGGAAAGCCTGTCCCCGGAGGAACTGGCCATCGCCCGCAGCCGCTGGCTGGACACCCAGTACCAGCCCGGCATCGCGGCGGGAAACCTGGCCCGGAGCCTGCTCCCGGTCTTCCTGTTCCTGGCCGCCATGCTGCTGGCCAGCGCCCTGGGCAATCGCCGCTTGCGCAAGGAAGTGGCGGCCCGCCGGCGGGTGGAGGACCGTCTGGCCGAGCGCAGCCGCGAACTGGAGCACGCCAATCGGGAACTGGAAGCCTTTTCCTACTCCGTCGCCCACGACCTGAAGGCGCCGGTGCGCCACGTGGCCGGCTATGCCCATCTCCTGGAAGAAGCCCTGATCCTGGGCCAGCAAGCCGAAGCCCGCCAGCTGGTCGGGCGCATCCGCAAGGCCAGCCTCCGCCAGGAAGCCCTCATCGAGGGTGTCCTATCCCTCGCCCGGGCCGCCCGGGCACCCCTGGAAGCCCAGGACGTGGACCTCAGCGAACTTGCCCAGGAGGCCTGGGCCCAGCTCATCAGCGAGGACGCCTCGGTGCAGGCTGTCCGGTTCCATTGCGAACCTGGACTGAGAGTCCGTGGCGACCCGACCCTGCTGGCCTGCCTCATCGCCAATCTGCTTTCCAACGCCGCGAAATTCTGCCGGCACCAGGCCCACGCCCGGGTCAGCCTGGTGCCGGACCAGCCGCCGCGGCCGGGCTGCTTCGAGGTCCGGGACAATGGCGTCGGCATTCCCGAGAACGAAGCGGCCAACCTGTTCCAGCCCTTCTCCCGCCTGTCTACGGCCCGGGGCACCGAAGGTAGCGGCATCGGCCTAGCCACCGTAAGGCGGATCGTGGAGCGCCACGGCGGCACCATCGAGGCCCGCAACCTGCCCGGGGGCGGGGCCTGCTTTCGGGTGTGCCTCGGGCACCCCCCGGCTTCTGACCAGCCCTGAACCCATGCATCCAAAAACTCCGTTGAACCACGCAGGCACGGAGAGCAGGGAGGAAAACAACGGGGTCGGCAAGCAACGCCCTTCACCAGAAGGGCGACGCGGCAAGTCCGGGGGAGTATTCAGGATGAAAAAAGCCCGCTTGCGCGGGCCCTGGGGCGGGTACCGCCACCCCGGCCGGGGCGGCGGGGCCAGTGATCATTCGAACTCGATGATCACCTCGTCCACCGACAGGCTGGCGCCCACGCTGGCCACCACCTTCTTGACCTTGCAGTCCCGCTCGGCCTTGAGGACGTTCTCCATCTTCATGGCCTCGATCACCGCCAGCTTCTCGCCGGCCTTGACCTCCTGGCCCACCGCCACGGCGATATCCCGCAGCAGGCCAGGCATGGGCGAGAGCAGGAATTTGGACAGGTCTGGGGCGGCCTTCACGGGCATCAGGGTCATCAGCTCGGCGGCCCGGGCGGTGACCACTTCCACTTCGGCCAGGGTGCCCCAATGCATCAGACGGTACTTCAGGCCGACCCGCTCCGCCTGCATGACGTAGGGCTGGCCATTGATGGTGCCGTGCATCAAGGGACTATAGAACTTCCAGTCGGAGACCACGTCGTAGGTCTCGCCGTTGTAGCTGACCCGGGCCCCCTCCCCATGGCCCACCACGTGGATGGGATGGGAAGCCTCGCCCATCAGGACCACGAAATTCTCGCCCACCTTGAATTCATGGCCGGGCAGCTGGCCCACGATCTGGGATGCCCGGGTCAGGTAGGCCCGATGGACGAAGCCCGCCACCGCCACCAGCATGGCCGGATCGTCGTGGGGCACCATGGAAGAGTCGAAGCCCTGGGGGTACTCCTCGGCGATGAAGGCGGTGGTGAAGTTGCCGGCCACGAAGCGGGGGTGCTGCATCAGGGCGGCCTGGAACGGGATGTTGGAGCTGATGCCGCGAATCACGAAGGCGTTGAGGGCCTCCCGCATCCGCTCGATGGCCTGATCCCGGGTGGCGCCGTGGGTGATCAGCTTGGCGATCATGGAATCGTAGAACATGGAGATCTCGCCGCCGTCATAGACGCCGGTATCCACCCGCACGCTTTCCGTCGCCACCGGTGGCTGGAAGCGCACCAGACGGCCGGTGGAGGGCAGGAAGCCCCGGAAGGGATCTTCCGCATTGATCCGGCATTCCATGGCCCAGCCGTTCATCTTGATGTCCTCCTGCTTGAAGGACAGCTTCTCGCCGGCGGCGACCCGGATCATCTGCTCCACCAGATCCAGGCCCGTGATGTATTCGGTGACCGGGTGTTCCACCTGAAGACGGGTGTTCATCTCCAGGAAGTAGAAGGACTTGTCCTTGCCCACCACGAATTCCACGGTGCCGGCGGACTGATAGTTCACCGCCTTGGCCAGGGCCACCGCCTGCTCCCCCATGGCCTTGCGGGTGGCCGGGTCCAGGAAGGGAGAGGGCGCTTCTTCGATCACCTTCTGGTGGCGGCGCTGGATGGAGCACTCCCGCTCGTGGAGGTACACCGTATTGCCGTGGGCGTCCGCCAGGATCTGGATTTCGATGTGGCGGGGTTCCTCCACGAACTTCTCGATGAACACCCGGTCGTCGCCGAAGCTGTTGCGGGCTTCGTTCTGGCAGGACGCGAAGCCTTCGAAGGCCTCCTGGTCATTGAAGGCTACCCGCAGACCCTTGCCTCCGCCGCCGGCGGAGGCCTTGATCATCACCGGGTAGCCGATGCCCTTGGCGATCTCCACCGCCTGCTCGGGACCGGCGATGGCATCGTTGTAACCCGGGATGGTGTTGACGCCAGCCGCCTTGGCCAGCTTCTTGGACTCGATCTTGTCCCCCATCTTGGCCACCGAGTAGTGCTTGGGGCCGATGAAGACGATGCCTTCCTCTTCCAGACGGCGGGAGAACTCCTCGTTCTCCGACAGGAAGCCATAGCCGGGATGAACCGCCTGGGCGCCGGTCTGTTTGCAGGCGGCGATGATCTTGTCCATCACCAGGTAGGATTCCTTGGAGGGGGCCGGCCCGATGCACACGGCCTCGTCGGCCAGTTCCACGTGAAGGGCGTCCTTGTCCGCCTCGGAATGGACGGCGACGGTCTTGATGCCCATCTTGCGGGCGGTCTTGATGACCCGGCAGGCGATTTCCCCCCGGTTTGCGATCAGAATCTTGTCGAACATGTTGTTGTTTCCTCCCTGACGCTTACAGCGGAATGTTGCCGTGCTTGCGCCACGGGTTGTCGAGCTGCTTATCCTTGAGCATGGCCAGGCTGCGGCAGATGCGCTTCCTGGTCTCGTGGGGCTGGATCACGTCGTCGATGAAGCCCCGGGCGCTGGCCACGAAGGGGTTGGCGAACTTGGCCTTGTACTCGGCTTCCCGGGCCGCCAGCTTGGCCGGGTCGTTCTTGTCTTCCCGGAAGATGATTTCCACCGCGCCCTTGGGGCCCATCACCGCGATTTCGGCGGAGGGCCAGGCCAGGTTCACGTCGCCCCGCAGGTGCTTGGAACTCATCACGTCGTAGGCGCCGCCGTAGGCCTTGCGTGTGATCACGGTGACCTTGGGCACGGTGCACTCGGCGTAGGCATAGAGCAGCTTGGCGCCGTGCTTGATGATGCCGCCGTATTCCTGGCTGGTACCGGGCATGAAGCCGGGCACGTCCACGAAGGTGACCACCGGGATGTTGAAGGCATCGCAGAAACGCACGAAGCGGGCGGCCTTGATGGCGGACTTGATGTCCAGGCAGCCGGCCAGCACCAGGGGCTGGTTGGCCACGATGCCCACGGTGGAGCCTTCCATGCGCCCCAGGCCGATCACGATGTTCTTGGCATAATCGGGCTGGATCTCGAAGAAATCTCCGTCATCCATCACCTTTAGGATCAGCTCCTTCATGTCATAGGGCTGATTGGGATTGTCCGGCACCAGGGTGTCCAGGGACATTTCCAGCCGCTCGGCGCTATCGGCGGTGGGCCGCACCGGCGGCTTTTCCCGGTTGGACAGGGGCAGGTAGTTGAACAGGCGGCGCGTCATCATCAGCGCCTCCACGTCGTTTTCGAAGGACAGGTCCGCCACCCCGGACTTGGTGGTGTGGGTGATGGCGCCCCCCAGTTCCTCGGCGGTGACTTCCTCGTGGGTCACGGTCTTCACCACGTCGGGACCGGTCACGAACATGTAGGAGGAGTCCTTCACCATGAAGATGAAGTCGGTCATGGAGGGGGAGTACACCGCCCCGCCAGCACACGGCCCCATGATCACGCTGATCTGGGGAATCACCCCGGAGGCCATCACGTTGCGCTGGAACACGTCGGCGTAGCCCCCCAGGGCCGCGACCCCTTCCTGGATCCGGGCGCCCCCCGAATCGTTGAGGCCGATCACCGGGGCGCCGACCTTCATGGCGTGATCCATGATCTTGCAGATCTTCTCGGCGTGGGTCTCCGACAGGGAGCCGCCGAACACCGTGAAGTCCTGGCTGAACACGAACACCAGGCGGCCGCTGATGGTGCCATAGCCGGTCACCACCCCGTCGCCAGGCACCTGCTCGTCAGCCATGTCGAAGTCGGTGCAGCGGTGCATCTTGAACATGTCCCACTCTTCGAAACTGCCTTCGTCAAGGAGCAGCTCGAGACGCTCCCGGGCGGTGAGCTTGCCCTTGGCGTGCTGACTGTCGATCCGCTTCTGGCCGCCGCCAAAGCGCGCCGCTTCCCGTCTTTTCTCCAGCTCGTGGATGATGTCGTGCATAAATGCCTCCGATTGAAACTCGTCTCAGGCGCCCGGCAGGGCGCCTAACCTAAATACGCCAGCAGCCGGTCGGCCGCCGCCGATGGGGTGGTCGCCCCCGCCTCCACCGCCTCGGACAGGCCGGGCAGGGCCTCCTGCACCCCGGGGTGGCTCCGGAAACGCTGGCGCAACCCTTGGTCGATCAATTCCCACATCCAGGCCTGGGCCTGGTGGCGCCGCTTGGCGGCGAACTCCCCGGTGGCGGAGAGGGTATCCCGGTAGCGCACCACCTCCGCCCAGAAGTCGGCCACTCCCTGTTTCTGGAGCGCCGACAGGGTCAGCACCGGCACCTTCCAGTTGAGGCTGGCCGGCCGCAGCATGTGGAGCGCCGAGAGCATCTGGGCCTTGGCCCGGGTGGCCGCGGCGGCGTCGATGTCCGCCTTGTTGATCACGATGAGATCGGCAATCTCCATGATCCCCTTCTTGATGGCCTGAAGATCGTCGCCGGCGTTGGGCAGCTGGAGCAGACAGAAAATGTCGGTCATCCCCGCCACGGCGGTCTCCGACTGGCCCACCCCCACGGTCTCGATGATGATCACGTCAAAGCCCGAGGCTTCGCACAGGAGCATGGCCTCCCGGGTCTTTTCGGCCACGCCCCCCAGGCTGCCCGCCGAGGGGCTGGGGCGGATGAAGGCCTCCGGCCGCTGGGAAAGCAACTCCATGCGGGTCTTGTCACCCAGGATGGAGCCGCCCGTCAGGGTAGACGAGGGATCCACCGCCAGCACCGCCACCCGCAGCCCCTGCTCGATCAGGTGGATTCCCAGGGCTTCAATGAAGGTGGATTTACCCACCCCCGGCACCCCGGAAATCCCCACCCGGATCGCCCCGCCCGTGTGGGGCAGCAAGGCCTCCAGCACCCGGTGGGCCCGCTGGCGATGGTCCGGCCGGCGGGATTCGATCAAGGTGATGGCCTTGGCCAGGGGCCGCAACTGACGCGCCAGCACCCCGTCCACCAGGGCCTGGTCGGCGGGGGCTAACTGGGGTCGATCAACAGGCATGTTCATGCTCGGGAGCGGAAGCGGGTCAGCCGACCCCCGCAAGGGGCCGGCTGGTGAGGAGCATCAGGCCTTGCGGGCGGCCCGGATCTGCTTGAGCACTTCCCGGGCGGAAGTAGGGATCGGCGTGCCCGGACCGAAGATGCCCTTGGCGCCAGCGGCGTAGAGGGCGTCGTAGTCCTGGGCCGGGATCACCCCGCCCACGAAGACGATGATGTCATCGGCGCCCAGATCCTTGAGGGCCTTGATGATGGCCGGCACCAGAGTCTTGTGGCCGGCGGCCAGGCTGGAGCAGCCCACGGCATGCACGTCGTTTTCCACGGCGTGGCGGGCAGCCTCCTCGGGAGTCTGGAAGAGGGGACCGATGTCGATGTCGAAACCCAGGTCGGCGAAGGCCGAGGCCACCACCTTGGCGCCCCGGTCGTGGCCGTCCTGGCCCAGCTTGGCGATCATCACCCGGGGGCGACGCCCTTCCTCGGCAATGAAGGCCTCGATCTCGGCCTTCAGTTCCTTCCAGTCTTCCTGGCCTTCCGCCACCGCGGCATACACCCCGGAAACCGCCTGGGGGTTGGCCCGATAGCGGCCGAAGACCACCTCCAGGGCATCGGACACCTCGCCCACCGTGGCCCGCAGGCGAATGGCGTTGACGGTGAGTTCCAGCAGGTTGCCCTGGCCGGTCCTGGCACATTCGGTGAGGGCCGCCAGGGCCCCATCCACCTTGGCCTGGTCCCGCAGGGCGCGGATCCGGCCCAGGCGCTCCACCTGGGCTTCCCGCACCACGTGGTTGTCGATATCCAGGATCTCGAGGGGATCTTCCTTGGCCAGCTTGTACTTGTTCACCCCGACGATCACGTCCTGACCGGCGTCGATGCGGGCCTGCTTCTCGGCGGCGCATTCCTCCACCTTCATCTTGGCCCAGCCGGACTCCACCGCCTTGGTCATGCCCCCCATGGCCTCGATCTCCTCGATCAGGGCCCAGGCCTTGTCGGCCATGTCCTGGGTGAGCTTTTCCATCATGTAGGAGCCGGCCCAGGGATCCACCACGTTACAGATATGGGTTTCTTCCTGGATGATGAGCTGGGTGTTGCGGGCGATGCGGGAAGAGAATTCGGTGGGCAGGGCGATGGCTTCGTCCAGGGCGTTGGTGTGCAGGGACTGGGTGCCGCCGAAGACCGCCGCCATGGCCTCGATGGTGGTGCGGACGATGTTGTTGTAGGGATCCTGCTCGGTCAGGGACCAGCCGGAAGTCTGGCTGTGGGTGCGCAGCATCAGGGACTTGGGGCTCTTGGCATTAAAGCCCGTCATGATCCGCCACCACAAGAGGCGGGCCGCCCGCATCTTGGCGATTTCCAGGTAGAAGTTCATCCCCACCGCCCAGAAAAAGGACAGGCGGCCGGCGAAGGTATCCACGTCCATGCCGGCCTTGATGCCGGTGCGCACGTACTCCATGCCGTCCGCCAGGGTGAAGGCCAGTTCGATGGCCTGGTTCGCCCCCGCTTCCTGGATGTGATAGCCAGAAATGGAAATGGAGTTGAACTTGGGCATATGGTCCGACGTGTACTGGAAGATGTCGGCGATGATCTTCATGGACGGCGTCGGCGGGTAGATATAGGTGTTGCGGACCATGAACTCCTTGAGGATGTCGTTCTGGATGGTCCCGGCCAGCTGCTCCCGGCTCACCCCCTGCTCCTCGGCGGCCACGATGTAGCCCGCCAGGATGGGCAGCACGGCGCCATTCATGGTCATGGAGACGGACACTTTGTCCAGGGGAATGCCGTCGAAGAGGATCTTCATGTCCTCCACGGAATCGATGGCCACCCCGGCCTTGCCCACGTCCCCCACCACCCGGGGATTGTCCGAGTCGTAACCCCGGTGAGTGGCCAGGTCGAAGGCCACCGAAATGCCCTGACCGCCAGCGGCAAGCGCCTTGCGGTAGAAGGCATTGGACTCCTCGGCGGTGGAGAAGCCGGCGTACTGGCGGATGGTCCACGGCTTGACTGCGTACATGGTGGCCTGGGGGCCTCGCACATAGGGGGCAAAACCGGGCAGGGTGTCGGCATAGGGCAGGTCCGCCGCGTCCGCCGCTGTATACAAGGGTTTGACGGTGATGCCCTCGGGGGTGACCCAGTTCAGCTTATCGGCATTTCCCCCTGGCGCGCTCTTGGCCGCGGCCTTGACCCAGGCCTCCATCCCAACCTTGGCAAAATCCGGCCCCTTGGCGTTGGACATCGTTCCTTCTCCCTAATGGCTGACGACCGCGTTCGCGGCAAAGTTTTGATCGTGGCACGGCGGCCAAACCCTCGCAAGCCTGGCCCGCCACCGGGCCGCACCGCACCATGCCCGCAACATGATCCGGACACACGGCTGGCGAGCTTGACTTATAAGAAAACGGATAATACTTTATCCATAATTATGCATGCAACCGCCACCCCGGAACGGGCCGTTCCATGACGCCAGGCCGTATCGAGCCCCTCGCCCTCTACCAGGAAGTGGCCGAAAGATTGCGTCAGCGCATCCTTTCCCATGACCTGCTCCCAGGCAGCTGGCTGGACGAACAGTCCATCGCTGGCGAGTACGGCATCTCCCGCACCCCCCTGCGGGAAGCCCTCAAGGTGCTGGCCTCGGAGGGCCTGGTGACCCTCAAGCCCCGGCGCGGCTGTTACGTGACGGAAGTCTCCGAGCGGGACCTGGACGAGGTCTACGCCATCATGGCCCTGCTGGAAGGGCAGTGCGCCGCCCATTGCGCCACCCATGCCAGCGGGGCGGAACTCGCGGAGCTGCAAGCTCTCCACGCCAGGCTGGAGGCCGCCGCCGCCGCCCGGGACATCGACGCCTTCTTCGAAACCAACCAGGTTTTCCACCGCCGGCTGCTGGAGATCACCGACAACCGCCGGATGACCCAGGCCATCGGGGATCTGCGCCAGGTGGTGCGCCTGTCCCGCCAGCACTCCCTCGTTCCCGAGGGACGGCTGGAGGAATCCCTGGGAGACCATCGTCACATCCTGGCCTGCCTGGTCAAGCACGACGCACCTGGGGCAGAAGCCGCCATGCGTGCTCACATTCTGAGCAGCCGTGCCGCTCTGGGCCGCCTCCCCACCCCCCCCGAGCGTCACCACCAGACGCCCCTGGACGGGGAAAACCCCCGGGCCTCCGCCTGAAAAAAATCGCCCCGCCAGACTTGTGGCCCGGCGGGGGCAGAAGTGCGAGGGTATCGCAGGGAGAGATCGGTCTCGCGGTAGGCGGGATCAGCCCTCGCCGCGAAGCACGGCACCATACGCTACCGTACTGATGTTTCGAATCATACAACAGGCTTTGGCGGCTTTGCTACGGCCCGCCGGCAATCCCGGGCGCGGCTGGCGCGGGCCTTCGGGGCGAATGGCAACGCGCCCTAACCCACCGTCAGAAAGCGCTGGGGATCCACCTTCCACACTTCTGGATTCTCGCTCGACACGATCTTGTCGCCGCCGCCAGCCCCCAGGCCGCGGGACAAATCCACCAGCTCCGGCGGAATATGGGCCTTGGAACGGGTACTGAAGAACACCCGCACCCGAGGGGCCAGCAGACTGCCTTCGTTCTGTTCCACCACCACCCCGAGCCGACCGGACTCCAGCCGCACCAGGCTACCCACCGGATAGATCCCCACGCAGCGCATGAAGGCCTGCAACAGGGCGTGATCGAAGTGATCCTTGCTCCACTCCCACATCTTGCGCAGCGCCTCGGTAGCGGCCATGCCCTTGTGGTAGCAGCGGTCGGCGGTGATGGCGTCGTACACATCCACGATCGCCGCCATGCGGGCATGGCGGGTGATGGCGTCGCCAGCGAGGCGGTCCGGATAGCCGCTACCGTCCAAGCGCTCGTGGTGATGGCGGGTGATGTCCAGGGGAATATCCCCCACCCCCGGGGTATCCAGCAAAATGGCGTGGCCATCCCCCGGATGCCGCTTGATGAGATCGAACTCGGCGTCGGTCAGGCGCCCGGGCTTGTTCAGCACCTCGTCGGGCACCTTCATCTTGCCCACATCATGGAGCAGGCCCCCGATTCCCAGCTCCCGCAGGCCATCCCCCGCCACCCCCAGGGAGCGGCCGAAAGCCACCAACAAGGTACACACGCTCACCGAGTGGAGGAAGGTGTAGTCGTCCTTGTTCTTGATGCCCACCAAGCCGATGAGGGCGCCGCTGTTGCGCAGCACCGAGCCAGTGATGGCCTCCACCACCGGCTCCACGTCCTCCAGGGACACCGCCTTGCCCAGGCGCACGTCCTGCATCATGTTGCGCACCACTTTGTGGGCCTGGGCATGGACGGTACGGGCCCGATTGATTTCCTCGGCCACGGTGACCTTCAACTCGGGGGCCGATCCGGCCTCCATGGCGGCCACCAGTTCCCGTTCCACCTCCTGGCGCACCTCGGCCGCGGCCCGCCCCGCCTTGTCATCCAGACCCCGGCTCGTGTCGATATAGACCTCCCGGATGCCCGAGGCCCGGATGCGCTCCAGGTCCTCCCCCGACTTGAGGAGGAACTGGCTGCGCCAGAAGGGATGGGACATCCAGTCGCCACACATTTCGTGGATGTACATGCCAGGACGCAAGCGGCTGACGGGGATTTTTTTCAGCATCGGGAAAAGGCTGGGAAACGATTCGATTCGATCCTATATCGGAAGCGCCCCCGACTCCTTGAGGGAGGATGTCACGGAGCACCCCACCCCCAGCCTATAATGGCGGCCCGTCCTCGCCCCGCCCACCATGGAACCCCTGCTGCTCTTCAAGGCCCTGATCCTCGGCGTCGTCGAAGGCCTCACCGAATTCCTGCCCATCTCCAGTACCGGCCACCTGATCCTGGCCGGCGACCTGCTCGGTTTCAACGACGCGCGGGGCAAGCTCTTCGAGATCGTGATCCAGTCCGGCGCCATCCTGGCGGTGTGCTGGGAATACCGGACCCGGATCGGCCAGACCTTCCGGGGACTGGGGCGGGACAGGCTGGCCAACCGGCTGGTGCTCAATCTGGCCATTGCCTTCCTGCCCCTGGCGATCCTGGGCCTGCTGTTCAAGAAATCCATCGAGGCCCACCTGTTCCGCCCGGTCCCGGTGGCCATCGCCTTCATCGTGGGCGCCATCGTGATTCTGTGGGCTGAGCGCCGCGAGCACCGCATCCGCACCCACTCGGTGGACGACATGACGCCGTCCGACGCCCTCAAGCTCGGGCTGGCCCAAGCTTTCGCCCTGATCCCCGGCACCTCCCGCTCCGGCGCCACCATCATCGGCGGCCTCCTGTTCGGCCTGTCCCGCAAGGCCGCCACGGAATTTTCCTTCTTCCTGGCCATCCCCACCCTGTTTGCCGCCACGGCCTACAGCCTCTACAAAGAGCGGGCGCTGCTCAACCTGGACGACCTGGGGATGTGGGTGGTGGGCTTCATTTCCGCTTTCATCTCCGCCTTCCTGTGCGTGCGCTGGCTGCTGCGCTACATCTCCCACCACGACTTCACCCTATTCGCCTGGTACCGGATCGCCTTCGGCATCGTGGTGCTGGCCACCTGGCAGCTGGACCTGGTGGAATGGACTGCCCACTGATGGACCCGGGTTCGTGATCCTCTACCTCCACGGCTTCCGCTCCGCGCCGGCCTCCACCAAGGCCCGCGCCCTGGCCGCCCGGATGGCCGAGCTGGGCCTGGCGGAATCCTTCTGGTGCCCCCAGCTGCCGGTATCGGCCCAGGCCGCCATCGCCATGCTGGAGGCACAGATCGCCAGCCTCCGCCGGGCCGACGGGCCACCACCCACCCTGGTGGGCAGCTCCCTGGGGGGCTACTACGCCACCTGGCTGGCTCAGCGCCACGACCTCAAGGCGGTACTGATCAACCCGTCGGTGCTCGCCCCCCTGTCCCTGGAACGCTACCTGGGGCCCCAGACCAATCTGTATACCGGCGAGCACTTCGACTTCACCGCCGACCACATCGCCCAACTGCGGGCCCTGGAAGTACCGACCCTCACCCGCCCGGAAAATTTCTGGCTGCTGGCGGAAACCGGCGACGAGGTGCTGGACTACCGGGACGCGGTGGCCAAGTACGCCGGCGCCCGCCAGACGGTGCTGCCCGGGGGCGACCACGGTTTCACCCGCTGGTCCGACTACCTGGACCCCGTCCTGGTCTTTGCCGGACTGCTGGCTCCCGCCCCGTAATCCAGTACACTCCGCCGATTCACTCCCGACGACCTTCCCAATGTTCGTGCTTTTTGAAGAGGACGGGGCCTTCAAGGCCGGTACCGTGCTCAGCGAAACCGACGCTTCCCTGCAAGTGGAAACCACCCACGGCAAGCGCCTCAAGCTCAAGTCCGCCCACGTCCTGATGCGCTTCAAGGAGCCAGCGGCCCACCACCTGCTGGAGGCCGCCGAAGCCGAGGCCGAGGGGCTGGACACCGAATTTCTGTGGGAAGTCTGTGGCGACGAGGAATTCGGCTTTGCCGAACTGGCCGCCGAATACCATGGCCGCTCCCCCAACACCGTGGAGTCGGCCGGCCTGCTGCTGCGTCTGCATGCCGCCCCCATCTGGTTCCACCGCAAGGGCCGGGGGCGCTTCCGCAAGGCCCCGCCGGAGATCCTCCAGGCGGCCCTGGCCGGTCTGGAAAAGAAGCGCCTTCAGGCCGCAGCGGTGGAGCGGATGCGGGACGAGCTTCTGGCCGGGCGCCTGCCGGCGGAACTCTCCGGCATGGTGGATCAGCTCCTCTACCGGCCCGACCGCAACCGCCTGGAGGTCAAAGCCCTGGAGGCCGCCTGTGGCGAGGCCGGCCTGTCGGCCCCGCGCCTGCTGCTCCAGTGCGGCGCCCTGGGCTCCAGTTACGATTACCACTTCAATCGCTTCCTGTTCGAGCACTTCCCGGAGGGCACCGCCTTCCCCGCAGTGGACCTGCCCAACACCCCTGCCGACCTGCCCCGGGCGGAAGTGGCGGCCTTTTCCATCGACGACGCCACCACCACCGAGATCGACGACGCCTTCTCGGTGAGCCCCCGCGCCGGCGGCGGCTGGACCGTCGGCATCCATATCGCCGCGCCGGGCCTGGGCATCGCCCCCGGCGACCCCCTGGACGCCATCGCCCGGCGGCGCCTGTCTACGGTCTACATGCCCGGCAACAAGATCACCATGCTCCCGGACGGGGTGGTGGAGCGCTTCACCCTGGCCGCCGGGCGGGACTGCCCAGCCCTGTCCCTGTACCTGTCGGTGAATCCGGACCTGTCCATCGCCGGCGCCGGGTCCCGCATCGAGAGCGTGCCGGTGGTGGCCAACCTGCGCCACCACGACGTGGAACCGGTGTTCAACGAGGAAACCCTGGCCAACGGCGGCCCGGACTTCCCCTGGAAGACCGAGCTGACCCTGCTGTGGGAGCTGTCCAACGTACTGGAAGCCGGCCGGGGGAAACCTGCCGCCAACCAGAACCTGCTGGACTACAGCTACTACGTGGACTGGTCGGTGGAAACCCCCGAGGGCCCGGGGGACGTCACCATCGTCCGCCGAAAACGGGGCTCCCCCCTGGACAAGCTGGTGGCCGAATTGATGATTGTGGCCAACTCCACCTGGGGCAAGCTGCTGGACGAAAAGGGCGTGCCCGGCCTGTACCGGGCCCAGACTGGCGGCAAGGTGCGCATGACCACCGTGGCGGCCCCCCACGAAGGCCTGGGGGTGGACTGCTACGCCTGGTCCAGCTCGCCCCTGCGGCGATACGTGGACCTGGTGAATCAGTGGCAGCTCATCAGCGTGCTGCGGGAAGCCCAAGCCCCCTTCCCGCCCCGCTCCGCCGAACTGATGGCGGCCCTGCGGGACTTCGAACTCACCTACGCCGCCTACGCCGACTTCCAGCGCCAGATGGAACGCTACTGGTGCCTGCGCTGGCTGCGCCGGGAAGGCCTGGCCCACACCACCGCCAAGGTGCTGCGGGAAAACCTGGTGCGCCTGGAAGACGTGCCCTTCATCTTCAAGCTCTCGTCCCTGCCACCCCAGCCCTCCGGCGCCCGGGTGCGCCTGTCGGTGGAAGGCTGCGACTACGTGGATCTGGAACTGGCCGCCCGCTACCTGGAGACCATCGCTGAACCGGTCGCCGCGCCTGTCGAAGGTGAGGAGTCCGAGGAGTAACATGCCGGCGATGGCGGCCCAATCCTCTTCGCTCCCCCGCTCCCCCGCTCCGGCCCACCCGGGGGCGGTGGTCGTGCGGCGGCGGTGGACGCCGGAACGCCGCCTGGGCCTGGCCGTCGGGGTTTCCGTGGCGCTCCACGCCCTGCTGCTGACCATCCACTTCCGCTTCCCGGAATTCCGCCTGGAGCGCCAGCCCGACAAGGGCCTGGAGGTGGTACTGGTCAACGCCCGCCACCCCAAGGCCCCCGAGCAGGCCGAAGCCCTGGCCCAGGCCAATCTGGACGGGGGCGGCAATGTGGAGGGCGAGGCCCGCCCCAGCACCCCCTTGCCCCCCCAGGACATCCCCCAGGAGGGGGATTCCCTCCAGCAGGCCCGCCGTCGCGCCGTGGACAACCCCGCCCGCCGCCAGGAGGCCCTCACCCGCAAAGAGCCGGCGCCCGCCAGCCTGCGCTCCGAACCACGTCAGGAGCACCCCAGCCCGGCCCCCACCCCTCTGTCCGGCTACGACCTGATGGACAGCGCCGCCGCCATGGCCCGCATGGACGCCACCATCGACAAGAGCCTGAGGGAGTTCGCCCAGCTGCCCCGCAAAAAATTCATCGGCTCCCGCACCAGCGAATACCGCTTCGCCCAATACGTGGAAGACTGGCGCCAGAAGATCGAGCGCATCGGCACCCTCAACTACCCGGAAGCGGCCCGGGGCCGCACCTACGGCAACCTGGTCCTGACCGTAATCATCCGGGCCGACGGCAGCGTGGTGGACGTGGAGATCAACCGCCCCTCCGGCCAGCCGGTACTGGACGAAGCGGCCAGGCGGATCGTCATGCTGGCGGCCCCCTACGCGCCCTTTCCGCCGGACATCCGGCGGGACACCGACGTGATCGAGATCACCCGCACCTGGAGCTTCACCCAGGGCGACCAGATGCGCGCATCCCAATAAGCCAGCCTCCCCATGGACCGCTACGCCGTCATCGGCAACCCCGTTGCCCACAGCAAGTCGCCCCTGATCCACGCCGCCTTCGCCCGCCAGACCGGCCAGACCCTGAACTACGAAGCCCTGCTGGCGCCTCTGGACGGCTTTGCCGCCACGGTTGAGGACTTCCGCCGGGCCGGCGGGCGGGGCCTGAACGTCACTGTCCCCTTCAAGCTGGAAGCCCACGCCCTGGCTACCACCCGCAGCCCCCGGGCAGAAGCCGCCGGAGCGGTGAATACCCTGGCCTTCCAGCCCGACGGCACCATCCTCGGCGACAACACCGATGGCGCCGGCCTGGTGCGAGATCTCACCGCCAACCTGGGCTGCCCCCTGGCGGGACGCGCCATCCTCCTCTTGGGGGCCGGCGGCGCCGCCCGGGGGGCGGTACTGCCCCTTCTGGGCGAAAAACCGGCCCGCCTGGTGATCGCCAACCGCAGCCAGGACAAGGCCGAGGGCCTGGCCCGCCGGTTCGCCCCGGACGCCGGGGCCTGCGCCCTCTCCGCCAGCAGCTTTGCCGATCTGGCCGGCCAGCATTTCGATGTGGTCATCAACGCCACTTCCGCCAGCCTGGGAGACGCCGCCCCGGCCGTTCCCCCCGGCCTCCACGCCCCCGGTGCCCTGGCCTACGACATGATGTACGGCAAGGGGGACACCCCCTTCCTGGCCGCCGCCCGGGCCGATGGCGCCGCCCGCCTGGCCGATGGCCTGGGCATGCTGGTGGAACAAGCCGCCGAGAGCTTCCAGCTATGGCGCGGCGTCCGTCCGGACACCGCGGCGGTGCTGGCGGCCCTGCGGGAAGGCCGCGCCCCTTGAGCCCACCCCGGCGCTGGCTCACCCGCCTCCTGGCGGCCCTGGTCCTGATGGTGGTGGCCTGGCACCTGTGGGTGTTCGCCTGGGTGCTGGGGTGGACCTGGTTCAATCCCTCCGAGACCCGCTTCATGGCCCTACGCCTGGAAGAACTGCGGGCGAAGAATCCCGAGGCCAGCCTGCGCCACCAGTGGGTGCCCTACGAGCGCATTTCGATCCATCTGAAACGGGCGGTGATCGCCGCCGAGGACGACCGTTTCGTGGACCACGAGGGCTTCGACTGGGAAGGCATCCAGAAGGCCCTGGAAAAGAACGAGAAGAAGGGCCGGGCGGTGGCAGGGGGCTCCACCATCAGCCAGCAACTGGCCAAGAACCTGTTCCTGTCCCCCAGCAAGAGCTACCTGCGCAAGGCCGAAGAAGCGGTGATCACCCTCATGATCGAGGCGGTGTGGAGCAAGCGCCGGATCCTGGAGGTGTATCTCAACGTGGTGGAGTGGGGCAATGGCATCTTCGGCTGCGAGGCCGCCGCCCGCCGCTACTACAACGTCCCAGCGGCCCAGCTCGGCCCAAGCCAGGCTGCCCGGCTGGCGGTGATGCTACCCAACCCCCGCAAGTACGAGCGCCAGTATGGCCCCCGCCTGGCCGCCCATGCCGCCCGCATCGAGGGGCGAATGGGCTATTCCCAGGCCCCCTGAGGGCCTTCTGATTCATCTCAAAACTTAATCCGGGCGGGGTCGCGCCCCTCGGGTTAAGTCCGTAGAATTGCGCCTTCCCGCCGAACCGCCCCCGTTCGCCCATGACCCAGGAAGAGAACCTCCACCCGGATGACGTGCAGCAGCACCTGCGCGACGTCCAGGCCCTGCTCAGCCGCCATCGGCTGGTGGAGAACCTCGTCCACCGCCAGGACATGCCCCGCCACGAACTGGTGGAAAACCTGGTGCACAAGCAACACACCGCCGAGCTGCACCACAAGCTCGACAGCCTCCACCCGGCGGACATTGCCTTCATCCTGGAGGCGCTGCCCCTGGAGGAGCGCCTGTTCGTCTGGGATCTGGTCAAGGCTGAGCGGGACGGGGAAATCCTGCTGGAAGTCTCCGATGCGGTGCGGGAATCCCTCATCGAGACCATGGCGCCGGAGGAGCTCAAGGCGGCGGCCGAGAGCCTGGACGCCGACGAGCTGGCGGATCTGGCCCCGGACCTGCCGGCAGCGGTCATCCAGGATGTATTTGCCTCCCTGCCCACTGAAGAGCGGGAGCAGCTGCGGGCCGCCATGTCCTACCCGGAGGACTCGGTGGGGGCCCTGATGGACTTCGACATGGTCACGGTGCGGGAAGACGTGACCCTGGAAGTGGTGCTGCGCTACCTGCGCCGCTTCGACGAACTGCCCGACCACACCGACAAGCTCTTCGTGGTGGACCGGGACGAGCACCTCAAAGGCATCCTGAGCCTGGAAACCCTCCTCATCAACGACCCGGAGAAAGAAGTCTCGGAGCTGATGAGCATCGAGATCGTCAGCTTCGAACCGGAAGATGACGCCGACGACGCTGCCCAGGCCTTCCAGCGCTACGACCTGATCTCCGCCCCGGTGATCGACAAGGAAAAGCGGGTCATCGGCCGCCTCACCGTGGTGGACGTGGTGGACTACATCCGGGAGGAATCGGACGCCGAAATCCTCAGCCACGCCGGCCTGAAGGAAGGGGAAGACATCTTCGCCTCGGTGTGGGACTCGGTGAAGAACCGCTGGTCCTGGCTGGCGGCCAACCTGGTCACCGCTTTCGTGGCCTCCCGGGTGATCGGGCTGTTCGAGGGCTCCATCGAAAAACTGGTGGCCCTGGCGGCCCTGATGCCCATCGTGGCCGGTATCGGCGGCAACTCAGGCAACCAGACCATCACCATGATCGTGCGGGCCATCGCCACCGGCCAGATCCAGCACGACGCCCTCCAGCGCCTGCTCAAGAAGGAGCTGGGGGTCGCCCTCATCAACGGGGTGTTGTGGGGCGGGCTGCTGGGCCTGCTGGCTTGGTGGCTCTACGGCAGCGCGTCCCTGGGCCTGGTGATGACCGCCGCCATGACCCTCAATCTGCTCCTGGCGGCCACCGCCGGGGTGATCATCCCCATGCTGCGGGAACGTTTCGGCGCCGACCCGGCGGTAGGCGGCTCGGTGATGATCACCGCCCTGACCGACTCCGGCGGCTTCTTCATCTTCCTGGGACTGGCCACCCTGCTCCTGATGTAAGCCCTTCGGGCCACGCCAAATCAAACAACGCCAGCTGTGACGGAGTTGGCCTCGGCCGACTCCCCTTTAGCAGGACAATCCGCTCAACCAAACCGTATGTGAGCGGATTTTCATGAAACCCATTCTGTTGCCCCTCCTGACTACCGCCAGCCTGGCTCTGCCCCTGACGGTCCAAGCCTTCACCATCGACGGCAATCTCAACGACTGGGGCCTGCACCAGACCGGTAGCGCCAGCGACTGGACACCCAGCAGCGGCATCCTCGCCGTGGTGGCGGATCAGAACGGCAACCCCAACACCTTCCTGAGCCCCGGCTACGGTGGCCAGGCCTATGATGCCGAGGCCCTCTACCTGAGCTTCGACAGCAGCCACCTATACGTAGCCCTGGTCACCGGCCACGACCCCAAGACCAAGCAGAATCCCGCGGCCAACAAATATGCCCGAGGCGATTTCGCCATCGATTTCGGCAAGGACGGCAGCTGGGACTTCGGCATCCTCACCGCCTTCCGCAACGGCTTCGACCTGGGCAGCGTGGTGGCCACTGGCAACGGGGATTGGGACGTGGGGCTGTGGAGCGCTCCGGGCGTGCTGGCCACCGCCCAAACCCCGTCGCCCTATGTCACTGCGGTCCATGGCGGCGATTGGGTAGGCCAGGCCAATCTCAAGATCGCCAATTCGGCCGTGGGCAACATGGGCACCCTGGGGGGCAGCCACTGGGTCTATGAGCTGGAAATCCCCGTGGATGTCTTCGGCGGCCAGTGGGGACCCGACGGCCCGACCCAGGCCTTCAACATCCAATGGACCATGCTCTGCGCCAACGACGTCATCACCCTGGATCCGCCACCGGCTGCCGCTCCCGCCGCCTCGGTACCGGAACCGGGCTCCCTGGCCCTCACCGGCCTGGGCCTGGCGGGGCTGCTGGGTTTGCGCCGCCGCGGCTAAGCTGGCTCCACACGACAACGGCGACCCGCGGGTCGCCGTTGTCCGTTTGCAGCGCCGATTTTCAGCGCAAGGCGGCAAACACCTTGGCCGCCGCCGCCAGGGTCTCGCGGATTTCCGCCTCGCCGTGGGCCGCCGACACGAAGCCCGCCTCGAAGGCCGACGGCGCGAAATAGTGGCCGGCATCCAGCATGGCGTGGAAGAAGCGGTTGAACATCTCCTTGTCGGCGGCCATCACGTCGCCGTAGGTCTCGGGACAATGCTCGGCGAAGTAGAGCCCGAACATGCCCCCCACCGACTGGGCGCTGAACATCACCCCGGCACCCACCGCCGCCGCCAGCAGGCCTTCCACCAGCTGGCGGGTGCGGATCTCCAGCTGTTCATAAAAGCGGGGCGCCCCCACCAGACGCAAGGACGCCAGCCCCGCCGCCACCGCCACCGGGCTCCCGGAAAGGGTACCTGCCTGGTACACCGGGCCCAGGGGGGCAATCTTTTCCATGATTTCCCGCCGCCCACCGAAGGCCCCCACCGGCATGCCGCCGCCGATCACCTTGCCCAGGGTGGTGAGGTCGGGCTGGATGCCCAGCAAGCCCTGCACGCCCCGGGGCCCGACCCGGAAACCCGTCATCACTTCGTCGAAGATCAGCACCGCCCCATGCTGGCTGCACAGCCGGCGCAGGGTGGGGAGGAAATCCCCCCGGGGCATCACCAGGTTCATGTTGCCCGCCACCGGCTCCACGATCACCGCCGCGATCTCCGAACCCCGGGCCTTGAACAGATCCTCCACCTGCTGGCTGTCGTTGTAGTCCAGCACGATGGTGTGCTTGGCGAAATCCGCCGGCACCCCGCCAGAGGAGGGATTGCCGAAGGTCAGCGCCCCAGAACCGGCCTTCACCAGCAGGCTGTCGGCGTGGCCGTGATAGCAGCCCTCGAACTTGACGATGGCGTCCCGCCCGGTGAATCCCCGGGCCAGACGGATGGCGCTCATGGTGGCTTCGGTGCCGGAGCTCACCAGGCGCACCATCTCCATGCCCGGCAGGCGCTCGCACAACAGCTCGGCCATCTCCACCTCCCCTTCCGAGGGCGCCCCGAAGGACAAGCCCCGGGTAGCAGCCTCCTGCACCGCCCGGACGATCTCCGGATGGGCATGGCCAGTGATGGCGGGGCCCCAGGAGCCCACGTAGTCCAGGTAGCCCTTGCCATCCACGTCCCACACCCGGGGCCCCTCGGCCCGGGCGATGAAGCGGGGCGTGCCCCCCACCGAGCGGAAGGCCCGTACCGGGGAATTCACCCCACCGGGAATGGTGCGCTGGGCGCGGGCAAAGAGTTCTTCGTTGCGGCTCATCAACAGCTTCCTCAGGAAAACGGCGCAGCCACCGGCCTCAGGCCGACGGCCCGCCGTCGGGTTCGAACAGGGCCCGGTAGGCGGCTGCGCGGGCCGCCGGGTCGGGCGCGGAAAAAACGTCGCTGATCACCGCCAGCAAATCAGCCCCGGCCGCCACCGCCCGGGGTGCGTTGTCCAGGGTGATGCCGCCGATGCCCGCCAGCGAGCAGGGCAGCTCGGCCCGGGCCTGGCCCAGCAGCCCCAGGGGCGCCCGGGTCGCCGCCGGCTTGGTGGTCGAAGGGAACAGGGCGCCAAAGGCCACATAGTCGGCACCGGCGGCCCACCCCGCCTTGCCCCGGCTCAACTCGTCGTAGCAGGAAACTCCCAGCAGCCGATCCGGCCCCAAGGCCGCCCGGATCGGCGCCGGATCCCCATCCTCCCGGCCGATGTGCAAGCCGTCGGCACCGACTTCCAGGGCCAGCTCCAGGCTGTCGTTGACCACCAGGGGCACTCCGGCTGCCCGGCACAGGGCCAGCAGGCGAACGGCCTGATGCCGCCGGGTGGCGGGGTCGGCGAGCTTGTTGCGGTACTGGATGAGAGCAGGGCGCCCCACTAGGGCGGCGGCCACCGCGGCCTCCAGGCGCGAGGTGTCGATCCAGTCGGGGGTGACCAGGTAGAGACCCCGCAGGCGCTTGCCTTCAGCGGCCGGATGCATCGTTTCCCCTTTCAAACCATTCTGCAGGCGAAGCGTCGGGGGCGGGCCGCCCACGGACGTAAGGGTCCCCCACCGCGCCCCTATTCACAGGACTTCAGCCAGAAGAATCGGTTGGGCAGGGCCTGGCCCATGCCCGGACGGAAAGCGGCGGACAAACTCTGCCAGGTGAATTCCTGGGCTTCCCTGACGGCCTCGGCCATCTCCATGCCCTGGGCCAGGTAAGCAGCCAGAGCCGCCGAAAGGGTGCCGCCGGCCCCCAGGAAACGCTCCGGCAGCCGCTCCCAGGCATCGGCGCGCACCACCCCGCTGGCGTTGAAAAGCATGTTGACCACCTGGGGACCGGGCTGTCCCGAACCGGTCAGCAGCACGTGTCCCACACCGGAGGCCAGGAGGATTTCCGCCAGGGCCTGGGGAGGCAGATCGTCCTCGCCGGACAGGCCCAGGCAGAGCTTGCGGGCCTCGTTATGGCCCAGCACCACCGCCGCCGACTGCGACAGGAGCAGTTCGCAGTGGGCCGAGATCAAATCGTCAAAACCCGGCCAGCCCGCCAGGGGGCGGGCCAGGTCGGATTCCAGGATCAGGGGGATATCGGGGTAATCGGAAATGATCTCCGCCACCGCCGCCACGCCCTCCACGCTGGCCAGCAGACCCACCTTGAAGGCCCGCACCGGCATATCCTCCAGCAGCAGGCGGGCCTGGTCGGCTACCAGCTCCGGGTCCATGGGCACAATGTCCCCAACCCCCTCGGTATCCCGCAGGAGGAGGCCGGTCATCGCCGAAAGGGGGTGGCAGCCCAAGCTGGCGAGGGTCAGCAGATCCCCTTGCAGACCACCACCACCCGTGGGATCGGAGGCGGCGAAAGTCAGCACGAGGGGGGGCGAGGGAGGCTGGGGAAGGAACATGGCGCGGGCGGGACTGGCCATCGGGAGCACCCCATCATGGGGTAAGATTCCGCCGATTTTAACCCAATTCATCTGCTCGCCCCGCCATGTCCGATCCTGAGTTCAAGACCTATATGTGCCTCATCTGCGGTTTCATCTATGACGAGGCCGCCGGACTCCCGGACGAAGGCATTCCGCCCGGCACCCGCTGGGAAGACCTGCCGCCCAACTGGACCTGTCCCGAGTGCCAGGCCCGCAAGGAAGATTTTGAGATGGTGGCGGTCTGAGGAACACGCCGGCCCGGATCGCGATCAATTCCAAATAGTTAAAGTCGGGGCATTCCCGGCCGTTATCCGGATTCAAAGTTTTTCCGTGGGCGCCTCCCGCCCGTGGCACGAACGATAGGAAAAGCCAGTGGAACTGACCGGACTCAAGGTGATGGTGATTGACGACAGCAACACCATCCGGCGCAGCGCCGAAATCTTTCTCGCCCAGGCCGGCTGCCAGGTATTGCTGGCCGAGGACGGCTTCGACGCCCTGGCCAAGATCGCCGACCACCACCCGGACGTCATCTTCGTGGATATCATGATGCCCCGCCTGGATGGCTACCAGACCTGCGCCCTGATCAAGAAAAACCCACGGCTGAAAGCCATTCCGGTGATCATGCTGTCCTCCAAGGATGGCCTGTTCGACCGGGCCCGCGGCAAGATGGTGGGCTCCGACGAATACCTCACCAAGCCCTTCACCAAGGACAGTCTCATCAAGGCCGTGGCGGCCCACGCCCCCAACCCCTCCTGATCCACGACCCGACGAAAACCATGCCCATCCAAAAGATCCTGGTGGTTGACGACTCCGCCACCGAACGCTTCGCCCTTCTCGAGTTCCTCACCAAGCACGGCTATCAGGTGGTGACCGCCGAAAGCGGCGAGGAAGCCATCACCAAGAGCAAGGCCGAGAAGCCGGACCTCATCCTGATGGACGTAGTCATGCCGGGCATGAACGGCTACCAGGCCACCCGCACCATTTCCCGGGAGGCCGCCACCAGCGCCATCCCCATCATCATGTGTACCAGCAAGGGGCTTGAGACCGACAAGATCTGGGGCATGCGCCAGGGTGCCTACGATTACCTGGTCAAGCCCGTGAGCCTGCCAGACCTGCTCGCCCGCATCCGGGCCATCGGCTGAGGCCGGACCATGGCCAAACGAATCAGCCTGCGGGAATTCCAGGAAGGGCTGGCCCGCCGTCTGGCCCAGGCCAGCACCACCGACCGGCGCACCCTCCTGGGGGTCGAGGCGGGAGGTCAGAACTGGCTGCTGCCCCTCGAGGAGGCTGGGGAGATCCTGCCTGTTCCCCCCTTGGCGGAAGTGCCCCTCACCCAGAGCTGGTTCCGGGGCCTGGCCAATGTCCGGGGCACCCTCCATGGGGTCGTGGATTTCGGCGCCTGGTGCGGCGGATCCGCCACCCCCCCCCTGGGCAATGCCCGGCTGGTCCTGATGGGCGCCAAGCATGGCATCAACAGCGCCATTCTCGTCTCCCGCGCCCTGGGCCTGCGCAGCCCGGACGATTTCGAACCCGATGAATCCACCCGCCCGGACCCTCAGCCCTGGCTTGAAGACACCTGGCGGGACGTCCAGGGGCGGCCCTGGCTGCGCCTGAACATTTCCGCCCTGCTGCACCAATCGCGCTTCCTTGAAGCAGGCATCGAAAGCTGATCTCAACCCTTCCTCCACGGCACGAGTTTCCAACGGAGTTCCGCCCATGGCATTGAAGCTTCCCAGGCTTTTCTTCGGCCGCAAGGCCTCCCAAACCGAGAACATGGGAGACGCCACCATCCTTGAAGTCACCCCGCCCGCCCAGCCGGCGCCGGCGCCGGCGGCCAAGGATCAGGCTGGCACCGCGGGGCTCTCGGTGGCGCAACGGCTGCGGCGCCTGGGGCTGGCCCTGGGTGTGCTGGTAGTGGTGATTGCCGCCTTGCTGGTCTATCAGTCCCGCCAGGCCGGGCAGCTCACCACCTGGGTGGCGGGCGCCGGTCAACTGCGGACCCTTTCCCAGCAGATACCCAAGGCCGCCCAGCTGACCCTCACCGGATTGCCGGAGGCTTTCCTGGAACTCAAGAGCGGCCAGGACAACTTCTCCACAGTGCTCAAAAGCCTCCGCCAGGCTGATCTGTCCAACGCCGCGGAACACCTCCAGACCCTGGAGACCGGGTGGGCCGAAACCGAGAAGGACACCCAGCGCCTGCTGGAACTGGAGCGCAACCTGCTGATCCTCAACGACTCCGTCACCGCCATCAACACCAAGAACCCCCACCTGATGGAACTGGCCGAGCAAGTGGCGGCCCTCAAGCTGCAAAGCGGCGCCAGCCCCCGGGAAGTGGCGGCGGCCAACCAGGTGGTGACCCTCACCCAGCGCCTGGCCAAGAACGCCAACGCCATGCTGGTGGCCAGCGAGGTGGACCCGGAGGTGGCCTTCATTCTGGGCAAGGACGTCAATACCTTGAAGGAGCTCATCGGCCAGCTCAGCCCGGCGGGGGTGGGCACGAAGCTCGGCGAACTCGAGACGGAAAGCCGGGACACCCTGGACGCGGTCAACGACATCCTGAGCAACATCCAGCTGATGGTCCAGGCCAAGCAGGCTGGCCACCGCATCATCAAGAACTCCGGCAACCTGCTGGCCCAGACCGTCGCGGTGGCCCAGACCTTCGGGGATCAAAGCAGCCTTTTCCGCCCCCTCAACCTCCTGATCCTGCTCCTCGGCGCCGCGGCCCTGACCCTGCTGGGCCTGCTGGCCAAAATCTACAACGACGACCTGGCCAATCGCCGCAAGGACGCCGAACAACAGCGCAACACCGCCGAAAACGAACGCAACCAGACCCAGCAGGCGATCCTGCGGTTGATGAACGAAATGGGCGACCTGGCCGACGGCGACCTCACCATCCGGGCCACCGTCAGCGAAGACATCACCGGCGCCATCGCCGACTCGGTGAACTACACCATTGAAGAACTCTCCGTGCTGGTGCGCCGGATCAACGACGCCGCCAGCCGGGTGACCATCGCCACCGAATCCGCCCAGCTCACCTCCACCGAACTGATCGCCGCCACCGAGCGGCAATCCGTGGAAATCGAGGAGGCCGGCGCCACCGTGACCCGCATGGCCCAGTCCATGACCGATTCCTCCCAGCGCGCCCACCAGTCCGCCCAGGTGGCCCGTCGCTCCCAGGAAGCCGCCCGCAAGGGGGCCGAGGCAGTGGAAGACACCATCCGCGGCATGAGCGAAATCCGCGAGCAGATTCAGGAAACCTCCAAGCGCATCAAGCGCCTGGGCGAATCCTCCCAGGAGATCGGCGAGATCGTGGAACTCATCTCCGACATTACCGAACAGACCAACGTGCTGGCGCTCAACGCCGCCATCCAGGCCGCCTCGGCCGGCGAGGCGGGCCGGGGCTTCACCGTGGTGGCCGAGGAAGTGCAGCGCCTGGCGGAGCGCTCTGGCGAAGCCACCAAGCAGATCGCCGCCATCGTCAAGACTATTCAGACCGACACCCAGGATGCGGTGGCCGCCATGGAAAACGCCACCCGGGACGTGGTGGCCGGCGCCGAACTGTCGGACGCCGCCGGCCAGGCCCTGGCGGAAATCGGCCAGGTGTCCACCGAGACCGCCCGTCTCATCGAGGAGATTTCCACCGCGACGGAACAGCAGGCGGCCACCGCCATCCGGGTGGCGGAATCCATGAAGGACATCCGCGCCATCACTGAACAGACCACCCAGGGCACCCGCCAGACCGCGGTGTCCATCGGCCAGCTGGCCGACCTGGCCGTTGAGCTCAAGGGCTCGGTCTCCGGCTTCAAGGTCTGACCCACGGCACGAGGTTGCCCATGACTGACGCACTCCAACCGGATCTCGGCCCCCTCAACTGGGTCAAGGGTGAAATCGACCTGGCCCTGGGCCGGGCCACCGAAGCCCTGGAGCAGGCCAGCCAGGCCAGCGAGCCGGTTTCCCGCCTGCAGTTCGCCCAGACCCATCTCCATCAGTGCCGGGGCGCCCTGTCCATCGTCGGACTCGACGGCCTGGCTCAGTTCGCCGAGGGGCTGGACCGCCTTCTGGCGGATCTCGCCAAGGGCAACGCAACCCTCACCCCAGCGCGCCTGGGCCTGGCCCAGCGCGGCCTGGCGGCCATCGGCAACTACCTGGACGAGCTGTGCCATGGCGCCCCGGACCAAGCCCTGCGCTTGGTCAATCTCTATCTGGAAATCGGTGCCAGCCGCAACGCCGAAGACTGCTCGGCCGCGGACCTGTTCTACCCCGACCTCAGCCTGCGTCCGCCCCGCCGGGAGTCCGAACCCGTTCCCTTGCCCGCCGAGGACGAACGCAAGCTCCTCAAAGGCCTGCGGGGCCGCTTCGAAAGGGGCCTGCTGCGCTGGCTCAAGGCCCCCGCCGACCCGGAAGGGCCGCGGGAAATGCGGGAGGCGGTGACGGGCATCGAAGCCCGTCAGTCCATCCCCTCGGTGCGCGGCCTGTGGTGGGCCAGCCTGGCCTTCTTCGACGGCCTGCTGACCAGCCCCCCGGCGGATCTGCCGGCGGCCCGCAAGCTATGCACCCGTCTGGATGCCCAGATGCGGCGCCTGCTCACCGGCGCCCCCCTGGCCAGCGACAAGGTGATGCGAGAGCTGCTCCACCATCTGGCCACCCATCCCGCCACCACCGGCCACCAGATCCTGGTGCGGGACACCTACCGGCTGAGCAGCCTGCTTCCGCCCGCCGATAGCCAGGTGCGGGACACGCCGCTGCCCCCCCTCCTCAAAAGCCTGCGGGAAGGATTGAGCGGCGCACGGGAGGCCTGGGACAGCTTCAGCGAGGGCAGCGCCGCCGCCCTGCCCCAGTTCGAGAACCGCCTTCAGCCCTTGGCCGAAGGGGCCCGCAACCTGGGGCGCCCGGCCTTCAGCCGCCTGACCTCGATCCTGCAGGAATGCACCGCCTGGCTGCGCCGCGATCCCCTGCAGCAAAGCGAAGCCCTTGCCCTGGAAGTGGCCAGCGCCCTGCTCCTGGCGGACTCCGCCCTGGAGCCCGGGCAGGCCAACACCGGCCTGGGCCTGCGCGTCGAGGATGCCGCAGGACGGATCGCCGCCCTGATGGCGGGCCGGGCCCCCGCCGCCGCCGTATCGGAAGCCGCCACCGAGGCGGCCCGGCGCGCCGAGGAGCGCAGCGCCACCGCCCAACTAGCCCGGGAAATGCTCACCACCCTGGCTCAGGTGGAAGAGGGGCTGGACGCCTTCTTCCGGGCGCCAGACCGCCACGCCCAGCTCAATGCCCTGGAAGCTCCCCTGGCCCAACTTTCCGGCGCCCTGACCCTGCTGGAGGATCCGGCACCCCAGGCCCTGGTCCAGGATGCCGCCACCACCATCCGGCGCTTCGCCGAAGGCGGCCGGGCGGCTGACCAGCGCGAGTTCGAAGATCTCGCCCACCACCTCTCGGCCCTGGGCTTTTTCCTCAACGCCCTCACCCGGGGCCCCGCCAAGCTGGCGGATTATCTGGCCTCGGCCCAGGACCAGGCAGCCGCTCCCCCCGCCGAACCGCTCGCCCCCGTGGCCGCCCCCATCCTCCCCCCGGAAGAACAAGACCTGGAGGAGGCCCCGCCCGCGCCCATCCCCCCGCCGTCGGAGGCCACCCGCCAGCTCATGGCGTCGCCAGAGGACGCCTTGGACGCCGAGCTGCTGGCCATCTTCATCGAGGAAGCCCACGAAGTGCTGGGCACCATCACCGAGAGCCTGGAGCTGTCCCGCACCGATCCGGCCGACCGGGAAACCCTCACCACCATCCGCCGGGGCTTCCATACCCTGAAGGGCAGTGGCCGCATGGTGGGGCTCACCGAGCTCGGGGAAGCCGCCTGGGCCGTGGAGCAGACCCTCAATCGCTGGCTCCAGCTGGAGTGGTTCCCCACCCCAGCGCTGCATCACCTGATCGGCACCGCCCAGCAACTCTTTGCCGAATGGGTGGCCCAGCTGGAAGCGGGGGGCAGCACCAGCAAGAACGCCTCCGCCATGGCCGCCGAGGCCGAGCGTCTGCGCCTGTCCGACACGCCCATCGAGGAACCCCTGGCCCAGGCCGAGGCTGGCAGACCCGCCCCAGCCCAAGAAGAACAGCCCTTCGAGTTCCCCGAGCTGGCCCTGTCCGCCACGGGCGAAATCCTGCCCGTGGCCCTGGAAGAGGCGCTCGTCCCACCGCCGGACGAAGGTCTGCCCGCAGAGATTCCCGCCCTTGAAACCCTGGAATTCGATCTGACTCCCGGGCCAGCCGCCAGCGCCGACACCTTCACCCTGCCGGAGGCCCTGGATGAAAAACCCCTGGAGGCCGAGGAAATCCTCGCCCTCGAGGAGGAAGCACTCCAACCAGAAGAATCGGCCCCGGCTTTCGACCTCGGCGCCCTGGACCTGGACTTCGACCTCAACCTGCCCGAGCTACCCGCCGAGCCAGTCCCCCCGGCGTTGGAACAAACCCCGGAATTCGAACTGGAAACCTTCAGCCTCGACGAAGAGCTGGTGGAACCGGAGCTCCAGCAGGCCCCTGAAACCCTGGAGGACATGCTCCCGGCGGTGCCAGCCGAAGCCCTGGAGGAAGAAGAATCCATCGAGGCCTTCGCCCTGGACGAAGCCGTCGGCCCAGTCGGCGGCGCCGGGGAGCTACCCGAACCGGCCGACGCCTCGCCGGATGCCGATACCATCCAGGTGGGCAACGCCACCATCTCCCGGCCCCTTTACGACCTTTACCTGGGGGAAGCCCGTCAGCACCTGGCCACCCTGCGCCGGGAATTGGCCCGGCTTCACATCAATCCCACCCTGTTCCCGCCAGAGCCGGCGGTCCGGGCCGCCCACACCCTGGCCGGCATTTCCGGCACCGCCCACATCGAGGCCGCCCAGCAGCTGGCCCGCGCCCTGGAGCATGCCCAGAGCCGCCTCCTGGAGAGCGAGCAGCCCCCCAGCGCCGAGCAGGCCGACATCCTGTCCACCGCCGCCGCCACCCTGGAAGCCATGGTCACCCAGGTGGGGGATCGCCAGCTCCCCATTCCCGCGCCTGAGCTGGAGGAACAACTGGACGGCATCGCCCGCCAGCCCAGCGCCGAGATCCGCGCTTTCGAGCTGATCCGGGGCGAAGGCCGGCCCCTGGCCATGGACAGCCTGCCGGTGGTGGAACTCCCCCCGGCCCGGGCCGAAGCGGTTGCCGACCACGGGGCCCCGGCCCTGCGGGACGACATCGACGAACAACTCCTGCCCATCTTCCTGGAGGAGGGGCAGGAGCTCCTGGGCCAGATCAACGCTGTCATGCGCGACTGGCGCAACAACCCCGGCGACCCCGCCCATCCCGACGGCCTGGCCCGCCTGCTCCATACCCTCAAGGGCAGCGCCCGGATGGCCGGCGCCATGGCCCTGGGAGAATTCCTGCATCAACAGGAAAGCCGCCTGGAAGCCGGCCGCGAAACCCCGGGAGCAGCCCTGATCGACGAGCTGGAAGGGGCCATGGACAGCGCCGGGGAGATGATCCAGGCCCTGGCGGTGGGTGCCCTGGAAGAAGCCCCGACGGCCACCACGGCGGTGGCCATCGATACCGCCGAGGGCGAAGTGGGCAGCGCCGGAGCGGCCACCCTGCGGCTGCGGGCGGACCTGGTGGACCGCTTCGTCAATGAGGCCGGCGAAATCGGCATCGCCCGCACCCGGGTGGAGGGCGAACTGCGGACCCTGCGCCGGTCCCTGCTGGATCTCACCGAAAACGTCATCCGCCTGCGCAACCAGCTGCGGGAGGTGGAGATCCAGGCCGAGGTGCAGATGCAGTCCCGCATCGCCCAGACTGAATCCCACCACGGGAATTTCGACCCCCTGGAGATGGACCGCTACACCCGCCTCCAGGAGCTCACCCGCATGATGGCGGAGAGCGTGGGGGACGTGACCACCGTCCAGCAGAACCTGCTGCGCAACCTGGACGGCGCCGACGCGGCGGTAGGCAGCCAGGCCCGCCTGTCCCGGGACCTCCAGCAAGCCCTGATGCGGGTGCGCATGGTGCGTTTCGACAGCCTGGCCGACCGCATCTACCGGATCATCCGGCAAAGCGCCAAGGAACTGGGCCGGCGGGCCAACCTGGACCTGCGGGGGGGCGCCATCGAAATCGACCGGGGGGTGCTGGAGCACATGACCGCCCCCCTGGAGCACCTCCTGCGTAACGCCGTGGCCCACGGCATCGAAGGCCCGGAGACCCGCCAGGCCGCCGGCAAGGCGGAAATCGGCCAGATCACCCTGGCGGTCAGCCAGGAAGGCAACGAAATCGTGCTGGACCTTTCCGATGACGGGGCCGGCCTGAACTTCGAGCAGATCCGGCAGAAGGCCCTGGCCCAGGGCCTGCTGGGCCCCGACGAGGACGCGGACGAAAAGCGCCTGACCAATCTCATCTTCGTGCCGGGTTTTTCCACCGCCAGCAACCTCTCGGCGGTCTCCGGCCGGGGGGTGGGGATGGACGTGGTGAAGGCGGAAACCGCCGCCGTGGGCGGACGCATCGACGTGCAGAGCACCCCTGGCGCCGGCACCCGCTTCCGCATCTACCTGCCCCTCACCCTGGCAGTCACCCAGGCCCTGCTGGTACGGGCCGGCCATCGCACCTATGCCATCCCCTCCAGCATGGTGGCCCAGGTCCAGGAACTGCGGCCCGCGGCCCTGGATCTGCTGCGGGCGAACGGCTACACCGACTGGCAAGGAACCCGCTTCAGCTATCGCTACCTGCCCCGCCTGCTGGGGGATCGGCGCACCCAGCCGGAGATCCAGAAGTTCAACTGGGTTCTCCTGCTGCGAGCGGGCGCCCAGACCCTGGCGCTCCATGTAGACGGCCTGCGTGGCAACCAGGAAATCGTGGTCAAGAACGCCGGCCCCCAACTGGCGCGGATCGTCGGCATGTCCGGCGCCACCGTGCTGGGGGATGGGGAGATCGTCCTGATCCTCAACCCGGTGGCCCTGGCCAGCCGCCATCTGGCGGAAACCGAGGAGACGGCGGGGCCGGACGTCATCCCCATGGAGCCCGCCAGCTACCTGCCCACCATCCTGGTGGTGGATGATTCCCTGACCGTGCGCAAGATCACCGGCCGCCTGCTGGAACGGGAAGGCTACCGGGTGATCACCGCCAAGGACGGGGTGGATGCCCTGGAGAAACTCCTGGAGGTCACGCCCGACGTGATCCTGTCGGACATCGAGATGCCCCGCATGGACGGCTTCGACCTGGTGCGCAACATCCGCGCCGACCAGCGGCTGTCAGCGGTGCCGGTGATAATGATCACCTCCCGCCTGGCGGACAAGCACCGCCGCTATGCCGAGGAGGTGGGGGCCAACCACTACCTAGGCAAGCCCTATCAGGAAGAGGAACTGCTCGGCCTGATCCGGACTTACCTGGGGGAGACCTGCCCGGCCTGACGGCCTCCAGCCTCGCCCGCCAAGGGCCCGCTCCCAACCGGGGGCGGGCCCTTGCCCTTTGGTGGGGCGATCAAGTCGCGCCTGGGCCAGCGAGCTTCACGAAGCGCGGCCCGGGAATGGGTGCCAGTTGCTGATGCGCCCGCAGCAGGCGCTCCATCCGCTCCCGCAACTCCGGCAGGAAGGGGGCTGCCCGGCGCGTTGCCTGGTCCACGTTGATCAACAGTGCTTCACAGGTCGCGGCCACGTAAGCCTGCGCCACGTGACTGAGGGTGTAGAGCAGATGGAAACGTTTGTCGTCCACGCCCACCAGCCTTACCTCCGCAACGATCTGATCCCCCAGCAGCAGTTCCCGCAGATAGCGCATGTGGGTCTCCAGCACGAAGGAGGTATGGAGGCTGCGCTGGCGAAAGGCCGCGCTGTAATCCAGGGTTTGCAACAAGAGGTCCGAGGCTCCGTCGAAGACGGTCTGATAGCAGAACGTGTTCATATGCTGGTTGGAGTCGATCCACTCGGGCTTGACCTCGGTGTGATAGCGGATCGGGGCGAGCCTATCCAACTCGCCAGCCACAAGGGGTTGGGATCCATTTTTATGTGACATCGGGTCGTCCATCCTCAATTGGGGTGCAAGCATACGATTATGCTCCGATTCGACCCGCCTCCGGTCCCCGGACTGATGCCATGGGGCGGCCCGACCCCCATCAAAACAGCTCGATCCGCTTTCCCTGGCCCGGAGATGGGGCGGTCAGCGACTGTTCGTAGTCCTGCTCCCTGATGACCAGCGACCGGGCATCGGACTGAGTGATCGGCTGGCGGCGGCAGAAGACGTCCCCCGTCTCTGGATCAAATATCAATTTGCGCGACCAGGCCCCCCCAAAGTCGCTGGCCGCCAGCCGAAAACCCTCCCGCTCCAGCCAGCGCTGCGCAAACTCGCTGTTGCGCTCGCCGATCGCCATACGGATGGAACTGACGATCGTCCCGCCGCCAAAGGCCTTGGCCACCAGCCGCTCCTTGCTCGCCCCCTGCTGGAGCATGGCGTTGACCAGGACCTCCATCGCGTAATCGCCATTGAGTACGATGTCCTCGCAGGCATGGGCGCCGCTCACCCGGCTGGGCAGCAGGAAATGGTTCATGCCGGCCAGGCGGAGATGGGGGTCATAGAGGCAGACCGCGACGCAGGAACCCAGCAAGGTGGCCATCGGCCGCTCCTGCTGCACTGACCAGCCACCGGGATTCACGTGCAGCGCGACGCGCTCCAGATCCTTGGCCTGGAGGGTATGGGGGGAAGGCTGAACCGAAGGGAGGCGCTTCATCGGCGATCAGCGCCCGAAAGCGGCCACTTCCTCCGGGATGCGGTGTAGCGGCACGATCCGGTCCACACCCCCCAGGTCGATGGCGACCTTCGGCATGCCGAAGACCACGCAGGTGGATTCATCCTCGGCCACGGTCCTGGCACCGGCCTCATGCATTTCCTTCATCCCCCGCGCCCCGTCATCCCCCATGCCGGTCATGATCACCCCCAGGGCGTTGGCCCCGGCGACCCTGGCCACCGAGCGAAACAACACATCCACCGAAGGCTTGTGGCGGTTGACCAGGGGACCCTCTGACACCTCGACGTAGTATTGGGCGCCACTGCGTCTGAGCTGCATGTGGCGGCCCCCGGGAGCAATCAGGGCTCGGCCGGACAGCACCCGATCGCCATCGGCGGCTTCCTTCACCGCCAGCGCGCACAAGCCGTTGAGACGCTCGGCGAACAGGGCGGTGAACTTCTCCGGCATGTGCTGGACGATGACGATTCCTGGGCAAACCGCCGGTAGCCGGGTCAGCACCGCCTCCAGGGCCTGGGTGCCACCGGTGGACGTGCCGATGGCCACCACCTTGTCGGTGGTGGTGGCCATCGCCCGGTCGCCGGCGGTCTGGGCGGCCAGCAACGCATCGGCGCTCAGCCGGGGCGGCGGCGCGGCCGGGCGGGGGCCCATGGACAAGCGCAAGTGCCGCACATTGGCCCGGGCGGCACTGCGCACGGCGGCAACCAGATCGTTGGCGGAATCCTGGAGGAACTGCTTTACCCCCATCTTTGGCTTGGTGATGATGGCCACCGCACCGGCGGCCAGAGCCTCCATGGTCATCGCCGCCCCCTTCTCGGCAAGGGACGAGCAGATCACCACGGGGGTCGGATGCTCCGCCATGATCTTCTTCAGAAAGGTGAGCCCGTCCATGCGGGGCATTTCGATATCCACCACCATCACGTCGGGCCAATCGGCCTTCATCCGCTCCAGGGCGTACAGGGGATCCATGGCAGCGCCGATCACCTGGATGTCGGGCTCCCGTTCCAGGGTTTCCTTGTTGACCTGACGAACCACCGCCGAATCATCGATCAGCATGACCTTGATTTTCTGCATGGCTAGGCGGGCAACCGATAAATGGTGGGTTTGATCAGCTTGACGGTGTCGTTGATCCCGCTGAGGCTTTCCGAGTGGCCCACGATCAGGTAGCCGCCGGGGTGCAGCTTGTCCACGATGCGCTCGACCACTTCGCGCTTGGTGCCGTTATCAAAGTAGATCATCACGTTACGCAGGAAGATGACATGGAATTTGCCGATGGCGGGCAAGGCCTTGTTCAGGTTGATCTGCATGAAGCGGGTATGGCGGCGCAACTCCGGCGCCACCAGGATCGTACCTTCCTGGCTGCGGACCCCTTTCAGGAAATATTTGCGCAGATAGGCCTGGGGCAGCCCCCGCACCCGATCCATCCGGTAGAGGCCCCGCTGGGCGACCCCCAGCACCTGGGTGCTGATATCCGAACCAAGGATGGACCAGGGCCCATCGACCCCCTGCTCGTCGGCCAGCACCATGGCCAGGGTGTAGATCTCCTCCCCCGTGGACGCCGCGGCGCTCCACACGTCCAGGGACTGTCCAGGGGAATGGCGCGGTAGCACCACCTGCCGCAGGAAATCGAAGTGGGTTTCCTCGCGGAAAAAATAGGTTTCGTTGGTGGTGAGCAGATCCACCATGGTCTGCCGCTCGCCGGGATCGCTGCCGCTATCCACGTAGCGGTAATAGTCGCCAAAGGAGGGCAGTCCCAGGGCCTTGAGGCGCCGCCCCAGACGGCCCATCAGCAGGACCTTCTTGGTGTCGGCGAGGGCAATGCCCGCAATCTCGTAGATCAGGCGCTGAAACCGTGCGAATTCCGCGTCGGTGATGGTAGGCAACTCGAACATGGCGGCGATTTCAGATATCGGGACGGAGGCCCATCACGGCAGGCTTGCCCCTCATGGTCGGAGGCGGTCCCGGCGCCGGGGCGCTGACGCGTGCGCACCACCTCCGGCCCTGGTGTCGTCAAACTTGAAGAACGCCATCAGGTCATGCAACTGGTGGGCCTGCCCGCCCATTTCCTCGGCGGTGGCGGCCAGCTCCTCGGAAGCCGAGGCGTTTTGCTGGGTGGCCTTGTTGAGCTGGCCCATGGCGCCATTGATCTGCCCCACGCCGGCGGACTGCTCCTGGCTGGAGGCGGCGATTTCCTGGACCAGGTCGGAGGTCTTTTTGATGGAGGGCACCATTTCACCAAGCAGATGGCCGGCTCGTTCCGCCAGCCGTACCGACGAGGTGGCCACCTGGTCAATCTCCTGGGCGGCCACCTGGCTGCGTTCGGCCAGCTTGCGCACCTCGGCGGCCACCACGGCGAAGCCCTTGCCGTGCTCGCCGGCCCGGGCCGCCTCGATGGCCGCATTCAGGGCCAGCAGGTTGGTCTGGTAGGCGATGTCGTCGATGATGC
>JAVEWG010000047.1:2846-26877 GCA_034004685.1 Rhodocyclaceae bacterium | reverse complement strand
TGGACATTCAAGTCAGTTGGCGATGTTGCTGAATTTGCCAGTGGGAAGGTTGATGTTTCCTCCCTGAATGAAGATATCTACATCTCCACTGAAAACATGCTTGAGAACAGGGCGGGCATAACTCGCGCAACCTCGCTTCCCGCTGTAGTCAGCGTGCCGAGCTTCACAGCAGGCCAGGTTCTCATTTCTAACATTCGGCCCTACTTCAAGAAGATTTGGTTGGCACGCTTTGATGGTGGGCGATCTCCTGATGTATTGGCTTTTGCGCCCGCAGATCCCCAATGGTCTGAGTTTCTGTACAACTTGATGTACCAGGATTTGTTTTTTGAGTTCATGACGCGCACAGCCAAGGGCGCCAAGATGCCTCGTGGGGACAAGGATGCAATCATGGGCTGGAAGTTTCCGTGCCCTGACGAATTTTTAATTACCCATTTTTCAGAAAAGCTCAGGCCAAACTACGTCCACATCGAAAGCCTGACCTCGCAAAGTAAGTCACTGACCGAGTTGCGCGACACCCTCCTCCCCAAACTCCTCTCCGGCGAGTTGTCGGTGGCGGAAGCCACAGCGGAGGCTGAGGCATGAGCGAGCCGGTCATGTCATCCCTTGCTGTCGCTCACCAGCACCCCAGCGACTACTTCGAGCAGATCCCGCAGTGGAACGTCGATGGCAACACCAAACGCTTCGAGATCATGGCCGATGCCGTCAGTGGGCGCATTCCGGTCACGCGGCTTGAGTCGTGGCGCGAATTCACCGACCTGCTGGAGTGCGACTTTTTCAACCGTCCCGGCGTGCAGCTAGTGTTTCGCGGGCATCGCCGCTTTGACTGGAGCCTGATGCCCACGCTGGGGCGCTTGACCACCAATGGTATCGTTACCGAGGCATTAGCGCAGGCGCAACTGGAGCGTTTCAAACTCGCGGTGCGCGGCCGCCTCAGCGATGCAGCCATGGTGGATGAAGACGACGAATTGTGGTCGGTGGGGCAGCACCACGGGTTGATGACGCCATTGCTGGACTGGACCTATTCGCCCTACCACTACGAAGGCGCCTACTTGATGCGTTCGGGCGAAGAACTGGTGCCGATGAGCGAGGACCAGTTGCGCAAGATTTTCGCGGAGGGGCAGCCCTGCTGGCTGGAGAACCCCGCGCTGAAAGACGTGTCCGCGCAAGACGTGGTGCAGTTGCTGGATACCCAGACCTTCTTCGACTTGATGCGCTTGCCCTACCCAACCGATCAGGCTGGGGTATTGGCCCGCTTGCTGGATGAGCGCCTGATCGAGCGCAGCGCGGCGAGCTTCAACATCTTGCACATCGGTGCGGTACTGCTGGCCAAGAACATGCGGCAGTTCCCCGACATCAGCCGCAAGGCCGCGCGCGTGATCGTGTACGCGGGCGAGTCCAAGATGCAGACCGTCTCTGATGTGACCGACGAAAAAGGCTATGCCGTGGGCTTTACCGGGCTGGTGCAGTACGTGATGGGCAAGCTGCCTCAGAACGAAGTGATCGAAGGGGCCATTCGCAAAGAGGTCAAGCTGCTGCCCGAGGTGGTGGAGGTCTTCAGCAACCGCGTGGAAATCTCCAACCCCGGGGAGCCCATCGTACCGGTGGAGCGCTTCATCGACGGCTACCAGTCCCGCAATGAGCGGCTGGCAGACTTGATGCGCCGCTTCGGGATTTGCGAAGAGAAGAGCAGTGGCATTGACCGGGTGATCGAGGCTTCCGAGTTCATGCAGTTGCCGGCACCCGAGTTCCTGACCAGCCACCGCCACACGATTGTGGTGATTCACGGACCGCGTTCATTCCGCGACATGAATGGCAGCGACCGGGTACGGGCCTGCTACCAGCACTGCGTCTTGCAGTATGTGCTGCGCAAGCAGATGACCAACCAGTCGTTGCGCGAACGGTTCGGTTTGTCTGAGGGCAGTAGCAACACGGTATCGCAGATCATCACCGCGACCATGGAGCAGGGGCTGGTGAAGAGCGACCCCAATGCGCCGGACTCCCGGCGCTATGCGCGGTATATCCCGGCATGGGCTTAGCGTTCATTTCACTGCTGATGAAGGCTTCGCGCCGAGAAATTATCAACCTATTGATATGAAAAGATTTTCTTATTTCATCGCAAACCAGGTCGGTCGCCGGGGCACCAGTGAACGTACGATAACCCACGCCCGCTTGTGCGCGGTGTCGCTTACCTACGGAGCTGCTGCCAGCTCCTCAGTTTCGAGTGCTAGCTCCTCATATTTGAGCTGCAGCTTCTCAGTATTGAACAGCAGCTCCTAAGTTTTGACGGGAGCCTCTTATCTTTGCCAGCAGCCACGGATTCAACAGGGGACATCCTAACTTGCTGATTGATATGTCCATTCTTATTTCATCGCAAACCGGCACAGCTACCGAATAGCCGACGAGGCGCAAGGGTTTCAATATGCTGAACGAACAACAACTCGAAGCCCTCTGCCTGGGCTGGTTTCAGGAGGCCGGCTGGCGTTTCACCCATGGCCCGGACATTGCGCCGGACAGCAGCATGCCTGAGCGCACCGACTACCGGCAGGTCGTTCTGCGCGAACGTCTGCTGAGCGCGTTGGCCCGGATCAACCCGCAGATTCCACCGGCCGCGCTGGAGCAGGCCGCGCATGCGCTGCAGACGGTGAGCGAGCCGCAGATGGTGGTGCGCAACCGCAGCGTGCACCGGCTGTTGTTGAATGGCGTGCAGGTGGAGTTTGTCGTGGGGGACGAGAAGAAGCGCGATCTGGTGCACTTCATCGACTTTGCGCAGCCCGGCAACAACGATTTTCTGGTGGTGAACCAGTTCACCATCACCGGGACAAAACAGCCGCGTCGGCCCGATGTGCTCGCCTTTGTGAACGGCCTCCCGCTGGCGGTGGTGGAGCTGAAAAACCCTGCCAACGAACAAACCGACGTCTGGGATGCCTTCAACCAGTTGCAGACCTACAAGGATGAGATCAGCGACCTGTTCAACAGCAACGAGGCGTTGGTGGTCAGCGATGGCTGGACGGCGCGGGTGGGCTCCCTCACAGCCAACGCCGAACGGATGTTGCCCTGGCGCACCATTGCCCATGAGGACGACCGGCCCCGCCTGCAACTGGAGCTTGAAACCGTGGTGCGCGGCTTTTTCGCGCCGGAGTTGTTCCTTGATTACATCCGCCACTTCGTGCTGTTCGAGCAGGATGGCGACGCGGTGATCAAGAAAATCGCGGGCTACCACCAGTTCCACGCCGTGCGTGAAGCGGTGCGCGCCACGGTGATCGCGGCCAGTTCGCCCGACAAAGGATTGCTGGAGGTGCGGGAGGAACGTGCCACCTACGGCAAAGAGGTAAAGCCAGGCTCGCGCAAGGCCGGTGTGGTGTGGCACACCCAGGGTTCGGGCAAGAGCATCACCATGGCCTGCTACGCGGGCAGGCTGTTGCAACAGCCGGAGATGAAAAACCCGACGCTGGTGGTGGTAACGGACCGCAACGATCTGGATGGCCAGTTGTTCGCCACCTTCTGCGCGGCCAGTGACTTGCTCAAGACCACGCCGTTGCAGGCGGGCAGTCGTGACGAACTGCGCGAAATGCTGGCCTCGCGTCAGGCGGGGGGCATCATCTTCACCACGGTGCAGAAATTCGCGCTGCTGGACGAAGAAGATGAACACCCGCTGTTGTCTGACCGATCCAACATCGTGGTCATCTCGGATGAAGCGCACCGCAGCCAGTACGGCACCAAGGGGCGTTTTGACGAGAAGGCGGGCAAGTATGTGTTCGGCTATGCCAAGCATTTGCGTGATGCGCTGAAAAACGCCACCTTCATCGGCTTCACCGGCACGCCGATCGCCCTGGAGGACAAGGACACCCGTGCGGTGTTTGGCGACTACGTCAGCATCTATGACATTCAGGATGCGGTGGATGATGGCGCGACGGTGCCCATCTACTACGAAAGCCGCCTGGCCAAGCTGGATGTGAAGCAGGCCGAGATCGACGCGCTCAACGAGCAGGTCGATGAGGTGGTGGAAGATGAAGAAGACATCGCTAGCCGCGAGAAAACAAAAAGCGAATGGGCCGCGCTGGAAAAACTGGTGGGCGCCGAGCCGCGTCTGGCGCAAGTAGCCAAGGACCTGGTTGAGCACTTCGAAACCCGCAGCGCAACGCTGGATGGCAAGGCGATGATCGTCTGCATGAGCCGCGACATTTGTGCCCAGCTCTACAAAGCCATCGTCACCCTGCGGCCCGGCTGGCACGACAATGATCCGGAAAAAGGCGCTATCAAGGTGGTAATGACCGGTTCAGCGGCCGACAAGGAGCTGCTGCAACCTCACCTGTACAGCAAGCAGGTGAAAAAACGCCTGGAGAAGCGCTTCAAGGACGCCCAAGACACGCTGAAGCTGGTGATCGTGCGCGACATGTGGTTGACCGGCTTTGATGCCCCGTGCTGCCACACCATGTATGTGGACAAGCCCATGAAGGGCCACAACCTGATGCAGGCGATTGCCCGTGTCAACCGCGTGTTCAAGAACAAGCCGGGCGGCCTGGTGGTGGATTACATCGGCATTGCCAATGAACTGAAGGCCGCGCTCAAGACCTACACCGAGGCCAAGGGCAAGGGCGACCCCACCCACAACGCCGCCGAGGCCCTGGCCGTGTTGCTGGAGAAGATGGACATCGTGCGCGGCATGATGCACGGCTGCGACTACAGTGGGTTCGAGACCCAGGCTGCGGCATTGCTGGTGCCCTGTGCCAACCATCTGCTGGGTCTGAAGGATGGCAAGCAGCGCTTCCTCGACACCATGGTGGCGGTGGCCAAGGCCTATTCACTGTGTGGCACGCTGGATGAAGCCGCCGCGCTGCGTAGGGAAATCGCATTCTTTTCGGCCATCAAGGCGGCCATCACCAAGTTCACTACGGTGGACAAAAAACGATCCACCGAAGAGAAGAACAGCGCGCTGAAGCAGATTCTGGACAACGCCATCGTCGCCGACGGCGTGGCTGACATCTTTGCGCTGGCTGGGTTGGACAAGCCCAACATTGGTCTGCTGTCGGATGAGTTCCTGGAAGACGTGCGCCAGATGGACAGCCGCAACCTGGCCGTGGAGTTGCTGGAAAAGCTGCTGCGCGACGAGATCAAGGCGCGGGCCCGCAACAACGTGGTGCAGGAGAAGAAGTACGGCGACCGTCTACTGGAGACCCTGCGCAAGTACCACAACCGCGCCATAGAGACAGCCCAGGTCATCGAGGAGCTGATCCAGATGGCCAAGGAGTTCCAGGCTGTGCTGGAACGCGAAGCCGCGCTGGGTTTGGGGCAGGACGAGATTGCCTTTTATGACGCCTTGGCTAACAACGAAAGCGCGGTCCGCGAACTGGGTGATGACATCCTGAAGAAGATTGCCATCGAGATCACAGAAAAGTTGCGGGCCAGTACCACGGTGGATTGGCAGGTGCGCGAGAGTGTCCGGGCGCGGCTGCGAATTTTGGTGCGGCGCTGCTTGCAGAAGTGGAAGTACCCACCTGACCAGCAGGCCGATGCGGTTGAGTTGGTGCTCAAGCAGGCGGAGTTGCTGTCTAACGAGTGGTCGAATTAACTTTCCAACTTGTCCAGGGTTAGCCCAGATTGCCCTTATTGGCCAGCCAGGCCAGCCCCGCCGCGCTCCCCAGGAACAGGGTCAGGTGGTACCAGGACCACAGCCGGAAGCGGCGGGCCAGCTTGTCTGGGTCCAGGTCGGAGATGAGGTACAGCCGGCCGTCGGTGGGCTTGCGCACCACGTGGGCCTCGGCGGCGGCCAGGGCCTGGTCCCGCAGGGTGGTGACTTCCTGGCGGGCGGCGGCGCGGGCCGCTTCCCATTCCTCCAGGCTGATCTCCCCATCTTTGTTGGCGTCGAAACGGGCCAGCAGGGCGGGGCGGTCCTGCTTCCATTGGGCCAGCAATTCCCGGGTGCCGGCGGCCAGGTCGTGGTCCGGGGAAATGCTCCCCAGGGTGATGAATTGCCCCAGCACGTAGATGGGGTCATGGCGCAGCAGGCACCATTGGGTGATGCGGTGGTCGCCCCGGAGGTGGACTTCCTTGCGGCGGACTTCCATCCGGGCCCCTTCCGGATCCACCGCCACGCGGCCGGAGCCGTCGTCCAGCAGGAAGGAGGCGTCGCTTTCATCCGTGGATTCGTGAGTCCATTTGTCCCGCTCCCGCCGTTCGGTAACCACCCGGTACCACAGCACCGGCAGGCCATTGAAGGGGGAGAGGAGGGGCGTGCCGTCGAGGGGCTGGCCGCGGCCCCGCAATTCCACGTAGCCCTGGGCGGCGGAGGCCACCCGGGCGGTGGGGGTGTCGCCGATCAGCCGGCCATGGCGCAGGGCCCGTTGCCAGCCGAACAGGCCGGTGAGCAGCAGGAGCCCCGCCGCCACCCCGGCGCCGGGCCCGGGCCCCAAGCGCAGGGCTGCCATCAGCAGCAGGAATTGGGCGGAGGCCAGGGTGAGGCCCGGGCCGCTCCAGCGCAGGGACATGCCCATGGCAAATCAGGCGGAAAAAAGGGTCTTGAGGTCCACGTCGGCCTTTTCCGCGCTGGAAAATTCCAGCAAGGGCTGGGCTTGGTACTGGATCAGGCGGGCCACCAGCAGGTCCGGGAACTGCTCGATCCGGACATTGAAGAGATTGACCGACTCGTTGTAGATCTCCCGGCGGTCGGCGATGGCGTTTTCCAGGGCGGTGATGCGGGTCTGGAGCTGCATGAAATGCTCGTTGGCCCGCAGTTCCGGGTAGGCCTCGGCCACCGCGAAGATGCTGCCCAGGCCAGCCCGCAGGGCGGACTCGGCGGCCCCCAGGGCGGAGAGATCGTGGCGCTCCCGGGCGTCCGCAACCTGGCGGCGGGCTTCCACTACCTGGGTCAGGGTGGTCTGTTCGAACTGGCGATACTGGCGGCAGACCTCCACCAGCTTGGGTAGTTCGTCGTGGCGCTGCTTGAGGAGTACGTCGATATTGGCCCAGGCCCGGGCCAGGTTGTGCTTGAGCTGGACCAGGCCGTTGTACATCACCACGGCATAGACGGCCGCGGCGGCCAGGCCGGCCAGGAAAAGGGCGGAGGAAATGCTCATGAGGGGCTCCGAAGTCTGGGTGCCGGCATGATAGCCGGCGGCGCGGGGGTCAGGTGTCTTCCTCGCCGGCCAGGTAGGTTTCGGCGAACTCGGCCGGCACACCCAGGCGTTGAAGCAGGGGGCGCAGGCCGATGTGGAGGAGGGCCTGGGCGTCCCGGAAATCGTCGGGCAGGGCGGCGTTGTCCCAGCCGTGGGCAGCGTGGCGGGCCAGGTTGGTGGCGATCACCACATTGCGGACCCGGGGGTTGGCGGCATGGCGGTCGTCCATGAGATCCATCAGCAGGCGGGGCAGGTGCCAGGCCTCCACCAGGGCCTGCTGGATTTCCTGGGCGGTGAAGCCGAACACCTGGCGCTGGGCAATGGCGCTGCGCAGGGTCCGGTCGGCCCGTTGCAGGTCATAGACCCGTTGGGTGAGGGCCGGGGCGAAGACCCAGCAGATGATCTCGGTGGCTTCCCGCAGCAGGGTGGCCACGGTGATTTCATCCACATCCAGATCATGGCGCACGATGGCCCAGTCCCGGGCGATGTGGGCGGCCCGGCGGGAGCGGCCGATTACCTTGAGGGCCCCCAGCAGGGCCTTGGGATGGGCTGCCAGGGTGGACTCCACCGTGGGCAAATCGGCAAAGGCGCGGAGGAAGGGGGCGATGCCCATCATCATCACCGCCCGGTCGATGGTGGTGATGTCGTGGTTCTGGGAGCTGCGCCGGTTGGCTTCCAGATGGCTGAGCAGGCGCAGGGTCATCAAGGGGTCGGCCAGGATGACTCCGGCAACCTGCTTGCCGTTGATCCGCTCCTCGTCATCCTGAAACCCGTCCAGAGCCTTGGCCGTGTGCCGGAGCACCGGCAGGGGCTGACTGGCGAAGAAAGCCACGTAGGCTTCGAGGGAGGGAAGGGCTTCGGTCAGGAGGGGCATGGGGGCTCGGGGAATATGACCTGGTCTTGTTATCGGATTGTGCGGGCACGACTTGAGGATAGCCCCTGGGTTACGGGCAGGAAAGGCCCCTGGGTTTGGCTATAATCCCGGCTGTCCGCCAGGCTGGCGGCGGCCCCGGCCCATTCCCCAGGAGGAGTGTCCCCCAATGAGCGATACCTTCAAGGCCTTGTTGATCGAGCAGGTTGGCGGCCAGGTACGGTCCAGCCTCACCCGCCTTGGGGTGGAGGGGCTCGATCCGGGGGAAGTGCTGATCCGGGTGGCCTACAGCAGCATCAATTACAAGGATGCCCTGGCTGCCACGGGCAAGGGCAAGATCATCCGGCGCTTTCCCTGCGTGGGGGGCATCGACCTGTCCGGCACGGTGGTCGATAGCAGCGACCCCCGTTTCAAGCCGGGGGACGCGGTGATCGCCACCAGCTTCGACATCGGGGTGTCCCATCACGGGGGGTATGCCGAACTGGCGCGGATTCCGGCGAGCTGGGTGCTGCCCCTGCCGGCGGGTCTGGACCTGCGTTCGGCCATGGCCCTGGGCACCGCCGGTTTCACCGCCGCCCTGGCGATCCTGCGCATGGAGCACAACGGCCTGGCCCCGGGTAAGGGGCCGGTGGTGGTGACCGGCGCCAGCGGCGGGGTGGGGGGGCTGGCGGTGGACATGCTGGCGGGCCTGGGCTACCAGGTGGTGGCCCTGACCGGCAAACCGGAGGAAGAGGGCTTTCTCAAGTCCCTGGGGGCCGCCGGGATCCTGTTGCGCGCCACCGTCGATTTCACCAAGACCCGCCCCCTGGAGGCGGGACGCTGGGCCGGCGCGGTGGATAACGTGGGGGGCGAGATCCTCCACTGGCTGCTGGCCGCCATGCAGCAGGGGGGCACCGTGGCCAGCATCGGCAATGCCGCCAGCGCCGAACTCCACACCACGGTGTTCCCCTTCATTTTGCGGGGGGTCAGCCTGCTGGGGGTGGATTCAGGCTACATTGGCTTTCCGGTCCGGGCGGATGTCTGGCGGCGCCTGGCGGGGGATCTGATGCCCCGCCACCTGGAGGCCATGACCCGGGAGATCAGCCTGGATGAACTTCCCGATGCCTTTGCGGCTTATATCGCCGGCTCCGTCAGGGGCCGTACCGTGGTAAGGATTACCGGCTCATGAGCGAAACCACGCTTCCTTTGAACCCGGGGGGTGAGCCCTCCCTTCCCCGGGCCCTGATCGTCGATGACTCGCGCATGGTGCGGGCGTCCATCATCCGCCACATCCGGGGCCGCTATGAGTTCCGGGAAGAGGGCGACGGGGATGCCGCCTGGCAGGCCCTGATGGTGGATCCCCAGATTCGGCTGGTGATCACCGACATCGGCATGCCCCGTCTGGATGGTTTTGGCCTGCTGGAGCGGATTCGAGGCTCGCGCCTGTCCCGCATCCATGATCTGCCGGTGATCGTCATCTCCGGCGACGAGGATGACGAGGCCCGGGAGAAAGCCCGCCGGCTGGGGGCCAGCGATTTCATCACCAAGGGCATCGGCACCACCGAGCTCCTGGCCCGGCTCGATTCCCTCACCCGCCTGGGGGATGCCCGGCGGGAGCTGGAGGCCACCCGGGCGGCCCTGGATCAGGCCAGCCCCAAGGATCCCACCACCGGTCTGGCCAGCCGGGCCTACCTGGATACCCACGGCGAGCAGGAACTGGCCCTGGCGCGGCGCCACCAGGGCGACATCTGCGCCATGGTGATGGAAATCGATGGCTACGAGGCGCTCCTGGGGCGGCTGGGCAGCCATGTGGTGGAGCTCATCAACCGCAAGCTCTCCAAGATCCTGTCCACCCGGGTCCGCAAGGAAGATACCGTGGCCCAGCTGGCGCCGGGGCAGTTTGCCCTGCTGTCGCCGGCCATCGACCTGGATGGCTGCACCGCCTTCGCCCTGCGCATGCAGCGGGCCATCGACAAGCTGGTGATGACCTATCGGGACGAGCGCATCCAGATCTCGGTCAGCATCGGCGTGGCCGGCTCCGCCGAGGGCGTCACCCAGTCCGTGGATGCCCTCATCCAGCAGGCCGGGGCCCGGGCCCAGAGCGGGCTGCAGGCGGGGGGCAACCGGGTGGTGGGACCCGCCGGCGACGTGGGGCCGGAGGAGGTGGAGCGCCTGCTGCGCCGCCAGGTGAGTATCGATCACGTCCTGGGCCAGCTCAAGGCCGGGGCGAACGGCGAGGTGCGCGCCCGCATGCGGGATGTGGTGCACACCCTCATGCCGCTCCTGGAACTACTTGAATCAGATAGCCGCTGCGGCATCCCCCTGGCGTGGCTGACCCGCTACGCGCGGGAGGAGCACGATGGCGGCGCGAGTACGGAGAACACCAGTACCGGCTCCTGACCCCTCCGGCTCAGGCCGGAAGGCGGGTGGCGGCGGGTCCCGGGGCATCCCCGGTGGGCCCGGTCGTCCGGAGCCGGTGAGAAACCGTCAAAGCAAGTAGGGAAAGTTCGGGAGAGGAAGCATGACCAGCTACAAGGAGTTCCATCGTCGTTCCATCGAACACCGGGACGCGTTCTGGGCCGAGCAGGCCCGCCTGGTGCATTGGCACAAGCCGGCCGAGGAAATCTGCGATTTCAGCCGCCCACCCTTCGTCAAATGGTTCAAGGGCGGGCTCACCAACCTCTGTTACAACGCGGTGGACCGCCATGCGGAAAAGCGCCCGGACGACCGGGCCCTAGTCTACGTTTCCACCGAGACCAACGAGGAAAGGATCTACAGCTTCGCCCAACTGCGTGCGGAAGTGATGCGCATGGCGGCCATCATGCGGGAGCTGGGGGTCGGCAAGGGCGACCGGGTGCTGATCTACATGCCCATGATCCCTGAGGCCGCCTTCGCCATGCTGGCCTGCGCCCGGATCGGCGCCATCCACTCGGTGGTGTTCGGCGGTTTTGCCGCCGGCAGCCTGGCCACCCGCATCGATGACGCCCGCCCGGTGCTGATGGTGAGCGCCGACGCCGGCATGCGGGGCGGCAAGGCGGTGCCCTACAAGCACCTGGTGGACGAGGCCTGCCAGCTGGCCGAGCACCCCCCCGCCAAGGTGCTGATCGTAGACCGGGGCCTGGACCCGGGCTTCCCGGTGGTGGCGGGGCGGGATTGCGACTACGCCAGCCTGCGGGCCCGGCATCTGGACGCCCAGGTGCCGGTGACCTGGGTGGAGTCCTCCGAGCCCAGCTACATCCTGTACACCTCCGGCACCACCGGCAAGCCCAAGGGGGTCCAGCGGGATACCGGGGGCTATTGCGTGGCCCTGGCCGCCTCCATGAAGCACATCTACACCGGCCGGGCCGGCGAGACCATGTTCACCACCTCCGACATCGGCTGGGTGGTGGGCCACAGCTACATCATCTATGGGCCCCTGATCGCCGGTATGGCCACCGTCATGTACGAGGGCACGCCGCTGCGGCCCGACCCCGGGGTGTGGTGGCGCATCGTCGAGAAGTTCAAGGTCAGCGTCATGTTCTCAGCCCCCACTGCGGTGCGGGTGCTCAAGAAGCAGGATCCGGCTTGGCTCAAGAAGTACGATATCTCGTCCCTCAAGCACCTCTTTCTGGCCGGCGAGCCCCTGGACCAGCCCACCCATGAATGGATCATGGGGGGGCTGGGCATCCCGGTGATCGACAACTACTGGCAGACCGAAACCGGCTGGCCCATGCTCTCCGCCGTGGGAGGGGTGGAAGACACTCCCATCAAGTACGGCTCCCCCAGCTTCCCGGTGTATGGCTACGACCTGCGCATCTTCCGGGAAGACGGCACCGAATGCGGGGCGGACGAAAAGGGCATCGTCGGCGTGGTGCCGCCCTTGCCGCCGGGCTGCCTGTCCACCGTGTGGGGCCAGGACGAGCGCTTCGTGTCCACCTACTTCAGCCTGTTCAAGAATCCGGTGGTCTATTCCTCCTCCGACTGGGGGATCAAGGACGCCGAGGGCTACCACACCATCCTGGGCCGCATGGACGACGTGATCAACGTGGCCGGCCATCGCCTGGGCACCCGGGAGATCGAAGAGGCCGTCCAGGCCCATCCGGCCATCGCCGAGGTGGCGGTGGTGGGGGTCCATGACGAACTCAAGGGCCAGATGCCCGTGGCCTTTGCCGTGGTCAAACAGGCCGAAGCGGTGGATACCCCGGAAAAGCGGGCCGTCCTGGAGAAGGAAGTGTTGAAGACCGTGGACAACCTGCTGGGGGCCATCGCCCGGCCCTCCCGGGTGCACTTCATTGCCGGCCTGCCCAAGACCCGCTCCGGCAAGATGCTGCGCCGGTCCATCCAGGCCCTGGCGGAAGGCCGGGATCCGGGGGATCTCACCACCATCGACGACCCCTCCACCCTGGAGCAGATCCGGGCCGCCCTGGGCAAATAGGCGCTGCCCGCCGGTCCTGGCCGGCCCCTGGTCTCTCCCGAACCCCGCCAGCAGGTGGGGTTTTCTCTGACTGAGGGCCCGCGGCATGGGCCTGCGCGCCTTCCCACCGTCGGCAACGGTCGCACTTTGCCGCCTGGGGGCTTGGCCACCGGAAATTCCTGCCGCCAGGTCCGCAGCTGCCAGGCGTTTGTGCGGGAAATCCGATCTGCAGCGGCTTGGCACGGAACTGGCTGAAGGCTTGATCGGTATCTCGACCCGTCACCTGAAAGCTCGGCCATGCTCGACACCGTTCTGCGTCCCGTTACCCTCCCTTCCCATCTCCTGGGGGGGCCGTCCCCCTGCGATTTCTTCGATGCCCGGGGTACCCTGCTGCTGCGGGCCGGCGCCACCCTCCGGCCTTCTGCGGGCAGTGGCAGCCGCCCCTTGTTCTGCCCGGCCCGCCACGCCAACCGGATCTCTCCCATCAATCCTCTGGCGGGTCTGGATGGGGTGACCAGTCGCCTCGCGGCTCTGGTCCAGCGGGTGGAGGAGGGGGCGTCTGATCTGGTGGGGGGCTTCGTCCCCCTGGCCGAGGCGGTCTTGAGCCTATGGGAGACTGATGCGGATGCCTGCATTGGCTATGCCCGGCTGGCGGGGCAGGACCGGCCCAGCGTGGTCCAGGTGGTACGGGCCGCCCTCTTTGCTGCCGAGATGGGCACGGCCAACGGCATGGGGCGGGAGGATCTGCTAGCGGTGGTGGGGGCGGCCCTGACCATGAATCTGGGGAGCATGGCGTTGCACGACGCCATGGCCGCCCTTGGTGGGCGTCCGGATTATGAAACCCGGGCCCGGCTGCAAGGCCACCCGGAAAGGGCTGCCGAACTGCTGGCGGATGGGGAAGGAATCCCCCCGGCCTGGCGGGAGGCAGTGCTCAATTCCCATGAGAACGTGGATGGCAGCGGCTATCCCCAGGGTCTGGCGCGGACCGGGATCAGCCTGGGGGGACGCATCCTGCGGGTGGCGGACATCCTGGCCGCCCGCCTGGCGGGGCGGCGCCGACGCAATCCTCAGCACTGGATCCTCCACCAGACCCGGGATCTGCCGCGCCTGACCCAGCATGTCTTTGGCCCCGACCTGGGCCGGGTGGATCAGACCCTGGCCCGGATGCTGATGGGCCGGCTGGGCGCCTTTCCTCCGGGCACCCTGGTTCGCCTGGCCCAGGGCGAGGTGGCGGTGGTGAGCCGCCGCTCCCCCTCGGCTGGCATGGCTCCCCGGGAGGTGCTGGCCTTGACCGGACCCCAGGGGCGCCCCCTGGCCAGCCCCCGGCCCCGTCCCATCAGCCCCCGGGAAGGCCGCATTCTGGGCTATGCCCACGACGCCCAGTCCCGCCTGACGGTGACCGACTGGCGCCAGCTGTGGGGCTATCTCCAGTAAGGCCGCATCAGCTTGAACCTCTCCCGCAAGGGCCTACGTAGGGCGGGCTTCAGCCCGCCAACCCGCGGTGACGGCACCCCCGGCCGGTTGAAACCGGCCCTACGCCGCCTCCGGTCCAACCCGTAGAGCGCGGACGGCTGGGCTTCAGCCCGCCGACATTCCGGAAACCCACCACTGGGGCATGTTCCCCCCATTCACGGTGCCCCCCGTTGCAGCGAATGCACCCCCGGCTCCGTGGCCGCGCCGGCCCGGACAGGATTGAGACGCGGCTTTCTCCTGGAGCAGGGCTGGGGTGCGACGGCGTGACAAAAGCGGCATGGTCTCTATTACCAAGGTGATATATTCACCGGATTAATATAGTGGGCTCGCCGCCATTTTCTGTCTGGGTTGGTGTTGGAGTCGCCGGCTTCCCGGCGGGCGCTCGACGCAAAGCCGGCCGGGCGAGCAAATTTTTCATGCCAGCCATCCTCGCCCTGCTTGCGCTTCTGTTGTGGGTCAGCTTGCCCGCCCATCCGGCGGAAACCTACTCCTTCGGCGTGCTGCCCCAGCGCAGCGCGGTGCTTACCGCCGAATACTGGAACCCGATCCTGGGTTACGTGGAGCGCCGTAGCGGCGTTTCCCTTTCGTTGAAGGTCGGGCGCGCCGCCCCGGAGTTCAATGAAGCGACGGAGGACGGGCACTACGACTTTGTCTATACCAACACCATTTTTCAGCCGAAGATGGCCCAGGCCAATTACCAGGTCATCCTGCGTCCCCTGGAAGAGGCCATCACCGGGCAGATCGTCACCCTGGAAGACACGCCGATCAAGAATCTGAAGGAGCTGGCGGGCCGGGAGGTGGGCTTTCCTTCCCAAGCGGCCTTTGTCGGCTACGCCGTACCCATGGATCATCTGCTGCGCCAGGGTATCGCCGTCACGCCGGTATTCGGTGGCAATCAGGAGGGCATCATGGGGCAGCTCAAGGCCCGGCGAGTGGCGGCGGCCGGGGTCAATAGCCAGGTGATGAAAGCCTTTGCCCAACGGGAGCACCTTCGCTACCGGGTGTTGTGGGAATCGGAACCGTTTCTGAATCTGCCCATTGCTGCGCACCCCCGGGTACCCCAAGGGGTGGTCCATGCGGTGACGGTGGCCCTGGATGCCATGGATCAGGACGCCGAAGGCCGGCGGATTCTGGCGGCCAGCGCCGCCGTGATCGGTCAGCAGCCGCCCTACGGTTTTCGTGGCGCGGGGCCCCAGGACTACGAAAATTATTTCGTTTTTTACAAGCGCACCCTGGTCAAGGACATCAGGTAAGTCATGGCTTGGCTACGCCTGCTGTGGGGCCGCCTCTCCTTAATCGGTCAGCTCATGGTCACGGCTTCCGTGGCCCTGGTGGTTTCCGGCGTGGCCATGGTTTGGGTTTCAGCCAATCAGGAGGCGGCGGAAATACGCAGTGACCTGCGCGCCGAGCTGGAGCAGGAGCTCGATACGTTGCCACCGACCCTCGCCGAGATGGCCGTGGTGGGCGACCTGGCGGCCCTCCAGCATACCCTGGCCGCCTATGTGACCCGGCCCCTGGTGGCGGCCGTGGAGTTCCGGGATGAGGGGGGGATCAACCTGCGAAGCCAGGGTAGCCCGCTTCCGGCGTCGGTCCCGAACTGGTTTCTGGCCCTCTATGGTCTGGAGGACATCTCCGGCAGCACCCCCATCGTGGTGGGCGGTCGAACTTACGGTGAACTGCGGATCACCTTGACGCCCCAAGGTCTGGCCGACCGGGCCTGGCGGCATCTGAGCCGCCGCATGGCGGTGCTGGCCTTGGCTCTCGCCCTGGACTTCATCGGCATCTGGCTGGTGCTGCGCCTGGGCCTGCGGCCCCTGAAGCAACTGCGGGCCGGGGCTGATGCAATCGCGGCGGGGCAGCTGGACATCCAGCTGGAGCTCCATGGCAGCCCGGAGTTGCGACGGGTCCAGGAATCCTTCGTGCGCATGGCCGTTGGTCTGCGGGAAACCCAGGCCAGCCTGGCCCGTTCGGAGGATCGCCTGCGGCTGGCCTTCCAGGGAACCAACGAAGGGCTGTGGGATTGGGACCTGCGGGACAATTCGGTCTACTTTTCGCCCCGCTGGAAGGAAATCCTCGGTTACGCAGATGACGAGCTGCCCAATGTCTTTGCCTCCTTCGAGGACAACCTCCACCCGGAGGACAAGGCGCGGGTTTTCCAGGCCGTGGACGATTACCTGGCGGGCCGCTTGCCGGTCTATGCCCCGGAATTCCGCATGGGTCACAAGGATGGCTCCTGGCGCTGGATCCTCGCCCGGGGGGAAGCCCTGTGGGATGACCAGGGGGTGCCCTACCGCATGGCCGGCGCCCACGCCGACCTGACCGAAAGCAAGCGGGCGGAAGAAAAGCTCAAGCTGGCCGCCAGCGTGTTCGCCCACGCCCGGGAGGGCATCGCCATCACCGATGGGGCAGGGACCATCCTCGACGTCAATGACGCCTTTTGCCGTACGACTGGCTACCAGCGGGAGGAGCTGGTCGGGGCCAATCCGCGCATCCTCCAGTCAGGTCGTCAGCCGCCGGAATTCTACGCAGGCATGTGGCGGCAACTGCTTGAAAAGGGCCATTGGACGGGTGAAATCTGGAACCGCCGGAAGAGCGGTGAAGTGTTTCCGGAACTGCTCACCATCAGCGCGGTGAAGGATGAAACGGGTGACATTTTCAATTTCGTGGCCCTGTTCACCGACATCACGCCCATCAAGGCCCATGAGGCCGAGCTGGAGCACATTGCCCACTTTGATGCCTTGACCAATCTTCCCAACCGGGTGCTGCTGGCCGATCGCCTGGGACAGGCCTTGGCCCAATGCCAGCGGCGGGGCAAATCCGTGGCGGTGGCCTATCTGGACCTGGATGGCTTCAAGGCCGTGAACGACCAATATGGCCACGATGTGGGCGATGAGCTGCTGGTGGCATTGGCCCATCGGATGAAAGACGCCCTGCGGGACGGCGACACCCTGGCCCGCATGGGCGGGGATGAATTCGTGGCGGTACTGGTGGATCTGGGGGAGGCTTCGGATTGCGAGCCGGTGCTGTCGCGGCTCCTCAAGGCCGCAGCCACGCCGGTGCACGCCGGGGGTTGCGCGTTGGAAGTCTCCGCCAGCATGGGGGTGACGCTCTACCCGGAAGACGGGGGCGACGCCGACCAGCTGCTGCGTCACGCGGATCAGGCCATGTACGTGGCCAAGCAGGCCGGCAAGAACCGCTATCACCTCTTCGATGTGGTGCAGGATGCGGCGGTCAAGACCCGGCGGGAAAGCCTGGAGCGTATCGGGCTGGCGGTGGAGCAAGACGAGCTGGTCTTGTATTACCAACCTAAAGTGAATATGCGGACCGGTCAGCTCATGGGCGTGGAGGCCCTGATTCGCTGGCTCCATCCGGAGCGCGGGCTCCTGCCCCCGGCGGCCTTCCTGCCCATGATCGAAGGCCACGCCCTGGAGCTGGAAATCGGCAATTGGGTTCTTGGTTCTGCCATGGTCCAGATGGCCCGCTGGCAGACCGAGGGTCTGAATATTCCGGTGAGCGTCAATATCAGCGCCTACCAGCTGCAACAGGCGGATTTCGTTTCCAATCTGCAGGCCAAGGTGGCCGCCTACTGTGGCGCCGGGCCCTGCAGCCTGGAGCTGGAGGTGCTGGAAACCAGCGCCCTGGAAGACATGCACCACGTGACCGAGGTGCTGGCAGCCTGCCGGGGGGTCGGGATCAGCGTGGCATTGGACGACTTCGGAACGGGGTACTCCTCCCTCACCTACCTCAAGCGGCTGCCTGCCGATGTGTTGAAGATCGATCAAAGTTTCGTGCGGGGTATGCTGGACGACCCCCAGGAGCTGGCCATCGTGGAGGGGGTGATCGGCCTGGCCGCAGCCTTCCGCCGTACCGTCATCGCCGAAGGGGTCGAGACGATGGCCCATGGCGAGATGCTGTTGCGGCTGGGCTGCGAGCTGGCCCAGGGCTATGGCATTGCCCGCCCCATGCCGGCCTCCGAGCTACCGGGCTGGCTGGCCACCTGGAAGCCCTGGGGCGCGTGGCAACAGTGGCAGCACATTGGCCGTGCTCGCTGGGATCTGCCCCTGATCTTTGCCGAGGTGGAGCACCAGCACTGGGTCCATGACCTGGCCTTGTTCATTGAGGGCGGGCGGGACGCCCCCCCGGTGCTTGATGAATACCAGTGCCGCTATGGCCGCTGGCACTATCAGGAGGGGATGGCCCGTTTTGGCGCCGCACCCCGATTCGTCGAAGTCACCCGCCTTCACAAGCGGATCCATGAGTTGGGCCAGGCCCTGGTGGCCCTATGTCTGGCTGGCCGCCATGGGGAAGCCCGCGTCCGCATGGGGGAGCTGAGCGCCTTGCGGGACCAGCTGGTTGAAGGCCTGCAGGAGCTGGGCGGGGCAAAGGCCAAGGAAACCCTGACCTGCTGACCCGCGGTTCAGTCTGCGGGTACGCCCAGCACCACATGGGAGGCCTTGATCAGGGCTGAGGCCGCGGCCCCCGGCACCAGCCCCAGTTCGGCCACCGCCTCCCGGGTGACCACTGCCGCCACCCGGGTGCCGCCGGGCAGATCGATCACCACCTCGCTATTGACGGCGCCTGGGGCGACCGAACTGACTTTTCCCGCCAGCTGATTGCGGGCGGAGAGCTTCACGCTCCCCGGGTCGGTGAGGACCATCACCCAGGGGGCCTTCACCAGGGCCACCACCGCCTTACCCGGGGCAATCCCCAGGTCCTGGGCGCTTTCCAGGGTGATGATGGCCACCAGCTTGTCTCCGCCGCCGATATCCACCTCTACCTCGGCGTTGACGCCGCCGGGCCGATAGGCGCTGACGGTTCCGTTAAAGACGTTGCGGGCACTGACTTTCATGGGGCGCTCTTGAGGGTTCGGGTGGCTGAAATCCTACAGGGTTGTATTATTTGTGACATAACGCATCCTGAGGGATCGAGGGGTGCTGCTGCAGGGCAGGATAGGTAAGGGCTTGATATACCTGCAACCACAGCGAAATCCCAGGGCGTTGGGAAGGGCGGGTTGCGGCGGCACGCAATTTGCGTTGTATCGAACGGTACATAGGAAACGGATCATGGACGACAAAGCCGGGCAACGCTATCTGGGCAGGCTGTCCCTGGAAACGGGGTTGGGGGTTTCCCTGGGGGATACCCGCATCCGCCTGCTCGAAGAGATCGAGCGAAAGGGCTCCATCAACCAGGCAGCCCGGGCGGTACCCCTGTCCTATAAGGCGGCCTGGGATGCCATCGACGCCATGAACAACCTCTCCCCCCATCCCCTGGTGGTGCGCAGCACCGGCGGGCGGCAGGGCGGGGGCACCTTGCTCACCGACTATGGCCGGCGGGTGGTGGCCATGTACCGCGCCCTGGAGGAGGAATACCAGGCCGCCCTGGACCGGGTCGCCAGCCGGCTCGACCAGGAGGGCCCGGCGGACGTCCACCAGTTCCGTCAACTCATCCATCGGATGTCCATGAAAACCAGTGCCCGCAACCAGTTCGCCGGCGTCATCACCGGCCTTAGGGACGGCCGGGTGGATTACGAGGTCCGCTTGGCCCTGGACCCCGCCACCGAGATCGTGGCCGTCATCACCAAGGCCAGCGCCGAGAACCTGCACCTGGCCATCGGCAGCGAGGTTTTCGCCTTCGTGAAATCTTCCTCGGTGCTGATTTCCACCGACCGCCAGTTGCGCCTCACCGCCCGCAACCAGTTGTGGGGCCGTGTGGCCGCCATCCATGAAGGTTCGGTGAACGACGAAGTGAGCATCGAATTGCCCAACGGCCGTTCGGTGACTGCCGTGGTTACCCGGGGCAGCTGCGAGAGCCTGGCCCTGGCCCCGGGGGTTGAGGCCTGCGCGGTGTTCAAGTCTTCCAGCGTGATCCTCGCCACCTATTCCTGATCCCTAGCGCCAAGGAGTTCGCCATGTTCCGTTTTCCGCAAATCCGTTTTGCCGCCCTGGTCCTGCTGGGCCTTGCCGGTACCGCATGGGCCGAGGAAGTCCAGGTGGCGGTGGCCGCCAACTTCACCGCTCCCATGCAGAAGATCGCCGCCGGGTTTGAGCAGGATACGGGCCACAAGGCGAGTCTGTCCTTCGGCTCCACGGGCAAGTTCTACGCCCAGATCAAGAACGGCGCGCCTTTCCAGGTGCTGCTGGCCGCCGACGACGAAACCCCCGCCAGGCTGGAGCAGGAGGGCGCCGCCGTGGCGGGTAGCCGCTTTACCTACGCCATCGGCAAGCTGGTGCTGTGGAGCGCCCGCTCGGCCATCGTGGATGACCAGGGGGAGGTGCTGAGAAAAGGAGGCTTCGACCACATCGCCCTGGCCAACCCCAAGCTGGCCCCCTACGGCGCGGCGGCGGTGGAGGCCATGAAGGCCCTGGGGGTTTATGACAGCCTGGCGCCCAAATTCGTCCAGGCGGAAAACATCGCCCAGGCCTACCAATTCGTAGCCACCGAGAACGCCCTGCTGGGCTTCGTGGCCCTCTCCCAAGTCATGGAGGGGGGCAAGCTCAAGGGGGGCTCGGCCTGGATCGTGCCCGCCAGGCTCCATGCCCCCATCCGCCAGGACGCGGTCATCCTGGACAAGGGGCGGGCAAGCCCCGCCGCCGCCGCCCTGATGAAGTATCTTCAGGGGGACAAGGCCCGGGCAGTGATCAAGGCCTACGGCTACGACCTTTGACGATCAAAGCGCCCGTTGGGTGGGCAAGCGCAGCCAACGGGTCAACCCTTCGAGGCATTCCATGAAAATCGCCATCGCCACCAAGGATTACGCCACCGTTTCCGGCCATGCCGGCCAGGCCCGCCACTGGCTGGTCTTCCACTGCCGGCCGGGCCATCCCATCCCCCCCGGGGAGCGGGTGGAGCTGGCCAGGGAGCAGGTCTTTCACCACTTCCAGGATGAGGGGCCCCATCCCCTGGACGGGATCGAGATCGTGGTGGCGGGCAGCGCCGGGGATGGCTTCGTCCGCCACCTCCACCAGCGGGGTGCCCAGGTGCTCCTCACCGGGGAAACCGACCCCGCCGCCGCCCTGGGCCGTATCCTGGCCGGGGAGGCCCTGCCGGAAACCCGCTTCGACGTGACCACTACCCTGTGCAAGCTGCGTGATCTTTTCTCCCGCCACTGACGCCATGAATTTCTTGCCCGTCAGCTCCTTGGGGTGCATTCGCGCACCGGGCGTTGCATGGATGGCGCCCAAGGGCGCCCGACGCCCGGCGGTTATCCGGTTGCAGGTTCTGCCGTGAGCGCCGACGACCTCTCCGCCATCTGGCTGACCCTCAAGCTCGCCACGGTGGTGACCGGGCTGTTGCTCCTGGTGGGCACCCCCATCGCCTGGTGGCTGGCCCATACCCGTTCCCGCTGGAAAGGGGTGGTGTCCGCATTGGTGGCCCTTCCCCTGGTGCTGCCCCCCACGGTGCTGGGCTTCTACCTCTTGATAACCCTGGGTCCCCAGGGTCCCGTGGGGCGGCTCACCGAGGCCCTGGGCCTGGGTACCTTGCCGTTCACCTTTCCCGGGCTGGTGGTGGCTTCGGTGTTCTATTCGTTGCCCTTCGTGGTCCAGCCGGTGCACAACGCCTTCGAGGCCATGGGCGCCCGGCCCATGGAAGCCGCCGCCACCCTGGGGGCCGGCCCTTGGGATCGCTTCTGGACGGTAGCCGTGCCCCTGGCGGGACCAGGCTTCCTCACCGCCGGGGTGCTGGGTTTTGCCCATACCGTGGGGGAATTCGGGGTGGTGCTGATGATCGGCGGCAACATCCCGGACAAAACCCGGGTGGTCTCGGTGCAGATCTACGACCACGTGGAAGCCCTGGAATACGCCAGCGCCCACTGGCTGGCGGGGGGCATGGTGGTCTTCGCCTTCCTGGTGCTGCTGGCCCTCAACCTGCTCACCCGCAAGCGGGAGCGCTGGCTATGACGGTGCCGATCCGCGCCCGCTTCCAGGTGGCCTACCCGGGTTTTTCCCTGGACGTGGATCTCAGCCTGCCGGGGCGGGGCGTCACCGCCCTTTACGGGCCCTCGGGCTGTGGCAAGACCACCTGTTTGCGGACCCTGGCCGGCCTGGAGCGGGGTGCCCAGGGCTATCTGGAGGTGGGGGGTGAAGTCTGGCAGGACGCCGCCAGCGGCGCCTTCCTCCCCACCCATCGCCGGCCTTTGGGCTACGTGTTCCAGGAGGCCAGCCTGTTCCCCCACCTCTCGGTGCGGGGCAATCTGGAATATGGCCAGAGGCGCTGGCAGGGGGGGGAGGATGCCCCCCGGCGGCGGGCCGCCCTGGAGCAGGCGGCGCAACGTCTGGGCATCACCCCCCTGCTGGAGCGGCGGCCGGAGCGTCTCTCTGGCGGCGAGCGCCAGCGGGTGGCCATCGCCCGGGCGCTCCTGACCCGCCCGCGCCTGCTGCTGATGGATGAGCCCCTGGCGGCCCTGGACCTGGCCCGCAAGCGGGAGATCCTGCCCTACCTCCAGCGCCTCCATGACGAGTTGGAGATCCCGGTGGTGTATGTCACCCACTCCCCGGACGAAGTGGCCCGCCTGGCCGATCACCTGGTGGTGCTGGAGCAGGGCCGGGTCCTGGCCAGCGGCCCCCTGGTGGAAGTGCTGCCCCGCCTGGATCTGCCCACCGCCCTGGCAGACCAGGCCGGGGTGGTGGTGGAGGCCCGGGTGGCGGCCTACGATGGTCATTATGGATTGCTGCAGCTGGCGTTCTCTGGCGGCGCGCTCCAGGTGCCCCACGGCCAGCTGCCCCAGGGCAGCGTTCTACGGGTCCAGGTGTGGGCCCGGGACGTGAGCCTGGCCCTTTCCCGCCCCACCGATTCCAGCATCACCAACATCCTGCCGGCCACCGTGGTGGCCCAGGCCCCCGGGGACAGCCCGGCCCACGTCATGGTGCGCCTGGAGGTGGGCGGCGCGCCGCTGCTGGCCCGCATCACCCGCCGCTCCCGGGATCAGCTGGGGCTGGCGCCGGGCATGGCGGTGTGGGCCCAGATCAAGGCGGTGGCCCTGCTGGCCTGAGGGGGAGCGGGCGCCCCCTGGGCGGCCTCGGGCCCTTCGTGCGGCTTATCGCGAATTCAGGAGAAAACCATGTATCTCGCCCTCGATGACTCGGAACTCTCCCGCCTGCTGGCGGACGACGTGCCCTATGAGGACATCACCACCCGGGCCCTGGCCATCGGCAATCTGCCCGGACGGCTGGAATTCCGCGCCCGGCGGGCCATGACCGCCTGCGGTGGGGAGGAGGCGGTGCGTCTCTTTCAGCTGGTGGGCGCCACCGCCCGTCTGCTGGTGCCCAGCGGCGGCCTGGTGGGGGCGGGCGCCTGCCTGCTCCAGGCCAGCGGTTCGGCCACCAGCCTGCACCGGGCCTGGAAGACCGCCCAGGTGTTGATGGAAACGGTCTCCGGCATCGCCAGCGCCACCGCCGCCATCGTGGCAGCCGCCCAGGTGGATGGGCGGGCGGTGCCGGTGGCGTGCACCCGCAAGGCCCTGCCGGGCACCAAGGCCCTGGCCCTCAAAGCGGTGCGGGCGGGGGGCGCCACGGTCCATCGCCTGGGGTTGTCCGACAGCCTGCTGGTGTTCCCCGAGCACCGCCTGTTCCTGGAGGAGCCCCCGGCCCACACCATCGCCCGGCTGTACCGGGCCGAGCCGGAGCGCAAGCTGGTAGTGGAAGTGACCACGGTGGAAGAGGCCCTGGAGTGGGCTGCCGCCGGGGCCGATGTGCTCCAGCTGGAGAAGTTTCCGCCGGAAACGGTGGCTCGCTGCCGTGCCCAGGTGGATGCCCTGATGGCCGGCCATCCGCCCCTGCTGGCGGCCGCCGGCGGGGTAAGGGCGGATAACGCGGCCAGCTACGTGGCTGCCGGGGCCGACCTCCTGGTGACCTCGGCCCCCTTCTCGGCGCCCCCGGCGGACGTGGCGGTGGCTTTCCTGGCGGGGTGAGAGGCCGGACTGGTGGCTCGGCCGGTTTCCGGGGGCAATCACCGGCAGGATGAATGGCTTCAGATTGGCTCGGGAGGCATCAATGGCCTTAGGGCATGTTCTCATTAACCGCGGGCGACCCCCGGGGTTAATGAGAACATGCCCTAAGATGGCCAGGCCCGGCGGGCCTGTTTGGATTTTGCTGGCGCCGCGGGTTGCTGGCCGGCAGCCCCTGGGTACCCTGGGGCTTCGGGCGGAGGCCCGCCCGCCAATTTTCTTGATGAGGCGCATATGGATCTGGGACTGAACAATCGCAT
>JAVEWG010000047.1:0-2746 GCA_034004685.1 Rhodocyclaceae bacterium | reverse complement strand
ATCGATGCCCTGTATCCGGGGCAGGTGGCCACGGTCAGCGCCGACATGAGCAACGTGGACGCGGTGCGTGGCGTGGTGGCCGAGGCCAACCGGGTTTTCGGGCCGGTGAGCATCGCCGTGAGCAATGTGATCGGCCACGTCATCGACGCCGGCAAGGAAGGCAAGGGGCCGGGCGCCGGCACCTTCACCACCATCATGCCATCCGACTATCGCGACGAATTCACCCACCTCTTCGTTGCCGCCTGGGCTCTGGCCGACGCGGTGGTGCCGGAGATGCGCCGCCAGCGCTGGGGCCGCATCATCAACATCGGCTCGGGCGTGGCGCGCGAGCCGACCAAGACCCTGCCCCATGTGCTGCCCAACACCGTGCGCCCGGCCGTGGCCGGCCTCTACCGCATGCTGGCCAAGCGCCTGGCGGCGGACGGCATCACCGTGAACAGCGTGCTCACCGGCTCCATCCTCACCGAGCGCAACCGCTCCTACTGGGAATGGCTGGCCAAGGATCAAGGCAAGTCGGTGGCGGAAGTCAGCGCGGTGATGACCAACGGCATCCCCGCCCGCCGCATGGGCGAGCCCCACGAGATGGCGGCCGTTGCTACCTTCCTCGCCTCGGAGCGCGCCCGCCACATCACCGGCCAAGCCATTCCGGTGGACGGGGGCATCAACCACCACCTGTAGGCGACTCCCGGCGCTGGCCGCGCTCCACCGGGGGGCGTGCGCGCCTGCCGCGCTTCCCGGGGTCGCGGGGGCCATCGGCCCCGGGGCTCAGTGGGTGGTGGCTTGCACCGCGGCCAGGGGCAGTTCAAGCCAGAAGGTGCTGCCCACCTCCGGTTCGGACTGGACCCCGAGCTGGCCGCCCATGAGTTCCACCAGGCGTTGGGAGAGGGCCAGGCCCAGGCCGGTGCCTTCGATTTCCTCTTCGTGCTGCACCAGCCGGGAAAAGGGCTGGAACAGGCGGGGCAGATCCTCCGGGGCGATGCCGATGCCCGTATCTGCCACGCTGATGCGGCAGTGGCCTGGGGTGCCCGGGCCCACCGCCAGGGTGACGCTGCCCCCGGGCCGGTTGTACTTGATGGCGTTGGAGAGCAGGTTCACCAGCACCTGGGTCAGGCGCAGGGGGTCGGCTCGCACCAGGCCCTGGGCGGCCAGGGTGGTCTCGTCGGGGGCGGCCGGGCAGTGGATGCCGTGCTGGCGGGCCAGGTGGCCCACCTTGGAAAGGGCCGCTTCCACGCTGGGCAACAGGTCCACGGCGTACAGGTCGATCTTCATGCTGCCGGCGTCGGCCCGGGAGAGGTCCAGGATGTCGTTCATCAGGCCCAGCAGGTGTTCTGCCGCCCGCTGGATGTGGTTCACCTGATTCCACTGGGTTTCCCCCAGTTGCTCCATCTGTGCATCCAGCTCCAGCAACTGGGCATAGCCCAGGATGGCATTGATGGGGGTGCGGAATTCGTGGCTCACCAGGGACAAGAGATGGCTCTTGGCGTTGCTGGCTTCCTCCGCCAGGGCTTTCTGGCGGCGGATTTCCTGGTTGGCGCGCTGCTGGGCGAGGAGGTTGTGGATCCGCGCCACCAGTTCCGCCTCGATCACCGGCTTGGTCACGTAATCGGTCACCCCGATGCTGAAGAGCTCGATCCGGCGGGTGGGGTCGTCAAAGGCGGTCAGGGCCAGCACGGGGATTTCCCCCCGCGGGTCCGGCAGGCGGCGGATGCGATTGACGAACACCAGGCCGCTCATCCGGCCTTCCAGCACCACGTCGGTGATCACCAGGTCGTAGGGGTGGTCCAGGAACACCTCCCAGGCCTCGTCGGCGCTGGCGAAGGCATCCACCCGGAGGCCATGGTCTTCCAGCAGGGCCGCCAGCCAGGCCCGGTCGGCCCGGCAGTCTTCCACGTAGAGCACCCGGCCCGCCAGGCGCTGGTCATGGAAGGGGTAGCGCTTGATGAAGGTGATCAGCTCCGCCACCCGGCTCTTGTGGAAGATGTCGGTCACGCCGGCGGGCAGGGTCTTCTGCAGCTCGTCCTGGGACTCCACGCTGGTGAGCAGGATGAAGGGGGTGTAGGCATGGGTGGGCTGGCTACGCACCTGCTGGCACAGGGCCACCCCTTCCATGTCCTGGAGGAAGAAGTTGGCGCAGATGAGGTCGAACTTCTCCACCTCCAGCCGGGCCAGGGCTTCGGCCGCCGACGGGGCGCAGGCTACGTCGAAGTGGGTATCCCGGAACAGGGTGGAAAATAGCGTCTGGAAAACCTTGCTGTCTTCCACCAGGAGAACCTTGCGGCGTTGGATGTCTTCCGTGTTCATGGCTGGCTGGCTGGCTGGGGTGGGTTGGTCTGGCTGCGGACTATTATCGGCCTGATTGCCGATTAATTCGAGGTTTGGCCTCGGTTTTGGGCGGATAGCTCAACGGCATTGCCCGGATTGGGCAGGGCGGCGGCCTGGGCCAGTTCCAACCGGGTGTTGAGGTTGGCGAAGGCCGCCGGCTGGTCGTCGAAATCCACCGCCACGTGCCGCTCCCCCAGCACCCAGGCCTCAGCCCGGCGCTCGCCCCTGGCCAGGTAGGCCGCCAGGGAGGGGGCGAGTTCCCGCCGGGCCAGCAGGAACACCGGCTGCAGCCGGCCCGCCAGCCGGGCCACGGCCAGGGGAACCCGGGCGGCCTGGGCGGCGGCCAGCAGGCGGGCCACCAGGTCCAGGGGCAGGAAAGGGGCGTCGCAGGGGCAGGTGGCCACCCAGGGACGGGCTTCATCGG
>JAVEWG010000046.1:0-27373 GCA_034004685.1 Rhodocyclaceae bacterium | reverse complement strand
ACGCCGAATCAAGCGTCATCGACGCGGAATCACCCGCAGGTCCCCACCGCCCCGCAAGCCGTACAGAAATCGCACCCATCCTTGCGGATCACCGAATGGTTGCCGCACTCGCTGCACAGGCCGCCCTGCATCAGGCGGGGTTCCTTGTCGTCCCGGGGGGCTTCCAGGATGCCCATTTCCCGCACCGGGTAGCCCTTGTCATCCAGGATGCCGAGGCGGGCGTAGCGGTGGATGATGAGGGCGGCCATGTAGGCCACGGTGGAGGGCCAGGTTTGCTGGCGCTGTTCGCCGGGGACGCGGGCCATGAAGTCCCCCAGGGGTTCCGGGTAGTTGAGGAGCTTGCGCAGCTTCATGCCGATCCAGGCTGGGTCCATCACCCGCATGTCCAGGGAGAGGATGCGACACAGGCCGTCCAGGGCCCGGGGGTAGTTGCCGGAGAGCCACATGGAGTAGGGGCGGGTGACCCCGTCAGGCAGGGTGATTTCCTTGAGGCCCAGCATGAAGTCTTCGCTGGTGGCCGGGTTCTGGATATCCACCGTCCAGGAGAGGGTACCTTCGGTGCCGGTCTTGGGTTCTTCCCGCACGAACATGCTGTCCAGCACCGGGGTGGGGCCTTCGGCCTCCAGGGCATTGAGCTTTTCGCAGCGGTAGCGCACCACCTGGGCAAAGGCGGAAACGGCGCCGGGCATGAGCTTCATCTCGCCATGGGGCGGGAAGCGCATTTCGAAGGACTTCTCGCCGATGGTGCGGGCCAGGGTTTCCAGCTTGAGCTTGAGCCAGCCCCGGTCGTTGGCCCGCATGTCCATGGAGAGGGTCTTGGCCACCGCCCCCAGGCCCCGGGGCTGGTCGGCGCCGTTGACCCAGACTTCGAAGGGGAAGGCGCCCGTGGCGTTGTCGGTGGCTTCCATGTGGCCGACGAAGAGACCGAATTCGCCGGCGGGGGTGGACAGCATGTAGGTCCAGGAAGGATTGCCGTCGGGTAGCTCGGGCCGGCCGGGCCAGCGGAGCGAGGCCAGCACCGGCGCCGGCAGACTCTTGATGGAAAGGCGCCGGTTGGCGTCTACCACCTCCTGTTCCTGGGCCTGCTTCTGCTCGGCGCTGGGGGTCACCGAGAGGACCGAGCCCAGCACCGAGTTGGGCCGGTAGGTGGCCAGGCCCTTGAGGCCGTCCTTCCAGGCGGTGAGGTAGAGATCCTCGAAATCCGAGTAAGGGTAGTCCTCCGGCACGTTCACCGTCTTGGAAATGGAGGTGTCGATGCTGGGAGCCACCGCCGCCACCATGTCCTTGTGGGCCTGGGCGGTGATCTCCAGGGCGGTGACGAAGTAGTCCGGCAGTTTGTTCACATCCCCGCCCCCGTGGCGGTACAGGCGCCAGGCGTAGTCTTCAACGGCGTATTCCTTGAAGGTGCCGTCGGCCATCCGCTTCCTGCGGGTGTAGGTGTAGGAGAAGGGGGGCTCGATGCCGTTGCTGGCGTTGTCGGCGAAGGCCAGGCTGATGGTGCCGGTGGGGGCGATGGACAGGAGGTGGGAGTTGCGCAGGCCGTGCTTCCTGATCTTGTCCTTCACATCCTGGGGCAGGCGGGAGGCGAAGTTGCCGCCGGACAGGTACAGATCGGCGTTGAAGAGGGGGAAGGGGCCCCGTTCCCGGGCCAGTTCCACCGACGCCAGATAGGCCTGGTCCCGCATGAATTCGGAGATGCGGGTGGCCATGGCGCGGGCCTCTGAGGTGTCGTAGCGCAGGCGCAGCATGGCCAGGGCATTGCCCAGGCCGGTGAAGCCCAGGCCGACGCGGCGCTTGGACTGGGCTTCCTTGAGTTGTTGCTCCAGGGGCCAGTGGGTCACGTCCAGCACGTTGTCCAGCATCCGCACCGAGGTGGCCACGGCCTTGGCAAAGCCGGGGAAATCGAACTCGGCCTTGTCGCTGAAGGCGTCCTTGACGAACAGGGTGAGGTTGATGGAGCCCAGGCAGCAGCAGCCATAGGGGGGGAGGGGCTGCTCTGCGCAGGGGTTGGTGGCCTCGATGGTCTCGCAGTAGTAGAGGTTGTTGTCCCGGTTGATGCGGTCCAGGAAGAGGATGCCGGGCTCGGCGTGGTCATAGGTGGAGCGCATGACCTGATCCCACAGGTCCCGGGCCTTGACCTTGCGGTATACCCACAGGCCATCGTCCCGCTGGTAGGCGCCGGCGTCCTTGACCTCGGCGATGGGCTCGGCCTTGTGGGCCAGCTCCACATCCCCGTCGGCTTCCACTGCCTGCATGAAGGCGTCGGTGACCCCCACCGAGATGTTGAAGTTGGTCAGGTCGCCGTGATCCTTGGCGTGGATGAATTCCTCGATGTCCGGGTGGTCGCAGCGCAACACTCCCATCTGGGCGCCCCGGCGGGCACCGGCGGATTCCACCGTCTCGCAAGAGCGGTCGAAGACCCGCATGTAGCTCACCGGCCCGCTGGCGTTGGACTGGGTGCCCTTCACCAGGGCGCCCTTGGGCCGGATGCTGGAAAAGTCGTAACCGACTCCGCCGCCCCGGCGCATGGTTTCAGCGGCCTGGGCCAGGGCGGTATAGATGCCCGGCCGGCCATCCACCGATTCGGTGACCGAATCCCCCACCGGTTGCACGAAGCAGTTGATGAGGGTGGCCTGGAGGTTGGTGCCGGCGGCGGAGTTGATTCGCCCGGCGGGCACGAAGCCTTTCTCCTGGGCTTCCAGGAAGCGGGCTTCCCAGTGGGCTCGCTTGTCCTCCGCTTCCACCGCGGCCAGCGCCTGGGCGACCCGCGCCCGGACTTCTCCTACCGTCTGCTCATTGCCCTTGGCGTATTTCTCCACCAGGACTTCACCGGAGATTTCCTGGGGAGCGAGGTTGGTGGCGTCTGCCTTGGCGCTGGCCTTGGTGTGGATGGTGGTCATGGTGTCCCTGTTTTATTGGTTGTGGAGGGTGAAGACTGAGCGGTGGCTGAGGCGCATCCGGGCTTGAAGAATAGCTCGGCGATTCAGTAAATGCAAAAAAATAAAATCGTTTAAAAACAATGATGTAACAATTTTGCTAGTGATTGGTTGGATTGCTTGTACTAGATCTAGTGGCTCATGCGCTACCCCGGATTTGACCAAAATCCGATCGAATTCAGGGGCTTGGGTGGCGATGTTGGGATTTTTCAGAAGGTATGCCCCATCTCCGGGAAGAGGGTGGGTGGTGTGGCGGCTCCTCAAGTTCCTTGCGGATGGGCCGTAAGAAAAAGCTCGCAATCCGGATTGCCGCTAGAACGGACGTCGCATGACCGAGGAAGATCAGTGTTTCTACCTTACCCCCGAGCAACTCAAGGTCGGGCTGTACATCCATATCGATCTGCCCTGGTTCAGCCATCCCTTCAGTTTCAACGCGTTCAAGATCCGCTCGCCAGAGCAGATCCGGGAGTTACGGGCCTTGCCGGTCAAGCGCTTCCGCTATGACCCGGATCGCAGCGAGGCCAGCGCCCTGCCTGCCGTGAAGTTGACCGTCGAGGAAGCGTCGGAGCCGCCAGCGCATCCGGAACCCCAGGCGGACGATCCCAGCCTGGCGGCCAAGCGGGAGCGGATGGCCCTTCTCAAGGAGCGTCGGCAGCGGGTCTCCGAGGTGGAGCGGGCCTTCTTGAAGGCCACCTCCATCATGCGGGAGGTCAACCGCAATCTTTTTGCCAAGCCCGCCCACTGCCTGGAAGAGGTCGGGGCCCTGGTGGGCCAGATGGTGGATGTTTTCCTCAACCAGCCAGAACTGACCCTTCACGTGATGGGCGACAAGGTGGGGGGGGACGAAGCGTATTACCACGGCCTCAATACCGCCATTTTGTGCATGATGCTGGCCAAGGATCTGGGGTTCAGCCGAGACCAGGGGCGCATCCTGGGTCTGGGCGCCCTGTTCCATGATCTGGGTCAGGCGGATATTCCCGATCGGGTCTGGCGCAAGTCCGAGGGCCTGACCCAGGCCGAGGACAATCTGCGTCGCCTGCATTGCGAGTATGGCGTGCGCCTGGGCAAGCAGATCAATTTGCCCGCGCCGGTTCTCAATGTCATCGCCCAGCACCATGAAATGATGGATGGCAGCGGTTACCCCGCCGGCTTGCGGGGCGAGGTCATCGATCCCCTGGCCCGGGTGGTGGCCTTGGTCAATCACTACGATAATCTCTGCAACCCGGTCGATTCCCTCAAGGCCCTAACCCCCCATGAGGCCCTGTCCCTGATCTACGCCCAGCGGCGTGCCCGCTTCGATGCCCAGGTTCTGCAACTGCTGGTGCGGCGACTGGGGGTGTATCCCCCCGGCACCATCGTCAAGCTCTCCAATGATGCCCTGGGGCTGGTGTCCTCGGTCAATGAGCGCAAGCCCCTGCGGCCCTGGGTGCTCCTCTACGACCCGGCGGTGCCCAAGGATGAAGCCATCATGGTGGACCTGGAGCGGGAGGTGGATATCAATATCGCCAAGGCCCTGCGTCCGGCTCAGCTGCCGCCCCAGGTGCATGAATACCTGAGCCCCAGGCGCCGGGTGACTTACTACTTTGATGCGGAATCCTCGGGCAACGGGGCCCGGTCATGAAAATCCCCAGCCCTGAGGCCCTTCTGCTGGCCGCCAGTGGCGAGATCCTGTTGTTGGTGGACCGGGAGGATTTGCGGATCATCCTGGCCAGCCCAGCGGCGGAATCCCGGTTGGGTTATGGCCACGGGGCCCTGGTGGGCCGGCCCATCACCGATCTGGAATGTTCCCTGGCGGATGTGTTTTTCTGGGAAGAGGTGCGCCAGGGCGGCGGCGAGGAATTGCGGGACGCCGTGGGTCTCTACCAGGGCGCCGACGGCTCGACCCTGGAAGTGAGGAAGAGCGTCCAGCGCAGCCCCCTGGGGTGGGTGATCCGGGCCGTGGACGCCGGCAGGCAAAACCGCATCGAAGCAGAGATGGCCGGCCTGGCCTCCCAGTTGCGGGCGACCCTGGAAGCCACCGCCGATGGCATCCTGGTGCTGGACCAGGGGGGAGCCATGCTCCACATGAACCGCCGTTTTGCCCGGATGTGGGCCCTGCCCGACGAGGCCCTGGCGGACCGGGATGACGCCAGCCTGTTCGCCTGGATGGCCAGCCGCCTGAGCCAGGGGGCGGATCTGGACCGGCTGCGGAGCCTGGGTACCCAGGAGGAGGAAACCTTCGATAGCTTCACCCTGGCCGACGGGCGGGTCTTCGAATGTAAATCCCGTCCGGCCCGCAGCGCCGAGGAAATCCTGGGCCGGGTGTTCTGCTTCACTGACGTGACCGAGCGCTATCGCGCCGAGCAGGATCTGATCGCCGCCCGGGATGCCGCCGCCAGCGCCAATCGGGCCAAGGGGGACTTCCTGGCCATGATGTCCCACGAGATCCGCACCCCCATGAACGGCATCATCGGCATGGCGACCCTGTTGGAGACCACTGAGCTCAACGACGAGCAGCGGGATTATGTGGACACCATCCGGGTCAGTGGCGACGCCCTGCTCACCATCATCAACGACATCCTGGACTACTCCAAGATCGAGGCCCGCAAGCTCCAGTTGGAGCATATCCCCTTCAGCCTGCGGACCCTGCTGGCGGATGTGGAGCGTCTGTTTTCCTCCCGGGTGCGGGAAAGCGGGGTTGCCCTGAGCTGCCGGCCGGCGGAGGATCTGCCCGCGGTGCTGCTGGGGGACCCCGGGCGCCTGCGGCAGATCCTCCTCAATCTGGTGGGCAATGCCTTCAAATTCACCCTCCAGGGCTCGGTGGCGGTGGCGGTGGAGCTGAAGGAGCTGGGGGCAGACTCGGTCCTGCTGGAGTTTCATGTGCGGGATACCGGCATCGGCATTCCCGCGGACAAACTCGGCACCATCTTTACCCCCTTCGAGCAGGCCGACATGTCCACCACCCGCAAGTACGGGGGAACCGGCCTGGGCCTTTCCATCTGCCGGATGCTCTGTGACCTGATGGGAGGGCGGATCGGGGTGGCCAGCAATGCCGGCCAGGGGGCCGATTTCTGGTTCACCGCCCGTTTCGGCCTGGATGTTTCGTCCGGGGAGGCGGATCCGGTGCTTCCCCGGCGGCAGGATGCACCGGTGCCCTGGGTGGCCGGCTCGCGCGCCCTGGTGGTGGATGGCGACGGCCGGCGGGCCAAGGTTCTGGCTGGACACCTGAGGGAGCTGGGCGTGACCCAGGTGGAGCAGGTGGCCGACAGCATGGTGGCGGTGGAGCGCAGCCTCACGGCGGGGTTCGAGCTGATCCTGCTGCAACGCCAGCTGGCCCCTCTCGACGGGCCGGAGCTGGCCCGTGAACTGCGCATCGTCGGGTTCCAGGGTTGCCTGATTGCCCTGGATGACGAGCCGGGGGCGTGCTGGGCGGGCGCCCCGATCGACGGCCTGGCTGGCCAGGATCCCGGAATGGGCGAGTTGGGGGAAATGCTGCGCCGCGAAAAATTTTTCGATCTCCGTCACGAATTCTGAGCATCCCGGAGTGATAATTTCCCGTCGCCCGGTTTCAAGTTCGGGCAGGGAGCCGTGCCGATGGATGATCAATTCCCGTGGCTGGACGATATCCTGGCCAGTCATGGCGGGGAGTCCGCCAACCTTTTGCAGATCCTGATCGACGCTCAACAGCGCTGGGGCTGTTTGCCGCCGCCCCTGATCGGGCGCATCGCCGCCGCCCTCCGGCTGCCCCGGGCCCGGGTGGAAGGGGTGGCAGGTTTCTACAGCTTTCTTCACCTGGAGCCGGTGGGCCGCTACCGGGTGCTGTTCTCCGACAACATCATCGACCGCATGCTGGGTAGCCAGGATCTGATGCAGAGCCTGTGCGCCAAGCTGTGGGTGGAGCCCGGCCGGGTTTCCGAGGATGGCCTGGTGAGCGTGGCCACCACCAGCTGCACCGGCATGGGAGACCAGGGCCCGGCCATCCTGGTCAATGGTCTGGCCATCCCACGCTTGACCCACCACCGGGTGAGCGAGCTGTGCGACCTGATCCGGCGCCAGGTGCCGGTGGAGCAATGGCCCCCCCAGTTTTTCCGGGTGGATGAGCACCTGCACCGCAGTGATGCCCTGCTGAGTTCCCGACTCGCCCCCGGCCAGGCCCTGGCCCAGGCCATGGCCTGGGGCCGGGAAGGGTGGCTGGCGGAGGTGCACGCGTCCCGCTTGCGGGGCCGGGGGGGGGCCGGCTTCACCACCGCCGTCAAATGGCAGGCCTGCCGGGATGCCGCTGGCCCCGACAAAGTGGTGGTGTGCAACGCCGACGAGGGGGAGCCGGGCACCTTCAAGGACCGGCTGCTGCTGACCCGCAACCCTGATCTGGTCTTCGAGGGCATGACCCTGGCGGCCTGGGCCACCGGCGCCCGCCAGGGTTTCCTCTACCTGCGGGGAGAGTACCGCTACCTGCGGCCCCGCCTGGAGGCGGTGCTGGCCCAGCGGCGGAGCGGGGGCCTGCTGGGGGCTGGGATCGGCGGCCAGGCCGGGTTCGACTTCGACATCCGCATTCACCTGGGGGCCGGGGCCTACGTCTGCGGCGAGGAAACCGCCCTGCTGGAGTCCCTGGAGGGCAAGCGGGGCACCCCCCGCAATCGTCCCCCCTTCCCGGTGACCCGTGGCTACCTGGGGCGGCCCACGGTGGTGAATAACGTGGAGACCCTGGCCAAGACCTGCCTCATCGCCCAGGTCGGCGGCGTGGCCTTTGCCCTCACCGGCACGGCCCAATCCACCGGCACCAAGCTGCTTTCCATTTCCGGCGACTGCGCCCGCCCCGGGGTCTATGAATACCCCTTCGGCGTGACCGTGGCCCAGGTGCTGGAGGACTGCGGGGCCAGCGACACTCAGGCGGTCCAGGTGGGGGGCGCCTCGGGCATCACCCTGGCGCCCTATGAATTCCAGCGCCGGATTGCCTTTGAGGATGTGCCCACCGCCGGGGCCTTCATGATTTTCGACAGCAGCCGGGACATGTTCGAGGTGGCCCGCAACTTCGTCCATTTCTTTGCCCACGAGAGCTGCGGTTTCTGCACCCCCTGCCGGGTGGGCACTTCCTTGCTGGCGGGCTATATGGACAAGCTGGCCAACGACCACGGAGCCTATCGGGATCTGGCGGACATCGAGTGGCTCGACAAGCTCCTCAAGAACGCCAGCCATTGCGGCCTGGGCAGCAGCGCTCCCAACCCGGTGCTGGACACCCTGGCCAAGTTCCGGCCGGCTTACGAGCGCCGCCTCAAACGGGCGGACTTCGAGCCCGCGTTCGACCTGGACAGCGCCCTCGCCCGGGCCCGCCGGATGACCGGGCGGGACGACCCCGGCGCCCATCTCAGCAACACCACCGAGGACCAGCCATGACCAAGACCTTCCTGCTGGATGGCCAGCCGGTCCCTTTCGAGGAGGGCCAGACCATCCTGGAAGCGGCCCGGGCCGCCGGCCGCTTCATTCCCCATCTGTGCTGGCACCCGGATTTCGCCCCCCATGGCTCCTGCAAACTGTGCATGGTCAAGGCTGCCGGCCGCCATGTCTCGGCCTGTGCCATGCCCGCCCAGGAAGGCTGGGAGGTGGCCAGCGACACCCCGGAAATCAACGGGGAACGCCGGGCGCTGCTCCAGATGCTGTTCGTGGAGGGCAACCATTTCTGCCCCAGTTGCGAAAAGAGCGGCAACTGCCAGCTCCAGGCCCTGGCCTACGAGCTGGAGATGAGCACGCCGCGCTTCAACCATTTTTTCCCGGACCGGCCGGTGGATGCCTCCCACCCGGACGTGTTGCTGGACTTCAACCGCTGCATCTACTGTGAGCTGTGCGTGCGGGCCTCCCGGGAAACGGACGGCAAGCACGTCTTCGCCCTTACCAATCGGGGCATCCACAAGCATCTGGTGGTGAATGCGGAGTCCGGCCGGCTGGCGGACACGGATTTCTCGGCGGAGGATGCCGCTGCCCACATCTGTCCGGTGGGGGTGATCCTCCACAAGCGGGTGGGCTTCGCGGCGCCCATTGGCAGCCGCACCTACGACGGACGGCTGTTCCGGGAGGTTGATAGGGAAGCCGCCCAGGCCGGTGTAAAACAAGGGGAGTCCCGCCATGAGTGAGGCGCCCCGCAAGATCCGGGTGGCTACCGTCTCCCTGGCCGGCTGCTTTGGCTGCCACATGTCCCTGCTGGACATGGATGAGCACCTCTTCGAGCTGGTCGGCAAGGTGGAGTTCGACCGCTCCCCCCTCACCGACATCAAAACCTGCGGCCCCTGCGACGTGGGCCTCATCGAGGGCGGGGTGTGCAACGCCGAGAACGTTCATGTGCTGCGGGAGTTCCGCAAGCACTGTAAGACCCTGGTGGCGGTGGGGGCCTGCGCCGTCAATGGGGGGTTGCCGGCCCAGCGCAACCATCTGGACGTGGGGGCCTGCCTCTCCGAGGTGTACGGCAGCCGTCCTGGCCTCACCGGGGCGACAGTGCCTGACGACCCGGAGCTGCCCCTGCCCCTGGACAAGGTCCATCCCATCCACGAGGTGGTCCGGGTGGATTATTTCCTGCCCGGCTGCCCCCCCTCCGGGGAGGTGATCCACCGCTTCCTGTCCGATCTGATTGCCGGTCGTACCCCCCGGATTCCCCCCACCCTGATGCATTTCGATTAAGGGGCGCCCGTCGTCTCGCGGAGTAACGAACCATGGCTTTCGAACTGGAAAACGCTTCCGACCGGGAAAACCTGCGCCGGGTGGCCATCGATCCGGTGTCCCGGGTGGAGGGCCACGGCAAGGTCACCCTGCTGCTGGACGAAGCCGGCCACATCCGCGAGGCCCGGCTCCACATCGTGGAATTCCGGGGCTTCGAGGTCTTCATCCAGGGCCGGCCCTATTGGGAGGTGCCGGTGATGGTCCAGCGCCTGTGCGGGATCTGCCCGGTGAGCCACCACCTGGCCGCCGCCAAGGCCCTGGACCGGGTGGTGGGGGCGGTCCCCGTTACCGCCACCGCCGACAAGCTGCGCCGGCTGATGCACTACGGCCAGATCCTCCAGTCCCACGCCCTGCATTTCTTCCATCTTTCCTCGCCGGACCTGCTCTTCGGCTTCGATTCCGAGGTGGCCCGGCGCAACATCGTCGGAGTGGCCGAGGCCTATCCCGAAGTGGCCCGCCAGGGGGTGCTGATCCGCAAGTTCGGCCAGGAGGCGATCCGGGCCACCGCCGGCAAGCGCATCCACGGCACCGGGGCGGTGCCGGGGGGCGTCAATCGCCACCTGGACCGGGCCGACCGGGACGCCCTGCTGGCGGAGGCCGATACCATTGTGGCCTGGTCCCTGGCGGCGGTGGAGTTGGTGCGCCGGCTCCACGAGGCCAACCGGGCCCTCTACGAGAATTTCGGCACCGTGCCCTCGGGCCTTTTGAGCCTGGTGCGGGCCGACGGGGCGATGGACCTCTACGACGGCCACCTGCGCCTGCGGGACGCCCAGGGCGTCATTCTGGCGGACCATATCCCCGACCAGGATTACCTCCAGCTTCTCACCGAGGAGGTGAAACCCTGGAGCTACATGAAATTCCCCTACGTGACCCACTTGGGGCCGGAGGCGGGCTGGTACAAGGTGGGGCCCCTGGCCCGGGTGCAGAACTGCGCCTTCATTCCCTCCCCCCTGGCGGAGGCGGAGCGCCAGGCTTTCCTGGCGGCCCAGCCGGGCGGAGTCAGCCATGCGCCCCTGGTGACCCACTGGGCCCGGATGATCGAGATGCTCCACGCCGCCGAGGTGATCCGGGCGCTGCTGCCGGATCCGGATCTGGTGGCGGGCGAACGCATGGTGGAGGGCTCCCGGAGCGGGCAGGGCGTGGGCATCATCGAGGCCCCCCGGGGCACCCTGATCCACCACTACCAGGTGGGAGAGGATGATCTGGTGAGCTGGTGCAACCTGATCGTGTCCACCACCCACAATAACCAGGCCATGAACAGCGCCATCCGCGCCGTGGCCCGGGACTACCTGGACGGTCAGACCCTCACCGAGGGGCTCCTCAACCACATCGAGGTGGCCATTCGCGCCTTCGATCCCTGCCTGAGTTGCGCCACCCACGCTTTGGGCCAGATGCCCCTGGCAGTGGAACTGGTGGACGTCGCTGGCGAGCTGCTGGACCGGCGGGTGCGGGGATGACGTCCCTGGTGGTGCTGGCGGTGGGCAACGACGCCCGGGGGGACGACGCCCTGGGGCCCCTGCTCATGGCCCGCCTGGATGCCCTCGACCCGCCAGGGGTGGCCCGGGTGCTGGATTTCCAGCTCCAGGTGGAGCACGCCCTGGATCTGGACGGGGTGGCGCTGGCCCTGTTCGTGGATGCCCACTGCCGCCAGGCGGCGCCGGTAGCCCTGGCGCCCATCCAGGCCGAACCCACCACCGGCGCCAGCCACGCCTTGAGTCCGGCCCAAGTGCTGGGGGTGGGCCGCCGCATCGGCCGGGCGATGCCGGAAGCCTGGCTGATGAGCCTGGCAGGGGCCGATTTCAGTCTCGGCCAGGGACTCAGCCCGGTGGGGCAGGCCAGCCTGGAGGCGGGCTGGCGTTGCCTGCAGGCCTTGCTGGCAAACCCTACGGGAGAGGCCTGGCGGGCCCTGGCCCAGGGGCTGGGGGAACTCGCCGGGGTGGTGGATACTCTGGGTTCTTAGACCTGCCTGGAGCAGGCCGCCCCAAGGTCAACAGACCCCAGCCTTGCCCCCCGGGAAATCGTCCATGATCGAGCCCAGACTGCATGCATCCCCCACCCTTCGTGCGGTGTTCTGGTGTGGGGGGACGATTGCCCTGGCTCTGGGGGTGATAGGGGCTTTTTTGCCGGTGTTGCCCACCACGCCCTTTGTCCTGCTGGCCGCCTATTGCTATTCCCGGGCCTCGGTGCGCTTTCACCGCATGATTCTGGAGAATCGTCTGTTCGGACCGGTGATCCACCAGTGGCACGCCTCCCGCACCATTCCCCCCAAGGCCAAGGGGGCCGGGCTCATCTTGATGACCCTGTCTTTCGCCACTTCCATCGTCATCGTGCAGGGGCGGCCGGGCTTGCAGGTGTTCCTAGCCGTTCTGGGCCTGGGCTTGGGGGGCTGGCTGGCCCGGATTCCAACCCGCGAGGTCGGGTAAGTGTCCCAGGGGGAGGGCTGACCGCCCCGGGCGTGTTTCAGCGGCCCCGCAGGCTGGGGAAGAACATGGTCATGACCGCCGCCAGGTTGAGTTCCGCGTCTTCCCGGAGGGTAGCCAGATTTTCCGGCGCCAGGCCCAATTGGGACCAGATGGGCTGGGCAATGCGCTGGGCGGCTTCCTCGCTGGTGAGGTTTTCCTCATCCGCCTCGGCAATCCGGTTGGCCAGCAGCAGCAGGGTTGCCTCGAAGCTGTGTTCCCCGGCCAGGCGGGGCTCGTTCTGCCCCGCCACCGCGCTGGCGATGCCGCTGGGCAGGCGCCACAGACCCAGGAGGGTGCCCCCCACTTCGGCGAAATCGCAGCCGATGGACGCTTGTTCCACCTCGTGGATTGGCCGCTGGCTGGCCTTGGCGGCCAGCCGGGCCTCCTCCACCTCGTGGGGAATGGTGTGGTACATGACCAAGTGGCCGATGTCTGCCAGCAGCCCCTCCACGAACATCCGCTCGGCGTCGATGACGCCCCGCATGCGGGCTCCGGCCCGGGCGGCGAGGGCCCGCAGCACGCTGTTGCGCCAGAAACGGGGCACATCCATCACCGCCGGGCGCAGGCCGTCGAATACGGCGGAGAGGGACATGGACAGCACCAGATCATGCACCTGGCGCAGCCCGAGGAGCTGCACCGCCCGGGAAACCGTGGCGATCTGGCCGGAAAAGCCATACATGGCGCTATTGACCACGTGGAGCAGGCGGCTGGTGAGGGCCGGATCGATGGCGACCAGCCGGGCCGCCTCGCTCACCGAGCCGTCAGGGGATTCCAGCTGCTCCCGGATGCGGTGATAGACCGCTGGCAAGGAGGCCAGTTTTTCGATGGAAGTCGCCAGTTCCTGGGCTGAATGCATGGTCATCTCATGGAGCGTGGGGGGTATGTTCTGCTTAACGGCGACGGTCGTGCGTCCTTGAGGTGCGCGGTGGGAAGGGCACCGTGGTTTGCGGCGGCAGTTCGGGCTGGAGGGTCGCGTGGTCGATGCCGTAGCGGCCCTGGAGCAGGGTGCGCAGGCGCAGCAGCACCCCTGGCCAGTCCTGTCCCCGGCTTAACACCACGTGGGCGGACAGGGCGGCCTGGCGGGAATCCAGGCTCCAGACGTGGAGGTCATGGATCGAGACCACGCCTTGCTCCTGGGCCATGGCATGGCCAATCTCCGCCAGGGACAAGCCGTCGGGCACCCCCTCCAGCAAGGTGGTGAGCACCTGGCGCAGCAGGCGCACCGTGGAAGCCAGGATCAATCCGCTGATCAGCATGGACAGCAGGGGGTCGATGGGGGTCCAGCCGGTGATGGTGATCACCAACCCGGCGGCCAGGGCGGCCACCGAGCCCAGGATATCCCCCAGAACGTGGAGCAAGGCGGCCCGGGTGTTGAGGTTCTGTTCCCCCCGGGAGAGCAGCCAGGCCACCCCCAGGTTGATGAGCAGGCCGAGCAGCGCCACCGTGGACACCGCGCTGCCATCCACCGGTAACGGCGCCACCAGGCGCGCCACCGCCTGCCAGGTGATCCAGGCCACCACCGCCAGCATGGTGACCCCGTTGGCCAGGGCCGCCAGGGTTTCCACGCGGCGCAGGCCATAGCTGTGGCGCCGGCTGGGGGGGCGTTGGGCCAGGTCGGCGGCCAGGGCGGCGATGGCCAGGGCCAGGCTATCGGTCAGCATGTGGCCCGCGTCCCCCAGCAGGGCTAGGGAGCCCACCCACCAGCCGGCCAGGGCCTCCACCAGGGAGAAGCCCAGGGTCAGGGCCAGGGCCAGTAGCAGCAGTCGCCGGGTGGGTGGAAGATGGACGTGATGGGGGTGGTCGGCATGCCCTCCGGTGGGGGTGTGATCCGGGTGGTGATGGTCGCAATCCGCGTGGGCATGGGTCTGGCCCAGGGTGGGACGACGGGAAGGGTGGCTAGGGTGCATGGTCGGGTGGAGGCAGCGATGGCGGGGGGCGCGGGTCCCGGCCCGCGATTGGGGGCCGATCCATTCTAGGGCTTATTCACCCTTGCTGCGTATCGCCAGGGGGCAGGGTGCATGGGGTTGGGAGTGTGATGGGCAGCGCAGCGCCGGCCGCTGCCCTTGTGGCACACTAGCGCCCCTTGAGGTCGTGAGGGGCGGGGGAATGCGTATTCTTTCCTGGAATATCCAGTGGGGCCGGGGCGCCGACGGGCAGGTGGATCTGTCCCGCCTGGCGGCGGCCCTGAAGGCGGCCTGTCCAGATCCGGAGGTCATCTGCCTGCAGGAAGTGGCGGTGAATTTTCCGGGTTTGCCCGGCGGTGCCCGGGAGAATTGCGTGGCCATCCTGGCGGCCGCCTTTCCCGGCTACGAGGCGGTGTTCAGCCCGGGCCCCGACGTGCCGGACGGGGCCGGAGGGCGCAGTCAGTTCGGCAATATGGTGTTGTCCCGGCTGCCGGTGGGTCAGGTGTTCCGCCATATTCTGCCCTGGCCGTCGGATCCGGCGGTGCCCAGCATGCAGCGCAGTTGCCTGGAAGTGGTGGTGGACGCCCCCCGGGGGCCTTTGCGGATCATGACCACCCACCTGGAGTACTACTCCCGGCGCCAGCGTCTGGCCCAGGTGGAAGCCCTGCGGACTTTGCAGGGCGAAGCGGCGAGCCACGGGCTCGAACCCCCCACCCACGATCGGGATGGGGTTTTCACGCCACGGCCGCGCCCGGTGTCGGCGGTGCTCTGCGGGGATTTCAATTTCGAGCCGGAAACGCCCGAACACATTCGGCTCACCGCGCCCATCGACGGCCTGGTGCCGGATTGGGCTGACGCCTGGAGCCTTGTCCATCCGGACCAGCCCCACGCGCCGTCGGTGGGGCTGCATGGGGCCGAATGGCCGGACCGCCCGTTCTGTTGCGATTTCTTCTTTGTCACCGAGGATCTGGTGGATCGGTTGCAGGGAATCCGGGTGGTGGCGGATACGGCCGCTTCGGACCACCAGCCGGTGATCCTGGAGATTGATGCCTGATTAATCTCCGGATGGAGGCGGGGCCGCCTACCCCATTTGCCCGGGAGGCAGCACGATTTCTCGGTAGGCGTGCCAGCTGGCGTGGCCGATGAGGGGCATCAGGATCACCAGGCCGATGTGGAAGGTCAGGAAACCCAGCAGGGTGAAGGACACGATCAGCAAGGCCCATACCGTCATGGAGGTGGGATTGCGGCCCAGGGCGATGGCGCTGGTGAGCATGGCGGTGACGGCGTCCTGGTCCCGATCCAGCATGAGGGGAATGGAGACCACGCTGATGGCGAACACGATGGTGGCGAAAAGCAGCCCGACGCCGAAGTAGACCGCCAGGAATTCCAGGTTTTCGAAGGCGATCACCTGCTCCAGGAAACCTGACAGGTTGGGTAGTTCGTTGTCATAAAAGAGGGCGAAAACCACCAGGGACGCCCGCGCCCAGACCAGGAACACCACCCCCAGGACCACCGCGAAAATCCCCAGATTGCCTAGATTGCGCTGCCATACCGTGAGGGTGGGAAGCAGGGCGCAGGATTCCCCCAGTTCGTGGCGGCGGCTGATCTCGTAGAGCCCCATGGCCAGGAAGGGGCCCAGCAGCAGGAAGCCCGAGGTCAGGCCGGCGGTGTATTCGTAGGCGTGCTCGAAGACGAAAGTGATGAGTAGGCCCATCCCCGCGAAACAGAAACCATAAAACAGGCTGGCAATCGGGCAGCTCAGGAAGTCCGACCAGGCCAGGGCGATCCAGCGCAAGGGCGCCAGGGCCTTGACGTCCTTGACCGCCGGAAACGGACTGGAGGATCCATCCAGATTCGCGTCATTGTGCTGCTGCATAGTGGTCTCCTGTTGTGGCGTTCATGCTTGGGCAGCTTTCGGGGGCGCGGGGTGGAGTGACGGGGATCGAGCCGCCGCCCTCCGGTTCTTATCCGCCATGAATTTATGAGTGTCTTGGTGTATCCCCTGATCGCATGGATAGCAGCCCCGGCTAGCGCGGCATGGCGCGCCGCACCTTGAGGCAGATCAATCATACCCCCTCTGCCCGGGACTCGGCAGGGGTGGCGTCCGGCCAGGAAACGGCGGGCGCCAAAGGGGTGAAGACGGGATTGAAACCGGCCCGCTCAGGCTAGTTCGTCGGGTTCCAGCATGCGTTCCAGCAGGCTGATCCGGTCCTTGAGCGCGAGCTTGCGCTTTTTCAGGCGCCGCACCAGCAACTGATCGTCGGAAGGGCTTGCCACAAGCTGGGAAATGGTCCGATCCAGATCCCTGTGCTCGGTCTGGAGCTCCACCAGGCGGGTGTGCAGATTGGTTACGTTGTCGAAGCTGCTGTCGTCCATGGCCGGATCCCGATTTGGGCGCGCAAGGCGGCGCGCCGATCCTATGGTAGGCGCCGGGGGAGGGTCTGGCAACGTGCGGCCCCGGTCCCCCTTGAAAATTGCGGGATCGCCACCAGATGATGAGCGTGGGTGCGAATTCCTGCGCCCGTTGTTCAGGAGAATTGACCATGCATCTGGTATGCAACAACCCCGTGCTTTACGTGGTGGCCTACCCGGATCTGGGGGTGCTTGAGGTGATCGACAAGCGGGTCGGGCGTGGCGCCTTGATGCGGGATGACACGGCACGGCGTTTCGAGGCCGAGCTTCAGTCCATCGCCCGCTCCGAAACCCCCGAGGATTTCGACGCCCTGATCGGCCAGTTCGGCGATCTGTTCAGCCAGCCTGTCGTCTACCACTGATCCGACAGCCCTTGCTCCCCAGCCGGGGCTTTCCTACCATCGGGGTTCTTTGAGTCCCGGTGGGGAGCGTTTCCCAAGTGAATAAGGCCTTCGTCAAGGAATCGGATCAGGAGGAAGAAGAGCCCGATCTGCCCGCCGGCCTGCCCCCTGGCAGCCGCAACTACATGACCCGCCGGGGTTTCTTGCGCCTCAAGGCGGAACTGGACGAGCTCCTCAAGGTGGAGCGGCCCAAGCTGGTGGAAACCATTGCCTGGGCGGCCGGCAACGGGGATCGCTCCGAGAACGGGGATTACATCTACGGCAAGAAGCGCCTGCGAGAGATCGACCGGCGTATCCGTTTCCTCATCAAGCGCCTGGAAAACTCCACGGTGGTGGACCCGGCCGAGCAGCAAAACCCGGAGCAGGTCTTCTTCGGCGCCACGGTGAGCTTCTGCAATGCCGATGGTAGCGAGGCGCTGACCTACCAGATCGTGGGGGTGGACGAGGCAGATGCCTCCGAGGGCCGGATCAGCTGGATCTCGCCGCTGGCCAAGGCCCTCCTCAAGGCCCGGGAGGGGGATCTGGTGCGCTTCATGAGTCCCGCCGGGATGCGGGAGGTCGAAGTGCTGGAGATTCAATACCTGTAGTTCCGCGCTGCTCGCCGCTTGAAATTCCGGCGGCCGCCCCCATCTGGGCTCCGTTGAATCAACCGCGGAGCCTTGTTCATGTCCGAAGTCCAATCCCCCAACGCCCAGACCCTGAATTTCCAGACCGAGGTGAAGCAGATGCTGCGCCTCATGATCCACTCCCTCTATTCCAATCCGGAGATCTTCCTGCGGGAACTGATCTCCAACGCTTCCGACGCCTGCGACAAGCTGCGCTTCGAGGCCCTGGACGCCCCGGCTCTGTTCGAGGGGGATGGGGACCTGAAGATCCGGGTGGCGGTGGATCCGCAAGCCAGGACCATCACTGTCAGCGACAACGGCATCGGCATGAGCCGGGAGGAGGCCATCGCCCACCTGGGGACCATCGCCAAGTCCGGCACCAAGGAATTCTTCGGCAAGCTCACTGGCGACCAGCAGAAGGACGCCCATCTGATCGGCCAGTTCGGGGTCGGGTTCTACTCCGCCTTCATCGTCGCCGACAAGGTCACCGTGCACACCCGCCGGGCCGGCCTGGCCGCTGACCAGGGGGTGAAGTGGGAATGTTCCATGGAGGGCGACAGCGCCGGGGAATACACCGTGGAACCCCTGACCCGGGCCGCCCGGGGCACTGAAATCATCCTCCACCTGCGGGAAGACCAGGCCGAGCTCCTTTCCGCCTGGAAACTCAAGAGCCTGATCCGCAAGTATTCCGACCACATCGTCCAGCCCATCGTGATGAAGAAGGAAGAATGGGACGAGGAAAAGAAGGCCCAGGTCACCACCGATGAAGACGAAACGGTGAACCAGGCCAATGCCCTGTGGACCCGCGCCAAGAACGACATCACCGAAGACGAGTACAAAGCCTTCTACAAGCACGTGGGCCATGATTTCGAGGAGCCCCTGGCATGGACCCATTCCCGGGTGGAGGGCCGCCAGGAATACACCCAGCTCCTTTACGTCCCCGCCCACGCCCCCTTTGACCTGTGGGACCGCAACGCCCGCCACGGCATCAAGCTCTACGTGAAGCGGGTGTTCATCATGGACGACGCCGAGAAGCTGATGCCCTCCTACCTGCGCTTCGTGCGGGGGGTGGTGGATTCGGCCGACCTGCCCTTGAATGTCTCCCGGGAGATCCTCCAGCAATCCAAGGACATCGACACCATCCGGGCCGGCTGCACCAAGAAGGTACTGGGCCTCCTGGACGACCTGGCCGAGAACCAGAAGGACCAGTACGCCACCTTCTGGAAAGAATTCGGCAAGGTACTGAAGGAGGGGGTCGGCGAGGACTTCGCCAACCGGGAAAAGATCGCCGGCCTGCTGCGCTTTGCCTCCACCCGGGCGGATACCCCGGAGGAAACCGTCTCCCTGGCGGACTACATCGGTCGCATGAAGGAAGGCCAGGACAAGATCTACTTCGTCACCGCCGAAACCTTCAACGCCGCCAGGAACAGCCCCCATCTGGAAATCTTCCGCAAGAAGGGCATCGAGGTGCTGCTGCTCTCCGACCGGGTGGATGAATGGGTGATCGGCAACCTCACCGAATTCGACGGCAAGCCGCTCCAGTCCGTGGCCAAGGGCGGTCTGGACCTGGGCAAGCTGGAGGATGAGGCCGAAAAGAAGGAGGCCGAGCAGGCCGCCGGCGACTTCAAGGAACTGCTGGAGAAGATGAAGGCCAGCCTGGGCGAGCGGGTCAAGGAGGTGCGGGTGACCCTGCGCCTGACCGATTCCCCCGCCTGCCTGGTGGCCGACGAGCACGATCTGGGCATGAACCTGGCCCGCATCCTCAAGGCCGCCGGCCAGAGCGCCCCAGCCGGCAAGCCCATCCTGGAGATCAACCCCCACCATCCGGCGGTGCTGCGCCTCAAATACGAGGACAAGAGCTTCGACGACTGGGCGGCGGTGCTCTTCGACCAGGCCCTGCTGGCCGAAGGCGGTACCCTGGATGACCCGGCCAGCTTCGTGAAGCGCATCAACCAGCTCATGCTGGCCATGAGCGGCGGCGGTAGCAGCAGCGGCATCATCCTGGAAAGCTGAGGGCGTTGCCCGGCCGGTCCGGCTGGCAAGAAAAAAGGGCGGCCTGGGCCGCCCTTTTTCATGGTTGCGCCCTGGCCCTCAGCCTTGGGCGCTAACTTTCCGGGCAGCGCTGCGCCGGGCCACCAGGCTTCCCGCCCACGCCAGGCCGGGGAAAAACATCACCCCCACGGCCAGGGCCACGAAGAGCTTGGGGAAGTCTCCGCCAGACTGGATCATGGGGATGGTCCCCACAGTGAGGAACAGCATGGTGGCGTTATTCACCGCCAGCGGGAACCAGCCCATGACCTGGCAGTAGATCAGGGCCAGCAGGCCCACCAGCCACAGGATGCCCCCCAGCAGCCCCATGGACAGGGGGAGGGCCACCAGGGCGTAGGCCACCGCCATGGCGATCCTGAAGCCGGCATCGCCGGCCAGCAGGGTGTAGGTGGCGCAGTAGCGGCCCTGCATCATTCACCTGCCGCCCTAAGCGAAGCCAGTGGCACCGGCTGAATTTGTGCGAGCGGTTTTGAGCGAAGAATCACCGCCAGCAAAGCCAACAGCAACGGGCGCAATCAAAGGGCCCTCAGCCCAATCCAGGCCATCACCCACAGCAACCAATGCAGGTCGTAGCCCGCTGCGCAGAGCACCGCATGCAGCGCATCGCCGGAGGCGCCTTGCAACCGGCAGCGAACCATCCGGAGGTCTGATTTTAGATGCCCGATGACCGGCTCCACGGCCTCGCGGCGCTGGCTCCAGCGCCGCTGTTGTCGGGTTCTTGTCCTTCGGATATTGCGTGCGGGTGCCGCAGGTCGATCATTGCATTTTTTTCGGGTCGACCAATAGATTCCATTTGGATATTGCAAATAAATATTGATGCGTTTAGCATGCGGTGAGCATTGGTGGCGATGTGGGCTGCATGGTGGGGCAATTCATGCGGCGGCCTGATGATGCACAACCAACGGGGGCAAGCATGGGAAGCCGCAAGAATTTTTTGAAGCTGTGGCGCTGGTTTGCCGGCCTGCAGCTGGTGGTCTGTGCCGGCGTTGCGCTGGCCGGATCGGTCGTCTACACCTACGACACCCTAGGTCGGCTGACCAAGGTCACCTACGCCAGCGGAGTTGTCATCACCTACACCTACGACGCAGCGGGAAACCGAACCGCCCAGGTGATCACCGGCGCGCCGTAAGCCCCGGAAAACATCAACAAGAGAACGCTTTGAACTGTCCGTGGGGCGGCTCTAAGGACGTTCGTGTCCGATTTATGTCCTAAGCATTGCAGCGGGAAGTGGGGAGATCGATCATGTTGCGACGTAAAGCCAGCCCCTTGGGCGTCCTGTTGCTGGTCCTGTTCGCGGGGTCTTCCCAAGCGGCGGGCAGCATCACTTTTGGCGGCGTGCCAGCAGTGCGGGAGGCGCAAGCGCCGATGGCTGCCGCCAACAGTGGCGGCTCGGTCGAACAGTTGCCGGGGGTTTCCCGGGCGATCTTCTCTCCGGTGACGCCACTCCAGTCGGAGCAGGCCGTCAAGGCGCGAACCTTCCCGGCGGACCTGAACCGTGGGGCAACCCAAGGGGTAGTTAATACGACCACCTCGGCCGGTTCAACCACGCTGACGACGAGTGCCACACGGATTTCCGGCGACACCGCGGCCGCCGGCCCGGCCTCCATCGCCGAACTCGCCCGAGCCCTCAAGAACGATCCCGACCTCATCTACGAATACGTCCGCAACAACATCGAAACCCTGCCGACCTGGGGCATCCAGAAAGGCGGCATTGGCACCATCCTGGACAACCAGGGCACTGCCTTTGACCAAGCGCAATTGATGGTGTCGCTCCTGCGCCAGGCCGGCTATAGCGCCAGCTTCGTCAAGGGACAGATCAACCTCACGGCGGGCCAGGTCCATGACTGGTTGGGCATCGACACCAGCAATGTCTGCGCTGTGATTAGCCTGCTGGGGAATGGCCAGATTCCGACCGCCTCGGTGACGGCCTCGGCGGCGGGGAGCTGCCCGGGATCAACGGCCTCCCTGGTCAGCCTCAAGATTTCCCACGTCTGGGTCAAGGCCATCATCGGTGGGACGGCCTACTACTTCGACCCCAGCTTCAAGCCCCACACACTGCAGGCGGGGCTGAACCTCGCCACGATCACCGGCTACAACGCAGCCAATTACCTGACCTCGGCCAAGACCGGCGCGACACTGACAGCGGACTATATCCAGAACCCGAACCGGACCAACATCCGCAACAACCTGACGGGCTACGCCAACAGCCTCGCCACCTACCTACGCACCAACAAGCCGGCGGCGGTGCTCGACGACGCCATCGGTGGCAAGAACATTATGCCCTTTGCCGGCGCGCCGCTGCGCCAGACCACGCTGCCCTACCAGGACACCTCGGTGGCGGTCACCGAATGGACCGACATTCCAGCCAACTACAAACCGACGCTGCGTATCCAATACAGCGGTATCGACCAGACCTATACCTCTGACGCCATTTACGGAAAGCGGTTGACCCTCACCTACAACGGCTCCAATCAACCGGTCCTGAACCTGGACGGCGTAGCCGTGGCGACAGGGACGGCGGTGACCCTGGGCAGTATCGGTACGGCCACCTTCACCGTGACCCACCCCTATGCCCAGACCTGGGCCAACCAGACCTTCGGCCAGAGCCTCAAGGCCGGGGGCACCTTCCTGATCGGCAACGGTTGGGGTTCTGCCGGGCGCGGCCTGGTCGAATTCCACCGCGGCCGGCTGGATGCGGCCAGGGCGGCGGGCGGGGCAGATGGCTCGGAGCCGGTCCTCGGCGCCTCCCTGGCAGTGCTGGTGTCTTCCTGGATCGCCCAGGTGAACCAGGCAGACTACATCACCGACCGCCTGGCCAAGACCAACACCATCTTCCACCACCAGATCGGAATTGCTGGCTACAACACCGCGCCCTATGTGGATCTACCGGGGAACATGGTGAGCATCGTCAGCGAGGTGGCGGATAGCACCAAGCAGACGGCGGTCTTCTACAGCACTTCCATGCACATGAGCATCTTCGAGTCGACGGCGGTGCAGCAGGTCAACGGCGTGAGCGCCGTATCCACGGTGAAGCTCATTGATATCGCTGCTGCCAACGGCGACAAGATCTTCGATGCCAAATCCGCCAACTACGCCTCGGTCGTCCAGCCGGCCTTGCTGTCATGCTCGGCGAGCCAGCTCACCACCTTCCAGAACGCGGTTGGCGCCGGGCGCCGCCTGATCCTGCCCACCCGCTGCAACATCACTGAAGCCAGTTGGTCGGGGGTGGGCTACTTCGACATCGATGCCGCGGGTATGACCATCGGCGCCATCATCGGTGGGAACCTGGCGGGGGGCTTTTCCTCCTCCTCGCTGTCGACTTCCCTGACGGCCAACAATAGTCTTCTTTATTCGATCAGTCCGGATATCTTGACCCAGTACAGCGGCACCAGCTTTGGTGACCCGATCGACATGGTCAAGGGCAGCTATCTCTACGCCAAGAACGACATCACGGCCGGTGTCGGGGAGTTCCCGAGCAGCCTCTCCCTGCAAAAGCTCTACAGTTCCGGCTCGGCCACCCATGCTGGCCCCCTGGGCAAGGCCTGGACACACAACTTTGCTTCCAGCGTTGCTGTAAGCTCCGACGGCTTCCAGGGCATGGGTGAGGATTCCGCCCTGGATGCGGTCTCCACCATCGTCGAGTCCATGGTCTCCCTCGATCTCATGAGCGACACGACGAAATCCCTGGACAAGATGGTCGTGGCCACCCTCGGCCAGCGCTGGTTCGGTGACCAGTTGATGGGCAACACCGTCATCGTCCGCCAGGGCCTGAACGGCGAAGTGTTCGTCAAGCTGCCCGACGGCAGCCACAACGCCCCGCCGGGCAATGCTGCCAAGCTCACCCTGAGCGGCAGCACCTACACTTACGAAACGGTGCACAAGGCCAGGCTCAATTTCAACGCCGCCAACGCCGCCAACGGCGCCGGCAAGATTGCCTCCTATGTGCACCCCAGCGGTCTCCAGGCCAACTTCACCTACAGCGGCAATGACCTGACCCAGGTGGCCAACAGTCTGGGCCGTACGTTAACCATCACCAACACCGCCGGGCGCATCACCCAGGTGGCGGATGGCACGCGCAACGTCAAGTACGCCTACGACGCCAGCGGCAACCTCACCACCTATACCGACGCCACCAACCAGAACACCACCTTCCAGTACGACCTGCCGGGCCGCATGACCAAGGGGTTCTATCCCAGCAACCCCACCATCGCGTTTGCCACCAATGTTTACGACACCCTGGGTCGGGTTCAGACTCAGACCAACGCCAACGGCAAGGTCTACACCTACTACTTCGCCGGTACCCGTTCGGAAGAAGTGGCCCCTGGCAACCTCAGCAAGATCTCCTATCTGGACGCCCTGGGCAAGGTGACCAAGACCATCGATCCGGTAGGTCGGGTGGTTACCAACGTCTATGACGGCCAGTCCCGCCTCGTCAGCAGCACGCTGCCGGAAGGCAACAGCGTGCAATACACCTACGACGATGCCCCCTGCCTCGCTCAACTGCGGTGTACCCACAACGTCAAGACGGTAAGCCAGGTGGCCAAGCCGGGTTCCGGTCTGGCAACGCTGACCAACAGCTTCACCTACGAGAACGGCTTTAACCAGATAGCAAGCGCCACCGATCGGCGTGGGAAGGTGACCACCTATACCTACACTGCCCAGGGTCTGCCGCTCACCGTGACCTCGCCGGCGGATAGCGCCGGGGTGCAGCCGGCGACCACCTTCGGCTATACGTCCTATTCCCCGTCGGGTTTCCCGGCCTTCTCTCTGCAGACCAGCGTCATGGCCAAGGTCGACGCCGCCAATGCCGTGGTGAGCACCACCGCCTATAACGCTGGCAACAAGTATGTACCGCAGACCCTGGTGGTTGATTCGGGTGCCCGCAAGCTCAACCTGACCAGCACCTTCACCTACGACGGCTTCGGCAACCTCACCCAGGTGGACGGCCCGCGCAGCGACGTCAGCGATACCACGGGCTACGCCTACGACGCCGAACGGCGCCTCACCCAGACCACCGACGCCTTGGGTAAGCCGACGGTCTTGGGCTACGATGCCGATGGACGCCTTGTAAGCAGAGCCCGGCCCATCGGCATCTTTTGGCAGGTTAGTTGTAACAGCTACACCCCCAGTGGCAAACTTCTCAAAAGTTGGGGGATGAACTTGACCTCTTCGGCGACCGCTTGTCCGGCCGCCGCGCCGCCGGCGAGGGTGACCGACTACGCCTATGACGACCTGGACCGGCTGATCCGTGTCACCGAAAATCTCCCTGCGGCTGACGGGGGCAACCGGGTGACGGAAACCGCCTACTACGCCGACGACCGGGTGCGCAACGTCAAGCGTGCGGTTGGCACGGCGTTGGCCCAGACCACCGCCGCCTTCACCTATACCCCAAATGGCCTGCCGGCCACTCTGGCCGACGCCAAGAACAACCTGACCACCGCTGTTTATGACGGGCAGGATCGCCGGATCCAGACCCGCTACCCGGACAAGGTGACGGCAGGGGTTTCCAGCGTCACCGACCTGGAGCAATACGCCTACGACCCTAATGGCAACGTCACCCTGCTGACCAAGCGGAACGGTCAGGCCATCACCCTCGGCTATGACAACCTCAACCGGCTGGTCAGCCGCAGCTACCCCAGTGCCGCCGACAACGTCACCTTCGCCTACGACCTCGTGAATAGGAAGACCGCGGCCAACTACGCCAACGCCAGCCACAACGTCAGCTACGTGTGGGATGCCGCCGGGCGGCTGGCCAATACCACGGCGGGCGGCAAAACCGTGGCCTACCAGTACGATGGGGCGGGCAACCGCACCCGCACCACCTGGCCGGAGAGCAGTTTTTACGTCACCGCCACCTTCGATGGGGCCAACCGTCCGACGGCCATCCTGGAGCTGGGCACCACCACGCTGGCCAGCTACGCCTACGACGAGCTGTCGCAGCGCAACACGGTGACCCTGGGCAACGGGACGAGTACCAGCTACGTGTTTGAAGAGACCACTGGCCTGACATTCGGGATGGGGCACGACTTGGCTGGCACGGCCCAGGACATTGATTTCACCACCCCCCACACCCAGCTTGGAGAAATCCGGCGGGTAGGCCATAGCAACGACCTCTACCACTGGGCCGGCTACGCCAACGGCATCAAGAACTACAGCGCCAACGGGCTCAACCAATACACCACAGTGGGGGCCAGCACGCTCACCTACGACGGCAACGGCAACCTCGCCGGGGACGGCTACTGGAGCTACGGCTACGACCTCGACAACCGGCTGAAGACGGCGAACGCCACCGGCTTCAGCGCCAGCCTCGCCTACGACGGCGTGGGGCGGCTGCGCCAGACCAACTTGGGCGGAGTGGTGACCAACCTGCTCTACGACGGGGTGGAACTCATCGCCGAATACGACGGATCGAACAACGTGCTGCGCCGCTACGTGCATGGCCCTGGCATCGACGAGCCGTTGGTGTGGTACGAAGGCAGTGGCACCACCAACAAGACCTGGCTGTATGCCGACCACCAGGGCAGCATCATCGGCCAGGCCAACGCCAGCGGCACGAGCACGGCAATCTACAGCTACGGCCCCTTCGGCGAACCGAACTCGACCACGGGCGTGCGCTTTCGCTACACCGGGCAGCAATACCTGTCCCAGCTCGGCCTGTACTACTACAAGGCAAGGTTCTACTCGCCAGCCCTGGGGCGGTTCTTGCAGACCGATCCCATCGGCTACCAGGACGACAACAACCTGTATGCCTATGTGGGGAATAATCCCATTAACCGGACTGACCCGAGCGGGGAGTACGCTGAGGTTGTTGTAAACGGTAAGCAAGTCACCGTTACGCTTCCGATCCAGTACGTTGGCCCTGGGGTCACTCCGGCGGTGGTGCAGAAGTTCAACACCGGAATTGTGAGCAACTGGTCCGGCTCGTACAGCGGCTATAACGTCAAGGTCAATGTCGTGATGCCATCCCCCAGCACCCCTCAAGACAAAATGAACGTGATCACTGTTCCCGCAGGGAACGGGCGGGCGTACGTCAATGGGGTCGGAGGCAACACGGGCACTTGGCCTGCTGCTCGGCCGGGTTGGACTGCGGCGCACGAAGCAGGGCACCTGATGGGGCTGGATGATAAATATTCCGATAGTGGTGGCGCAGCCGCCGGCTGGGCGGGGAATATCATGGCCAGCCGTGACGGCAAGCCAGACGAGCGGAATATTTTTGGCATCATCCAGGCTAACCCTTCCACGGGGGGAGGTTCTGCAAAGGAAATGGGGGATGAGTGGACCTCGACCCCCATGACGGGTAACTCAGGAGTCACTTGGAGCGGCGGAAAATGAGCCTCGCCAATCTGCATTCAGTTTCTGCTGCCCTGCTGCTTGCTTCGACCATGATCGCCAATGCACAAACGATGGCGGAAGACAGGAAAGACCATAGCCGTTACTTCGGCATCGAATTGACCGAAGGGGTTTCGGTTGCTGCAGAGTCGCCTGTGGAGGACTTCATACTCTATCGATTCGAGAAACAACGGAAAGTGCTGCTGACTGTGTACGTTGGCAATACACCAGAGCGACCCATATCTGCTGTTGATGCCACCGTCTTCGAGGCGGGTGGCGTACGCGTTGTTTCGAAATGGGATCGAAAAGGCAAGTTATTGCGGCGCGATTGGTTTGTTCGTCTTTGCCAGCAGGGTTGGCCGCAGTACCTCCATGCGTTTACGGGAGAGGACGCCAGAGCAGGCGACAGGCTTGCCTCCTCGCTAAAAGTGAAGGCGCCTGAAAAAATAGGGGTCAGACCCCAATGGCACTACCTTAAGAGAAAGTCTTTTGCGATCAAGAAGATAGAAATGGGCTGAACACCTGTCGGCGTTATCATGCGGTTGTCGAAGCCGTGATGCATAACGCCGGAGGGTCAGCCCAAATGAA
>JAVEWG010000045.1:0-28018 GCA_034004685.1 Rhodocyclaceae bacterium | reverse complement strand
CGCCCTCTCCGCCAGGAAGTTCAAAAAACCCGCGCTTGTCGCGGGTTTTTGTTTTGCGGGGCCGAACGGATCCCGTGGCTGATCTGTTAGAATGCCGCGTGGCGGGTCTCCCCGCATTGCAGCGCGGTGAACCTGGTCAGGGCCGGAAGGCAGCAGCCACAGCCGTTCCCTGCAAGTGCCGGGGGTCAGGCTCGCCACCCCGTTTTTGACGCCCGCGCCAGTCGCGGGCGTTTGTTTTGTAGCGGGTGGTAATGCTCATTAAAGTCTCGTTCTGCTTGCCCGTAAACTGGATATCTCCGCGAAATCGCGGCGGCATCTTCCGCTGGTTCGGTGATAGGCCGCGAAGGAGTCAAGGGCAAACCCGGTGAAAACCGGCGGCGCAAAGCCATGGGCCTAACCCGAACTCGGTATGGTCGCCAAGCTGCCTCCAGTGTTCTGTTGTTCCTGGCGCTTGCCCTTGGTACGTGTCGGCCCCGCTAGGGCCGTGGCCGTTTTTTTAGGGAAGGGACAGGATCGATGGAACAACTACACAACGGCAAAAAGGCCAGCCTGCAGAACCTTGGCTGGCTTGGAGGCGGCTTCCTGGCAGTAGGGCTGGCCGTTGGCATGTCCCTTTCCGCGCGGGCGGATCAGCCCCCCGCCCATCAGGCCAAAAAACCTTTTCCTGGGGTGGTTCTCGCTGATCGGCTGCGGGGGGAAGACGCGATCCGGGGGGTGGGTGCCAAACTCCCGGAGCTGGCCAGCTGGTATGGCATGTCCACTGATCAGTTCGCCCGAACCCTGCGCCAGGACAAGCAAGCCTGGCTCGACAGGAACGGACGCCTGCTCTACATCGACGAACACCCCCCCCTCAAGAGCGGAACGGCCACCACCACCACCGCGACGGTGGGGGCGGCCCCTTATCCTGTGGAGCAGAGTTTCCTGCTGCATAGCCGCCCGGGGGCGAGTCGAGTGATTTACCTGGATTTCCAGGGGCAGTTGGTGACGGGTACCGCCTGGAACAGCTCCTATGGATTGTCTGCCATCGACGCGCCGGCCTTTGACCTGGATGGGAACCCCGCTTCCTTCAGTGCCACCGAACTGGAGCGAATCCAGTACATCTGGCAGCGGGTGGCGGAGGACTACGCCCCTTTTGACGTGGATGTGACCACAGAGGAACCCCCGGCCGATGCCCTCACCCGAAGCACCAACACGGACCTGCTCTTCGGTACCCGGGTGGTGGTCACCAAGGACTGGACCAGCGCCACTTCGTCCCCCTGCGGTTGTGGCGGTTTCGCCTACGTGGGCATCTATGATGACCTGGGGGACGCCTACAAACCGGCCTGGGTCTTCTATGACCGGCTGGGAAGCGGCAACGAAAAATACGTGGCCGAGGCCATTGCCCACGAAGCCGGGCACAACCTGGGCTTGAGCCACGACGGCTATAACGATGGCACCACCAGTACGGGTTATTTCTCGGGGTATGGTTCCGGCGCCACCGGCTGGGCGCCCATCATGGGGGTTGGCTACTACAAGGAGCTGACCCAGTGGAGCAAGGGTGAGTACAGCTATGCCACCCAGATTCAGGATGATTTCGCCGTCATTCAGGCCACTGGCGCGCCCCTGCGGGTTGATGATCACGGCGACACCATCGGCGCGGCCACCCCGCTGGATGACACCAGCAGCGGGGGCGTGACAACTCTTCAGGGCGGTGGCGTCATTTCCAGCCGCACCGACGTGGACGCCTTCAGCTTCCAGGCTGGGGCGGGCGCCCTGAGCCTTTCGGTGACGCCGGCATCCCGCGGCCCGAATCTGGATATCTTCGCCCGTCTGTATGACGCCGCTGGCACCCTGCTGGCCAGTTCCAATTCCTCCTCGACGCTGGATGCGAGTCTGAGTTACACGACGACCGCTGCCGGAACTTACTATTTGCTGGTGGATGGGGTTGGCCTGGGGACACCCGCTACCGGGTATTCCGATTACGGCAGCCTGGGGGCCTACACCATCCGTGGAACGGTGCCCGAGGCCTATGGCCTGGGTAGCCCGCCGGTGGCGGTGGCTGGCGCATCGGTAAGTTCGGGAACCGCGCCACTGGCGGTGACCTTCTCCAGCTCCGGTTCCCATGATCCCGAAGGTGGCGCCCTGAACTATGACTGGGATTTTGGCGACGGAACCAGCCATTCCTCCGCCGCCAATCCTTCCCACACCTACACGGCAGCCGGCGCCTACACGGCTACGCTGCGGGTAACCGATCCCACTGGCGCCGTCGGTTCCGCCCAAGTGACGGTGACCGCTGCGGCTTCGATCTTGGCGATGCACGTTTCCAACATTGATCTGAGCTGGGTGGCCAAGCGCGGTTCTGCCCAGGGCCGGGCGACGGTAACCGTACTCGATAGCGCTGGCAAGGCCATGAGTGGCGCCACCGTGGCGGGGAAATGGAGCGGTCTTCTGAATTCCAGCGTGAGCGGTACCACCGGCACCAGCGGCGCAGTCACCTTTACTTCGGCCGCCATAAAAAAGACCGGGACCTTGAGTTTTTCTGTGACCGGAGTGACCCTGAACGGGTATGGCTACGACGCGGCGGCCAATACGGAAACGACTGATTCCATTAGTCGCTGAAGCCTGATCCGCACAATGGCCACCGGCAGAACCCTGTCGGTGGCCATTGTCTTTCAAGCCGGCGCCGGATTCAGCAGCAGCATCGACCAGAACCCCGCCTGAGGCCCCTGGAGGCCTGGGCTTTATGGCCCCGCTGGTGGGATTCTGGAATGAGCTCGTGGCTCACCACGAAGAGCATGGCGCCGGCGACGAAGTTCGGGGCCCGGGGGGAGGGCCTGCTCCGGCATCGCCTGGATGTCTGGAGGAGAAAGGAATTGCCCGGCGTAGCGGTCAAAGACGCCGGATGCCAGGGCAAGGTTCAACACGTCCTGATCCAGATGGCCGCTGACGGCCATGCCTTGGAGGATGACCGTTGCTTCAGCGCTGGTCTTGCCATGCTTGTAGGGACGATCGGCGGCGGTCAGGGCCTCGAATACGTCGGCTAGCGCCAGCATCCGGGCGGTGAGGCTGAGTTGCTCGCTAGCCAGGCCCCGGGGGTAGCCCGAGCCATCCAGGTGTTCATGGTGGGCGCCAGCGATTTCCGGCACGGCGGCCAGTTCCCGGGGGAAAGGGAGGCGGGACAGCATGACGATGGTCTGGACGATGTGGTCATTGATGAGATGGCGTTCTTCAGGCGTCAGGGTTCCTCGGTCTACCAACAGGTTGTGGAGTTCTCCCAGGTTCAGGCGGTGGGGGGATGGGCTGACCTGGAAGCCCCAGGGATTGTCGGGTGGGTAGCAGTGCTGGACATGGTGGGGAATCAGGTGTTCCGGTTTGTCTGCCAGCAGCTTCTCGACGACCGGCAGGGAGGCCGGAGTCTCGGGCTTGCGGGTGCGCTCTTCTCGGGACAGGCCGATGGTGTCGTCCAGGGTTCGCAGCCAGGTTCGGTGGGCGATGCGCCCCAAGCGGCGGCGATCGTCCTCGGTCAGGGGCTCGGTGCTCTGGTTGCACCGGGCTACGAAGGCAAACTCCTGGTCCAGCTCCATCAGGGTCCGGGCGAGGGTGGACGCCATCTCCGGGGTGCTGCTTCCCTGCCGGGAGGCTTCTCGCCAATAGGCGATCTGGGCATCCCGCTTGAGCACTTCGAAGCGCATCCGGATTTCGTGCAGCCGGTTGTGGAGGGTTTCCAGTTTCGTGGCCTTGTCGATCACATAGTCCGGCGTGGTGATCTTGCCGCAGTCATGGAGCCAGCCGGCCATGCGCAGGGTTTCCCAGCCGGCAGCATCCAGGCGGAAATCGGTGAAAGGCCCGTGCTCCGCCCGGCAGGCAGCCTCGGCCAGCATGGCCAGCAAGGTGGCTACGCGCTGGCAATGGCCGCCGGTGTAGGGGGATTTGGCATCAATGGCGCCGGCCGTCATGGCCACCACCGCTTCCAGCAGGGCCGTGCGGCCCTGCAGCAGGCGGTGGTTTTGCAGGGCGATGGCTGCCACATCGGCCAGGGCGGACAGGTAGGCCTGGCGATCTGCAGCCGGCGCGGTGGCGCCCCCGGGCAGATGCAGCCACAGGGCGCCTACCAGGACTCCCTTATGTTCCTCCAGGGGGATGGCTAGCAGTCGGCCTGCCTCCTCTCCTGGCTGGGTGGGTGCCAGAGGGAGGTATTCGGCCAGGGCTTGAGCGAGCCCGCCAAGGATGGGTTGGGGGTGGATGCCCCAGGTCAGGGCCGCCAGCAGGTGGGAATCTCCGTGGACGGACAGGGGCCGGAACCCCGATTCCGTCGGGGCTTTCAAGCCTTGTTCGCCTTGTCGGACGATGATCGGCTCAAGCTGGGTTTCATCCCTGGACAATAGGTACAGCGCGCCATGGGTCAGCCCTGCCACGTCCAGGGCCTCGTCCAGTACCTGCTGCACCAAACTGGCAAAATCCCGTTGGGCCGACAACATCCGGCCTGTGTCCAGGAAGCGCCGGAGGGCTTCTTGCATGGCGCCCAGGGCACCGCCCAGGTCATCCACCTCGCTGACGATGGAATGGGTGAATCCCGGTGGCGGAAAGCGGAGTTCCTGGACCGCTCTGGCCTCGCCCGCGAGCTGGCGCAGGGGATGGGCCACCAGACAGGATGCGTACCAGGTGACCGGTAGAGCGGCCAGCAGCAGCGCCAGGCTGATCCACAGGCTGCGGGCCATGATCCGGTCGGCCTCGACGAACAGTTCGTCTTCCGGTGCGGCCAGGAGCAAGTCCAGCCGGGTATCCCCGAGGCTGGTCAGGGCAGCCTGGGACAAGCGCCAGATGCGTCCGTCGGCATCCCCTTGGGTGTCCTGGCCGCCCCGGGTTCCATCGCTGAGAAGCCGCGCCAGGAATGCCTCGTCCACCTTTCCTATCCGAAGGATCGGGCGTCCGTCGGACAGCAGGACAACCCAGGTGGAGGGGCTGCGATCCAGGCCAGCCACCGCAGCGCCCAGCCTTGCCAGCTGCATTTCGGCGGCGACCGCGCTACGGCCCGTGGCGGAGCGACGGGCGAGGATCACCGTGGGTGGCTCTCCGGGAGCGGGGACCGGCACCAAGGTGACGAGACGGTCGTGATTGATGGCTTGCTGGTACCAGGGGGTCAGGCGGGGATCGGGGGCCGCGCCGATGGTGCTCCCGAGGGGCCGCAATTGAGCGTCGTAGTCCATCCGGCGGGCCTGGTCGGGCCATCTGGAGTCCTTTGCGAGGCTCTCCACCTGGACAGGGCTGGTTGAAGCCTGTCCGGGGGAGGCTTCCGCGCCCTGGATCTGGACAGAAAATAGATCTCCGTTGGTATAGCCCACGGAGACTCTGGCCACGGTGGGCTCCAGGCGCAGGACCTCCTGCAGGAGTTCAAGCTGATCGAGCCGGGCCGCCAGGGTCCTTCCATGGGCAAGCTCGCTGCGGGATAGCAGGTCTACCACCCGCGTGGCCCGCTCCCTGCTCTGCTCCAGGGCGTCCGATGCCAGGGCGCCCAGCCGCTCGAAAGCCTGCCGTTGGGCCGCCAGGGTGACCCGTCTGGTTTGGTGGTAATGAAAGAGGCTGACCACCGTGACCGTGACTGCCAGGAGCAAGCTGAACAGGGTGGCGATGTGGATATGCAGGGGGAAGCTGCGAATGCCCCTGAACGGTACCCCTGCTTGCCGATTTGCGCTCATGGTGAAGACCTCTCGGCTAAGGATCCGGGAGTTTCGTTACAGGCAGGTTGCGAGAAGGTGACCGCAAGGGGCGCGGCGACGGGCCCGGCCAGCCTGTTAGAATGTCGCCCATGGCCTATCAGGTTCTCGCCCGCAAATGGCGCCCCAGGAGTTTCGAGACCCTCGTCGGGCAGGAACACGTGGTCCGCGCCCTGACCCATGCCCTCAGCACCGGGCGGCTCCACCACGCCTACCTATTTACCGGCACTCGCGGGGTGGGCAAGACCACCATTTCCCGCATCCTGGCCAAATCCCTTAACTGCGAAACCGGCGTCACCGCCACCCCCTGCGGCGAATGCGAGGCCTGTCGCGCCATCGATGCCGACCGTTTTCCGGACTATGTGGAGATGGATGCTGCCTCCAACCGGGGGGTGGATGACATGGCGGCCCTGCTGGACAAGGCGGTGTACGCCCCGGTGGCCGGCCGCTACAAGGTCTACATGATCGATGAAGTGCACATGCTCACCGGGCACGCCTTCAACGCCATGCTCAAGACCTTGGAGGAGCCTCCTGAGCACGTGAAGTTCATCCTGGCCACCACCGATCCTCAAAAGATCCCGGTGACGGTGTTGTCCCGCTGCCTTCAGTTCAACCTCAAGCAGATGCCCCAGGGCCATATCGTGGACCACCTCGCCCGGCTTCTGGATGCCGAAGGGGTGCCCTTCGAGCCTGCGGCCCTGCGTCACCTGGCCCGGGGGGCGAATGGTTCCATGCGGGACGCCCTGTCTCTGCTGGATCAAGCCATTGCCCATGGCGCTGGCAAGGTGGAGGAGGGGGGCGTTCAGGACATGCTGGGGACGGTGGGCGACGACCATCTCCATGAGTTGTTGCAGGCCTTGGCAGCGGGCAACGCGAGTGGCCTGCTGGCGGTGGCCGATGCAATGCAGGCCCGCAGCCTGTCCTTTGGCGCGGCCCTGCAGGCCCTGGCCAGCCTGCTCCAGCGGATTGCCCTGATCCAGTTTGCCCCGGGGGCGGTGGCCGATGAGGCCGAACGGGTCGCCCTGGCGCCCCATGCCCAGGCCTTCGACCCGGAATTCCTCCAGCTCGCCTACCAGATCGCCATCCACGGGCGGGATGAGCTGCCGCTCGCGCCGGACGAATACGCGGGTTTCACCATGACCCTGCTGCGGCTCCTGGCTTTCCGCCCGGATGATGGGGCCGGCACCGGTAGCCCGCCTGCCGGTGGGGGCGGGCGCGCCGGTTTGGCCCGCCCGGTGCCGGCAATCCAGCCTGGATCGCCATCCGCTCCGCCTTCCCCGGCTCCGCCCATGCTTCGGGTGGCCTCAGCGCCGGAACCCCGGCCGGCGGCGGTCCGTCCGGAGGTGCTCGCCCCGGTGGCGCGGGCTGAAGCGGTGGAAGTGCCTCCTTGGGAGGATCTGCCCCCAGAAGCCAGCCCGAACGCCGCGGTCTTGCCCGTGGCCCGTCAGCCTGCCGTGGCGCCTCCGGCCCCGGCGCCGTCTCCAGCGGTGATCACCCCGATTCCCACAGGTGGCTTCCCCGCCGCAGAATGGCGGGCCCTCATTCAGCGCCTTGGCCTGGGGGGGCTGGTGCGGGAGCTGGCCCAGCACTGCGAGGTGTTGTCCCTGCAAGACGGGTGTTTGTCCTTGCGACTGGCGGAAGCGCACCGGCATCTCCTGCAGATGAATCGGGGGGCGCTGGAAAAACTTCAGGCGGAGCTGTCCGACCACTTTGGCCAGCCCCTGCGGGTCCATGTCGAGGTGGGAGAGGTTCTGTCCGAGACCCCGGCAGAGCAAGCCCGCGCTGAAAAGGTCGCGCGCCACGCAGAGGCGGTGGCAGCCCTGGAGCAAGACCCATTTGTGCAGGAATTGATTGAACGTTTTGACGCGACACTTCTGGAAGAGTCGGTCAAACCCTTGTGACCCCCATGCTTTGGAGTAAATGAAATGATGAAGGGCGGAATTGCCGGGCTGATGAAACAGGCCCAGCAAATGCAGGAAAATATGAAGAAAATGCAGGACCAGCTGGGCTCCATCGAGGTGGAGGGGCTGGCCGGCGCGGGTATGGTGAAGGTGGTGATGACCTGCAAGCACGATGTGCGGCGGGTGAGCATCGACCCCTCGGTGATGGACGACAAGGAGATGCTGGAAGACCTCCTTGCCGCTGCCGTCAACGATGCGGTGCGGCGGGTGGAAGCCACCACCCAGGAGAAAATGTCCGGGTTCACCTCCGGCCTCAATCTGCCGCCAGGCATGAAGCTGCCCTTTTAACCTCGATGGGATGGGGATGGGTTCAATCCACCAGATTTCCCTTTCCCCTTTCTCGGCATGACGCCCTCTTCCCTCGACGAACTCATCGACGCCTTGCGCTGCTTGCCTGGCGTGGGCCCCAAGTCCGCCCAGCGGATGGCCTACCATCTCTTGCAGCGGGACCAGCGCGGCGCCGATCGTCTAGCTCGCGCCCTCGGCCATGCCTTGGAGGTGTTGCGCCATTGCTCCCTGTGCAACACGTTCTGCGAGGAGGAAGTCTGCGAACGCTGCGCCTCGCCGCGCCGGGACGCCAGCACCCTGTGCGTGGTGGAAATGCCCGCCGACCTGGCCATGCTGGAGCAGACCCAGGCCTACAAGGGTTTGTACTACGTACTGATGGGGCGTTTGTCACCCCTTGATGGCATCGGCCCCCGGGAGCTGCGCCTGGATAAGCTGATTGCCCGGGCCTCCGACGGCACCGTGCAGGAGGTGATTCTCGCCACCAACTTCACCAACGAGGGGGAAGTAACGGCCCATACCATCGCCGAACTGCTCCGGGCCCGGGGTCTCAAGGTGAGCCGGATGGCCCGGGGGGTGCCGGTCGGGGGCGAGCTGGAACACACCGATAGCGGAACCATCGCCCAGGCTCTGATCGAACGCCGGCCAGCGTGAGGTCCGGATGTCCCTTCTGTTCCGGAAGGGACAGGGCATCGGGTTGGGTCCGGTTGCGCCAGGGCCTTGATTTCCGGGGTTCTCGCCAGATCAGACTTTCTCTAGGTAGCGCTTTTTGATAAAATCGAAAAGATTTTTTGCTTCGTCTTTCGGTTTCCTTTTTTGGGAAGAGGGTCATGAGCGTTGATGAGAAGATGGATTGCGGCCGTCGGCGACTGCTCGTCGCTACGTCGGCTGCCGGAGGTGCGGCGGCGGTGGCTACAGCGGTGCCCTTTGTGGCCAGCCTGACACCTTCCGAGCGGGCCAAGGCTGCTGGCGCGCCGGTGGAGGCCGATATCAGCAAGCTCGCCCCGGGCGAGATGATGACTGTGGAGTGGCGCGGCAAGCCGGTGTGGATTCTGCGCCGGACCCCGGAAATGCTGGCTTCCCTCAAGACCGTGGAGGGTGCGGTGAGCGATCCCAATTCCGATCGACCCATGCAGCCCGAATACGCCAAGAACGAAGCCCGTTCCATCAAGCCCGAGTACCTGGTGGCCATCGGCATCTGCACCCACCTGGGTTGTTCCCCGTCCTCTAAGTTCAAGGCGGGCGCCGACAGCGGCATCGCGGCTGACTGGCCAGGTGGTTTCCTGTGCCCCTGTCACGGTTCCACCTTCGACCTGGCTGGCCGCGTCTACAAAAGCAAACCGGCGCCGGACAACCTGGAGATCCCGCCCCACAAGTATCTGTCGGACGCGAAAATCCTGATCGGCGAAGACGGAAAGGCCTGACATGACCACCAAGTCCCAAGCACTCCTGAACTGGGTCGACGAGCGTTTCCCGCTCACGTCCTCCATCAAGGGGCATCTGACCGAGTATTACGCCCCGAAGAACTTCAACTTCTGGTACTTCTTTGGTTCCCTGGCCCTGCTGGTGCTGGTGATCCAGATCGTCACCGGGATCTTCCTGGTGATGCACTACAAGCCGGATGCGTCCCTGAACGCTGCCGGCGTGCCGGTGGCTTTCGCCTCTGTCGAATACATCATGCGGGATGTGCCGGGCGGCTGGATCATCCGCTACATGCACTCCACCGGCGCCTCGGCATTCTTCATCGTGGTGTATCTGCACATGTTCCGTGGCCTGCTCTACGGTTCCTACCGCAAGCCCCGGGAGTTGATCTGGATCTTCGGCACCCTGATTTTCCTGATGCTGATGGCCGAAGCCTTCATGGGTTACCTGCTGCCCTGGGGACAGATGTCCTTCTGGGGTGCCCAGGTGATCGTGAATCTGTTTTCCGCGATTCCCGTGATTGGTCCCGACTTGTCGTTGGTGATCCGGGGTGACTTCGTGGTGTCCGACGCGACCCTCAACCGCTTCTTCTCCTTCCACGTCATCGCCGTACCCTTGGTGCTGATCGGCTTGGTGGCTGCCCACATCGTGGCGCTTCACGAGGTCGGTTCCAACAATCCGGACGGGGTGGAAATCAAGAAGAAAAAGGACGCCAACGGCGTTCCCATGGACGGCATTCCCTTCCATCCGTACTACACCGTGAAGGACCTCGTCGGCGTGGTGGGCTTCCTGATCGTCTTCTCCGCCGTGCTGTTCTTCGCGCCGGAAGGGGGTGGGTACTTCCTGGAGTTCAACAACTTCATCCCGGCCGATCCCCTGAAGACCCCGCCCCACATCGCGCCGGTCTGGTACTTCACCCCCTTCTATTCGGTGCTGCGGGCGGTGACCTATCCGCTCTTCGGTCTCGACGCCAAGTTCTGGGGCGTGGTGGCCATGGGTGCCTCGGTGGTGATCATTGCCTTCCTGCCCTGGCTGGACCGCAGTCCGGTGAAGTCGATCCGCTACAAGAGCCCCATTTTCAAGCTCGCCTTGGCGATCTTCGTGGTGGCTTTCGTGATCCTGGGCTACTTGGGCGTGCTGCCCCCGACCCCGGGCCGGACCCTCGTTTCCCAAATTTGCTCCGTCATCTATTTCGGCTTCTTCCTGGCTATGCCTTGGTACTCCAGGCTGGGTCAGAGCAAGCCTGAACCGGACCGGGTGACCTTCAAATGAATAGCCGAGGACTGAACATGCTGAAGAAGTTGTTCATGGTGTCCGTCTTCGCCCCGCTGCTGGCGGTGGCGAGCGGTCCCGAACTGCACTTGGACAAGGCGCCGGTGAGCACCTCCCCGGCAGCCCTGCAGAACGGCGCCAAGCTGTTCGTGAATTACTGTCTGAACTGCCACGGGGCGAGTTACCTGCGCTATAACCGGCTGCAGGAAATCGGCTTGTCCGAACAGGCCATCAAGGACAATCTGATGTTCACCGCCGACAAAGTGGGTGAACTGATGAAGGTTTCCATCCGCCCAGAGGAAGCCAAGGCCTGGTTCGGCGCCACGCCGCCGGATCTGACGGTGATCGCCCGGTCCCGTGCCTCCGAGTTTGGTTCCGGGGCTGATTGGCTCTACACCTACCTGCGGGGCTTCTACCGCGATCCGGCCCGTCCCACCGGCTGGAATAACGTGGTCTTCGAGAACGTGGGCATGCCCCATGTCCTCTACGGCCTCCAGGGCGAACAGGCCGCAACCATCTCCGAAAAGGATGATGGCCACGGTGCCAAGGTCAAGGAAGTGAGTCTGGCCCTGGCCAAACCGGGGTCCCTTTCCAAGGACGAGTACGACAAGGCCGTGGGTGACCTGGTGTCATTCTTGGTGTGGATGGGAGAGCCGGTCGCCGAAAAACGCAAGGCCATCGGCACCGGGGTGTTGATCGCCCTGGCCGGTTTGTTTGTCTTGTCCTATGCCTTGAAAAAGAATTACTGGAAGGATATTCACTAATCTGGTCCGACGGCCAGGCGTCTGCCTTTCGGTCGTATTACCCAATCGAATCCGCCTTCCGGGTTGCAGTTTCCCGGCGGCGGATTCGGTTCCATTTTGGAGCCCTATTCCCATGATGAATCTCTATTCCGGCACGACGGATCCTTTCAGCCATCGCTGTCGGATCGTGCTCTTTGAAAAGGGCATGGATTTTCAGGTGATCGATGTCGATCTGTACAACAAACCCGAGGATGTGGCGGTGATCAACCCCTACAACCGGGTGCCGGTGCTGGTGGATCGGGATCTGATTCTCTACGAATCCAACATCATCAATGAGTACATCGATGAGCGCTTTCCCCATCCCCAGCTGATGCCGCCCGACCCCATCATGCGGGCGCGGGCCCGGCAGCTGCTGCACACTTTCGAACTGGAGCTGTTCGCCCATATTCCGGCTTTGGAACAGAACCAGAAGGGTGCCGACGTCGCCCGTGCCCACGTGCGGGATCACCTGACCCAACTGGCGCCGATTCTGGCCAAGCAGAAGTTCCTGCTGGGGGACGAGTTTTCCATGCTGGATGTTGCCGTGGCACCGCTGCTGTGGCGTCTGGAGCACTATGGCATCGAACTTCCCAAGGCTGCCGCGCCCCTCATGAAGTATGCCGAGCGGATTTTCAGCCGGCAGGGCTTCATTGATGCCCTGACCCCTTCGGAAAAGGTGATGCGTCGTTGACCTTCCCGGGCCGGGTTGGCGCCCGGCCCACTTGCACCGGATCGCAGCCATGTCCGTTTCAACCAAGCCTTACCTGGTCCGCGCCATTTATGAATGGTGCGTAGACCAGGGTTACACCCCTTATCTTGCGGCCGTGGTGGATGAAAACGTCCGGGTACCGCCCGGCTACGCCAAGGATGGTCAGATTGTCCTGAACCTCAGTCCGGACGCCACTAACCAGATGGCGCTGGGTAACGATCGGGTAACCTTCCAGGCTCGTTTCAACGGCGCCGTCCAGAGCCTGTCCATCCCAATTGCCAATGTTGTGGCGGTCTACGCCCGGGAAAACGGCCATGGCATGGCCTTCGAGTTTGAAGGCGGGCAAGAGGACCCAGCGGAGGAGGATCCGTCCTCCCTTGAACCCCAGGCCCCCAACCCCAATCCCCCATCAGGCGGGCGGAGCCACCTCAAGATCATCAAGTGAGCCGTCCCCGCCTTGCCCCTGATTTCGGATCTGACCTGCGGGGCGAGGCGGAGCAGCAGAATTCCCCGTGATCCGAGGTCGGCGGATTGCCCAATAAGGAGCAAGCAATGCCCCAGATTCAATGGTCGGACTCCCTCGCATCGGGCTTGGCGTCCATGGACGAAACCCATCGGGAGTTCATTACTCTTTACAACCTCCTGGCTGGCGCCGGTCCGGAGGAATTCCTGGCTCGGATGGATGCTTTCATTGATCACACCCAGGCTCACTTCGATCAAGAGAATCGCTGGATGGAGGCCGTCAATTTCCCCGGTTGTCATCGGGCCGAGCACGATCGTGTGCTGGCCGTCACCCAAGATGTGCGTAAGCGGGTGGAGCAGGGCGATCTTTTTCTCGGGAAGCGGCTGGTGGACGAGTTGCCCGCCTGGTTTGACAGCCATGTGAATGGAATGGATGCCGCCCTGGCTTTCCATCTCGAGAGTATCGGTTTCGATGTCACGACCGGGGCTTTTCGGGATGGCGGGAATGCTCCTGGAGCGGGTCAGGCGAAAGGGTGTGCCTGCGTTGTACCCGATGAGGCGGATACCCAGCAGGCCGCGTGATCGCTGGCAAGATCTCCGACGGGGGGTTTCAGTGCCGGTCCAGAGACTCGCTGGTGGGCACGTTCCAGAGGTAATTAGCCAAAATCAATGATGGGTGCTTGCTCTGACTAAAGTTGGAGCCGATCATGACGTAAGCTCTGCTGACAAAAGAAGGGAAAGCGCAAGGCTATGTCTTTCGTAAGAGTTGCTGAGGGTGAACTGAGGGTCGGGCAACCCGCCCCCTGGCCGCTTTATGACAGGGACAAGAACTTGCTGCTAGCCCGGGGCGTCGTGGTGGAAAGCGATCGGCAGATCGCTCAGCTTGCGATGCGAGGTTTGTTCCGGAAGGTGAAGGTGGCCGAAACCGTTTCCGCCAAGCCCCAGCCGGACGACGAAATGGGGGCTGGGGCGCCCAAGGAAGAAGTCCGGGCGCTGGAAGACACCAAGCTTGCCATCGGCGATACCCTCCAGCTTCAGGCCCAAGCCGAAGGTGGTCAGGCGCGCTATTACGTCAAGGTCATCGGCTATCTGGTCAAGAAGGGGTTGATCGTCACTACCCCGACGGTTGATGGGCGGGTCCTTCTGATGAGGGAAGGGCAAAGCTTCGTGGTCCGGATGTTCTCCGGCAAAAGCGTCTATGCTTTTTCCGCCACCGTGTTCAAGGTCGCCAATGTCCCCTATCCTCATTTGCACCTCACTTACCCCAGTCAGGTGCGGGGCTTGGTGGTGCGCAGTGGTGCCCGCGTCAATGTACGGTTGATCGCGGCTATTCAGACCGCTGGGCTATCCCAGGCCGCGACCCTGAGTAACCTCAGCACCGGGGGTGCAGCCTTGCAGGCCAAGGTGAAGCTGGGCCGAAAAGGGGATGAGATCAGCATCAAGTTTCGGGTGACCATCAACGGAGTGGAGCAGTACCTTACTCTGCGTGGGATCATCCGTAGTGTCATGGTGGAAGCCGGGGACGGAGACGGCGGGGAGGTGGTCGTCCATGGGGTGCAGTTTGTCGATGTGCCCCATGCCGAGCATGTATCCCTTACCGCTTTCGTCTATCAGACGCTCTTCGAAGAATCAGCCGAGTCCTGACACTGCGATTTGCCAATCGGGCGCGGGCGGTCCCCCGCGGTGCCGTCTACGGCGAATTCCAATGAATCCCGGATAAATGTGATTGGCCTAACGGCGGCACTCCAAAGGAAGGGGCGCCGAGCCGTAGAAGGCCATAATATGGGCCCTTGATCGAATTCAGTGAGGCAGCGTTGGTCATGAAACTACAGCCCGTCATCCTTTCTGGTGGTTCCGGAACGCGCCTGTGGCCCCTCTCGCGGGAGCAATACCCGAAGCAGTTGCTGGCCTTGGTCGCTGACCGGACCATGCTCCAGGATACTGCCTGTCGTCTGGATGGTTTTCCCGGCGAGGTGGCCGTCGAGCCCGTCGTGGTTTGTAACGAGGACTACCGCTTCATCACCGCAGAGCAGATGCGGGCCGTCGGTAAGGAAACCCGCCGTCTGATCCTGGAGCCAGTCGGGCGCAATACGGCGCCGGCCCTGACCCTGGCGGCCCTGGCCAGCCAGGAGGGGGGGGAGGATGCGCTGCTATTGGTGATGCCCGCCGACCATGTGATGACGGATGTGAAGGCGTTCCAGGCTGCTGTCGCCAAGGGCATGGCGGCGGCCCGGGCGGGGGGGATGGTGACCTTTGGCATCGTCCCGGATCGGGCCGAGACAGGCTATGGCTATATACGTCAAGGCCATGAACTGGGTGCGGGTCTGTACGCCATCCGCGCCTTCGTGGAAAAGCCGGATGGGGAAACGGCAGCGGCTTACCTGGCCAGTGGGGAATATCTCTGGAACAGCGGAATCTTCCTGGTTCGGGCTTCAGTCTGGCTGCGGGCCATCGGCGCTTTGAATCCGGTCATGGCCGAGGCCTGCCGCCAGGCGATGGCCGGCGTGGCCAGGGACGTGGACTTCCTGCGCCTGGATAAGGCAGCCTTCCGGGCATGCCCGTCGGATTCCATCGACTACGCGGTGATGGAAAAGCTTGCTGTTACCCCCGAGCTGAAAATTGATGGGGTGGTGGTGTCCCTGTCCGCGGGCTGGTCTGATCTGGGGGCTTGGGATGCCTTGTGGCAGGTGTGCCCCCATGATCCACAGGGCAATAGCACGCGGGGTGACGTGCTGCTGGAGGATAGCCGCAACAGCCTGGTGGTGGCGGAGAACCGCCTCGTGGCCTGTCTGGGCGTGGATGACCTGGTGGTCATCGAGACCCAGGACGCAGTGATGGTGGCCCGCAAGGATCGCACCCAGGACGTGAAGAAGCTGGTGGCCCGCCTCAAGGTGGAGGGCCGCAACCAGGCCAGTGCCCACCGCAAGGTGCATCGCCCCTGGGGCTATTACGATTCGGTGGATGGGGGCGATCGTTTCCAGGTGAAGCGGATCGTGGTCAACCCCGGTGCTGCCTTGAGCCTGCAAATGCACCACCACCGGGCCGAGCATTGGATCGTGGTGCGGGGGACCGCCCGGGTTACTCGGGGCGAAGAGATTTTTCTGCTATCGGAAAATCAATCTACCTACATTCCTTTAGGCACCACCCATCGCCTGGAAAATCCGGGTAAGTTGCCACTGGAAATCATCGAAGTCCAGTCCGGCAGTTACCTGGGAGAGGATGATATTGTCCGCTTCCAGGATACCTATGGGCGCGGCTGACCAGGCGTTTCACAGGGGTCGGCCTGAAATCCGAGGGTCGTGGCTACGTTTTTTGTCAGGATCCTGTTGATCGGCACCGGACCCCCGGGCAGATCAAGCGTCAGGGGGTAAGCCGGATCCCCAAGAAAGCGTTCCAGGGCCTCCGCCCCCCTGAGAGGGCCATCGGACAACGGACCCGACATGCGCTCCAGCAGGGCCGGCAAGTCCCGGTCGCAGACCAAGCCCACCTCACCGCCGAAACCGATCAGGAGGCTACCTTCCTCATCCAGCCAGGCTTGTTGGGCCTGGCCCACGGGCTGGCCGGTGTGGCGAACAAGCTGGCCATCCGTCAGTTGAACAATCCAAGGGGTGTAGTCCAGGCGGACATAGACTTTCTGAGGGCCATTCTGGAAATACCATCGCCCTTCTGGGTCGCTGGCGTAATTCCGGCCGATAAAGGCCACCATGGCAGGGTGGGTGAGGAGTTCGTCCCGCAGCAGCCAGCGGCCTCGTCGGTCCAGTCTCAGCCATCCAAAGACTGCTGGCACATTAGGCCAGCGGGCCTGGGCGGCAAGGACGGCCGCATCCATGAAAGAGGCCCGCTGCGTGGCGCCTTACTGCCAGAGCCGCCACCAGGATTTTTCAACCTGGGGGCCGCCGCTGTAGTAGGCGCTGTTGGGGAAATTCTTGTGCATCACCCGGTCGGCGTCATCCCGCAGGTCCACCATGCCCAGGGCATCGTAACTCTTCACCATCAGGAACAGGGCTTCTTCCACCGCCGGCGTCTGGGGATAGCTCTTGATCGCGGCCTGGGCCCGGTTGGCTGCGGCCACGTAGGCGCCGCGCTTATAGTAATAGCGGGCCACGTGGACCTCGTGGGCGGCAAGGGAGTTGATCAGATAGCGCATGCGCAGGCGGGAATCCGGGGCATAACGGCTTTCGGGGAAACGGGTCACCAGTTCCTTGAAGGTGTTGAAGGACTCCTGGGCACTCTTGGGGTCCCGTTCGCTGAGATCCTGTTCCGCCAGGGCGCCCAGCAGCCCCAGGTCTTCATTGAAGTTCACCAGCCCCTTGAGGTAGTAGGCGTAATCCACGCTGGGGTGGTTGGGGTGGAGCTTGATAAAGCGGTCGCAGGCGGCAATCGCCGAAGCGGCGTCCTGGGTCTTGAAATAGGCGTAAGCCACCTCCAACTGGGCCTGCTGGGCGAAGCGGCCGTAGGGAAAACGGGCTTCGAGTTTTTCGAAGAGTTTGATGGCCCGGTCGTAAGCGCCGCTGTCCATCGATTCCTTGGCCTCGGAGTAGATCCGCTGGGCGTTCCAGCCCACGGTTTCGTCCTTTTCGGCGGGCGACGAGGCGCAGCCGACCAGCAGGAGTGTTGCGATTAACGCTAAACTGCGAAGGGTGAACTTGGCCATTGACGAAGCTTTCGTGACGGATCCTGAGGATTATAGCGCAGACCGACGGGAGGCCCCGCCGGCGGGAACCCAGGTGCCCACAGAATGCGGTGGGATGCGAGTCGATCAGGTCTTGGCGCGGCTTTATCCCGAGCATTCCCGCGGTCGGCTCCAGGCCTGGCTCAAGGCGGGCCTGATTCTGGTGGATGGCTGCCAGCGGGATCCAAAATCCAAAGTATGGGGCGGGGAGCGGATCAGCTTTTCCGGCCTGCCTCCCGTTCAGACCGGGCGGGATGAAGCCCAGGACCTGGACCTGGACGTGGTGTTCGAGGACGGGGCGATCATCGTCATCAACAAGCCCGTAGGACTGGTGGTCCATCCCGGCAATGGGGTGGCCGATGGCACGCTCCTCAATGGCTTGCTTCATCGTTACCCCGAGTCCCAGGCTATTCCCCGGGCAGGGATCGTTCATCGCCTGGACAAGGACACCAGTGGCCTGCTGGTGGTAGCCAGGACCCTGGAGGCCCAGACCGACCTGGTGCGTCAGCTTCAGGCGCGCACCGTGAGTCGTCGTTACCTGGCGCTGGTTACCGGCATTCCACCGACAGCGGGCGAGGTGGACGCGTCCATCGGCCGTCACCCGGTTCATCGCACCCGGATGGCGGTGGTCGATGGCGCTCGGGAGGCCCGCACCCACTATCGAATCCTGGAGCGGTTCAAGGGCGCGGCCTTGGTGGAATGCCGTTTGGAAACCGGGCGGACCCATCAGATCAGGGTCCATATGGGCCATTTGGGGCACCCCCTGGTGGGCGATCAGGTGTACCTGCGGCGTCGCACCGGCCAGGCGGTTCTGGATGCTTTCCCCCGTCAGGCGCTCCATGCCTGGCGGCTGGGATTGATCCATCCGGTCTCCCGGGAGCCCATGAACTGGGAGGCTGGCCTGCCCGATGACATGCAAACCCTGCTGACAGCCTTGCGGGACGGTCGGGATGCTTGAGTTCCTGGTGCCGGACTGGCCTGCCCCCGCCAATGTGGGGGCTTTTTCCACCCTGCGGGGTGGTGGGGTCAGTGGTGATCCTTTCGCCTCCCTCAACCTGGGGGACCATGTAGGGGATGACCCCTCGGCGGTGAAGGAAAACCGCCGGTTGGTCGGGGCAAATCTGCCAGGGGAGCCCCTTTGGTTGAACCAGGTCCACGGTGTTCGGGTGGTGAATGGAGGCCGCGAGTGGGATTCCCCGCCCGAGGCGGACGGCGTGTTTTCACGGCGGGCGGGGCGGGTCTGTGTGGTGATGACCGCTGACTGTCTGCCGGTGCTGCTATGCGATCGTGCCGGCACGGTGGTGGCTGCCGCCCACGCGGGCTGGCGGGGCCTGGCAGCGGGCATCCTGGCTCAAACCGTAGAGGCCATGGGCTGCCCGGCGGAGGAAATTCTGGCCTGGCTCGGACCGGCCATTGGGCCCACTGCCTTCGAGGTGGGCGGCGAGGTGCTGGATACCTTTGCCAGGGCTGAACCCTTGGCAGCCGACCACTTTCAACCCACCGGTGAGCCGGGCAAGTGGTTTGCCGATTTACCTGGTCTGGCCCGCCAGGCCTTGGCCCGCTGCGGGGTAAGGCAGGTTTGGGGGGGCGAATGCTGTACGGTGAGCGATTCCCAGCGATTTTTCTCCCACAGGCGGGATCGGTGCAGCGGGCGGATGGGGGCCTTCATCTGGCTGGAAAATCCGTCCCGTTGAGCAGGGTGGGGGCTATTGATCCCCATCCGGTTCGTGGTTATCGTTTTTGATGTTGGCACCCTGGCGTGCCTGCCGCGCCCGCTTGCGTGCGCCGGCCCCAAAAAGCCACATGAACAGGGCGAGGGGCGCAATCCCGTAAAAAAAGAATGTCAGAATTCCGCCGACAATCGTGGTGTCCGAAATGGACGCCATTAGGGCAACATATAGCCAGGCAATGGCGATCACATACATCCTGTTATCCTTCCCGAAAAATGACGTGCTGGATCTTGGCTCCAGGCTGGGGTTTGACGGCGCCGGAATCCCCAATCTGGAGGCTTGAATGTCCGACCCTACCGATAACGTTGCATCAGGAACGCAGGGCTTGTTCCAGCTCGGCAATGCCCTGATCAGTAATTGGTTGGAGTTTGCCAACAAGCAACGCGAACTGGTGGGGCGGGTTTCCAGTTCATCTTCCGACGGCGTTTTCCCTCGGCCGGAGAATGAGGCTCTGACGCGGCTTCAGCAGGATCTCCTGAGTCGCCACGCCGTCTTGTGGGCAGATTTTCTCAAGCTTCAGCCGGGCGAGTCGGCCGAGGTTCGGGTTCGGCCTCAGGCTGGAGATCGCCGGTTTGCCTCAGCGGAGTGGTCTGCCAGTCCGGTTTTTGATTACCTCCGCCAGTCTTATTTGCTCAACGCCGAATTTCTGACCAAGGCAGTGGACACCTTGCCCATTCCGGAGGGTCGGGCGAAGGAGCGAGCCCAGTTTCTGGCTCGCCAGTATATCGACGCCTTGGCGCCTTCCAACTTTGCCGCCACCAATCCGGACTTCATCCGTACCGCCATTGACACTAGAGGCGAGAGCATCACCAGCGGGATTCGCAATCTGCTGGAGGATTTGGCCAAGGGGCGGATTTCCATCACCGACGAAGCCGCCTTCGAGGTTGGACGCAATCTGGCGATCACCCAGGGTTCTGTCATCTTCGAAAACGAGCTGATGCAGCTCATCCAATATGCGCCCCTAACGGACAAGGTGCATCAACGGCCCCTTCTCATCATTCCCCCGTGCATCAACAAGTTCTATATCCTGGATCTCCAGCCCGAGAACTCGCTGGTTCGCTTTGTGGTGGAGCAGGGTTTTACCGTCTTTTTGATGTCGTGGAAGAGCGTGACCGCGGCGGAGGGCCATTTTGGTTGGGATGACTATCTGCATCTGGGTCCTTTGACGGCCCTTGAGGTGGTGAGGGATGTTGCCAAGGTCGCCAAGCCCCATGTTCTCGGATTCTGCGTTGGGGGCACCATCCTGTCCGCGGCGCTGGCGGTGGCCTACGGGCGTGGCGAGGATCCGGTGGAGAGCGTCACGCTGCTGACCACCTTGGTTGATTTTTCGGATCCGGGCGAGTTGGGCTGTCTGGTGGATGAGGCCAGTTTGTCGGCCCGGGAGGCCGCGATCGGGCGCGGCGGGCTGGTCAAGGGGCAGGAGTTGGCCAATGTGTTTTCGTCCCTGCGGGCCAACGAGCTGATCTGGCAGTACGTGGTGGGCAATTATCTCAAGGGCGACAAGCCCCAGGCTTTTGATCTGCTGTTCTGGAATTCGGACAGTGCCAATCTCCCCGGTCCCTTCCTGTGTTGGTACTTGCGCAAGCTTTACCTGGAAAATGCCTTGCGGATGCCGGGAAGGCTTTCCATGTTGGGGGTGAAGGTTGATCTCGGCGAGATTCGGGCACCGGCTTACCTGCTGGCTACCCGGGAGGACCACATCGTGCCTTGGACAGGGGCTTATCTCACCCGGAGTCTATGGGGAGGAGAGACCACCTTTGTGCTGGGGGCCAGCGGCCATGTGGCCGGTGTGATCAATCCGCCCGTCAGGAACCGGCGCAGCCACTGGGTGGGTGAGTCCCTGGCGGCTGCGCCGGAAGAGTGGTTTGAGAAGTCCCAGGAGCGCCCCGGGAGTTGGTGGACCCATTGGGTGGTCTGGCTCAAGGCAAGGGGAGGACGACAGGTGGCGGCCCGCAAGCGTCTTGGCAATGCACGATATGGGCCGATCGAGCCTGCGCCCGGGCGTTACGTGAAGGCCCGGGACTAAAGGTTCCAGACAAAATCAGGAAGAGTTCGCTGCGGCAGTGGAGTGGGGGGCTGCTGCGAGGGGCGCAAACCCCCGCGCAATTGGCAAAAGGAGAGGAATAACATGGCAAGAGTTGCACTAGTGACCGGTGGCATGGGTGGTTTGGGCGAAGCGATCTGCATCAAGCTGGCCGCTCTCGGCTACCGGGTGGTAACAACCCATTCCCCGTCAAATTCGAAGGCGGCTGAATGGCTGCAAACCATGAACAACATGGGTTATGGCTTCAAGGGCTATCCGTGTGACGTGGCGGATTTCGATGCCGCCAAGGCCTGCGTCGAGGCCGTCACCAAGGAAGTCGGCCCAGTTGATGTGCTGGTCAATAACGCCGGCATTACCCGGGACATGACCTTCAAACGCATGAGCAAGGCCGATTGGGATGTAGTCATGCGGACCAACCTGGACAGCGTTTTCAACATGACAAAACAGGTCATGGACGGCATGATCGAGCGCAAATGGGGGCGGGTCATCAACGTCTCGTCGGTCAATGGCCAGAAGGGGGCCTTTGGTCAAACCAACTACTCCGCTGCCAAGGCGGGCATGCACGGTTTCACCAAGGCCTTGGCCTTGGAAGTGGCCCGCAGCGGAGTGACGGTGAACACCATTTCTCCTGGCTACATCGGGACCAAAATGGTGATGGCCATTCCCCAGGACGTCCTGGATTCCAAGATCCTGCCCCAGATTCCGGTCGGCCGCCTGGGCAAGCCGGAAGAAATCGCAGGTTTGGTCGCCTATCTGGCCTCGGATGAAGCTGCGTTCCTGACAGGGGCCAACGTGTCCATCAACGGTGGGCAGCACATGTTCTGATCCGATAGGTTTGCATTGTCTGTTTCAAACGGCGCTTCGGCGCCGTTTTTTGCATTGCAACACAGGCTCGATGTTTTGGTTATAATGATTCCACAGTGTGTCGTCGTGCGTCACATAAGGGAAAATGGGGCGCATCGGCCACCGGGCCGGCGGTATGCCATCCCTTAATTTGTTGCAGCACGAGGAATCGACATGACTCAAAAGATCGCTCTAGTAACCGGCGCCATGGGTGGTCTTGGCACCGCGATTTGTCAGGGATTGGCCAATGGTGGGATGCGGGTTGTCGCCAACTGCCTGCCGGGTTTTCCTCAGAAGGACGAGTGGCTGGCCAGGCAAGAGGCGCAGGGCTTTGCGTTCATTCCTGCCGAAGGGGACGTTTCGGATTACGATTCCTGCGTGGCCATGGTCGCCAAGATTGAGGCTGAGGTAGGGAAGGTGGATGTGCTGGTGAACAACGCCGGAATCACCCGCGACAAGTTTTTCCCCAAAATGGAAAAGGCCCAGTGGGACGCTGTGATCAACACCAACCTGAATAGCTTGTTCAATGTCACCCATCAGGTGTCTGCCAAGATGGCCGAGCGAGGGTGGGGCCGCATTATCAACATCTCGTCGGTCAATGGGGTCAAGGGGCAAGCCGGGCAGTCCAACTACTCCACCGCCAAGGCCGGTGTGCTGGGTTTCACCAAGGCGCTGGCCCAGGAACTTGCCACCAAAGGCGTGACTGTCAATGCCGTCGCGCCCGGTTACATCGGTACCGAGATGGTCATGGCAATCCGGGAAGATATTCGCCAGGGTATCGTCGATAGCATTCCCATGAAGCGCCTGGGCAAGCCTGAGGAAATCGGTGCCCTGTGCGCCTATTTGTCTTCTGAACTGGCCGGCTACATCACTGGCGCCACCATCAATATCAATGGTGGTCTGCACATGTGCTGAGACCTGCCGGTCTTCGGAGCGCCCCGTCGGACACGACCCCGCCGCCAGGCGGGGTTTTTGTTGCCGCAGCGCGATATAATGAAATTAGAGCGGGCAAGCCGCCATTGAGGAGGTGAGGAAGATGGCTGGACAGACACGTCTGATCAAAAAGTACCCGAATCGGCGGTTGTATGACACGCGTACCAGTTCGTACATCACGCTTTGCGATGTGAAGGAATTGGTCCTGGCTCACGAAGAGTTCCAGGTGCTGGATGCCAAGACCGGGGATGACCTGACCCGCAGCATCCTGTTGCAGATCATCCTGGAGGAGGAGGCCGGCGGGTCCCCCATGTTCACCAGTGATCTCCTGGCCCACATGATTCGTTTCTATGGCAACGCCATGCAGGGGATGATGGGCAAGTACCTGGAGAACAACATCAATGCGTTTACCGACATGCAGCAGAAGCTGCAGGGGCAGGCCAAGGCCATCTATGGCGACAGCAGCCCCATGAGCCGTGATTTGTGGGCCCAGTTCCTGAATTTTCAGGGGCCAGCCCTCCAGAGCATGCTCGGAACCTACATGGAGCAAAGCAAGAAGATGTTCCTGCAAATGCAGGAGCAGATCGAGAATCAGACCCGCAACATGTTCTCGGGCTTTCAGTTCCAGAACTATGGACGGACCGATGGCAAGCCCGTCCAGGAGGCCTCCGAGGCCACGGGTTCCACGCCCACCAAGAAATAAAACTTCCACCATCGACCGCCAGACGGTCCTGCCAGCCTCAACACAATGACTGCAAGCAATCCGAACCGGCCGCCACGGGTCGGCTTCGTTTCCCTCGGGTGCCCGAAGGCAACCGTGGATTCGGAACACATCCTCACCCGCCTGCGGGGCGAAGGATATGACATTTCCGCTACTTACGAGGATGCCGACCTGGTAGTGGTGAACACCTGCGGCTTTATCGATGCAGCGGTGGAGGAATCCCTCGATGCCATCGGCGAGGCGCTCAACGAGAACGGCAAGGTGATCGTGACTGGCTGTTTGGGAGCCAAGGAGGACGTGGTTCTGGCCGCCCATCCCCAGGTGCTGGCAGTGACGGGGCCCCATGCCACCGAGGCAGTGATGCAGCAGGTTCATCTCCATTTGCCCAAGCGTCACGATCCCTTCACGGACCTGGTGCCACCCCAGGGGGTGCGCCTCACGCCGGATCATTACGCCTATCTCAAGATTTCAGAGGGCTGTAACCATCGTTGCTCCTTCTGCATCATCCCCTCCATGCGGGGCGATCTGGTCAGTCGGCCGATCGGCGAGGTGATGCGAGAGGCAGAGTCCCTCGTGGAGGCCGGCGTGCGGGAGATCCTGGTGATTTCCCAGGACACCAGCGCCTACGGGGTGGATCTCAAGTACCGCACCGGTTTCTGGGGCGGCCGACCGGTCAAGACCCGCCTGCTGGATCTGGCCCGCGCCCTGGGGGAGCTGGGGGTCTGGATCCGGATGCATTACGTGTATCCCTATCCCAGCGTGGACGACATCATCCCTCTGATGGCGGAGGGGCTGATCCTTCCCTATCTGGATGTGCCCTTCCAGCATGCCAGCCCCCGCATCCTGAAAATGATGAAGCGGCCCGCTTCGGCCGAAAACACCCTGGAGCGGATCCGCAAGTGGCGCAGCATCTGCCCTGACCTGACCTTGCGCAGCACCTTCATCACCGGCTTCCCAGGGGAGACCGATGAGGATTTCGAGCAGCTGCTGCGCTTCCTCGACGAAGCACAGCTTGATCGGGTGGGCGCTTTTGCCTATTCACCGGTGGAAGGCGCGACGGCCAACGAACTGCCAGATCCGGTTCCTGACGAAGTGCGGGAAGAGCGACGCGCCCGCCTGATGGAGTTCCAGGAGGACATCAGCACGCAGCGCCTGGAGCGGCGGATCGGCTGGGAAATTACCGTGCTGGTGGATGAGGTGGACGAAGATGGCGCCCTGGCCCGCTCCGAGGGTGATGCGCCGGAGATCGACGGCCTGGTGATCATCCCGGATGGCCAGCACCTGGAGGTGGGCGAGTTTGCCCGGGTGCGGGTCACCGACTGCGACGTCCACGACCTATACGCCGAGCTGATCGATTAGGCTCGACGGGGAGCCCGCCAGCTGGAGCCCCCATGATCGACCCCGTTTTCCCGGCAAGCAAAGAACGGCCTTTAAAATTGGGCTTGGCCCTTGGGAGCGGCTCGGCCCGGGGCTGGGCCCACCTTGGGATTCTGCGTGGCCTGGCGCGGGAGGGGGTGAGGCCGGATCTGATCTGCGGCTGTTCCATGGGGGCTTTCGTCGGTGCCGCAGTTGCCGCGGGGGAGGGGGAGAGCCTGGCGGAGTGGGCCTGCGCCTTGAAGTGGCAGGAGGTGATCCAGCTCTTGGATGTGAGCCTCAAGGGCGGCTTGATCAAAGGCGTGCGCCTGATGGAGTTTTTCGAAGGGCGCATCGGCGATCGCTCGTTCCTGGACTTGCCCCTTCCTTTTGCCTGTGTCGCCACGGACTTGGCCAGCGGCCGCGAGGTCTGGCTCAAGGAGGGCCGTCTTTCCGAGGCGGTAAGGGCCTCCATTGCCTTGCCCGGATTGATGACCCCCGTCCTACTGGCCGGGCGCCTCCTGGTGGATGGTGGCCTGGTCAATCCCGTGCCGGTGACACTGTGTCGAGCGATGGGGGCCGATATTGTTGTGGCAGTGGATCTCGGCTCCGGCGTGGTGGGGCGGGCCCTGCGGGTTGCGAGCCAGGCTGATTCGGCACCGGAGGGGCGGTGGGGAAGGCTGGTCGCCCGCGTGTTGAACGGGAGGGGGCGCAGTGGAAACGGATCCGGCGAGCATCCCCTGCCATCCCTGGCTGCGGTCCTGGCCAGTTCCATCAGCATCATGCAGGAGCGGATTGCCCGGAGCCGTCTGGCGGGGGATCCGGCGGATCTGTTGCTATCGCCGCGCTTGGGGCAGATTGGTCCCCTGGACTATCACCGGGCGACCGAGGCGATCGCCGAGGGTGAGGCGGAAGTCCGGCGGATGTTGCCCGCGATTCGTCATCTGATGGAAGGGGGAGGGTCTTGAGCCGGGCGTCCAGAGTGAATCTGCGCTTGCTGCGCCAGTTGGAAGCGCTGGTGGGGGCAGACCATGTTTTGACCCGGCCCGAGGCCATCGCGCCCTATCTCGCCGATTGGCGGGGGCGTTATCGAGGGCAGGCCTTGGGGGTGGTCCTGCCAGCGGATGCGGAGTCGGTGGCTGCGGTGGTGAGAGTCTGTACCCAGGAGGGCATCGCCCTCGTTCCTCAGGGCGGAAATACCGGCTTGTGCGGCGGCGCTGTGGCCCTGGCGGAAATCCCTAGCGTGGTAATCAACCTCTCCCGGCTCAATCGTATCCGTAGCGTCGACCCACTGGACAACACCCTTTGCGCCGAAGCCGGTTGCACCTTGAGTCAGATCCAGACTGCCGCAGAGGCCGCGGATCGCTTGTACCCCCTCTCCCTGGCTTCGGAGGGTTCCTGTGAGCTGGGGGGGAACATTTCCACTAACGCCGGGGGGGTTCATGTCTTGCGCTATGGTTCTACCAGGGATCTGGTGCTGGGTCTGGAGGTGGTGCTGGCGGACGGTCGCATCTGGCATGGCTTGCGAGGGCTGCGTAAGGACAACACCGGGTATGACTTGAAGCAGTTGTTCATTGGCGCGGAAGGAACCCTCGGGGTGGTGACCGCCGCAACCCTTAAGCTTTTCCCCCGCCCCAGGGGCCGGTCCTTGGCCTGGGTTGGCCTGGCATCGTCGGAAGCAGCCCTGGACGTGCTCGCGGTCTTGCGTGGGGCCTGTGGGGACCGGCTCACGGCATTCGAATTGGTGGGCGAGGAAGCCCTGGATTTGGTCCTGCGGCACATTCCCGCAGCACACAACCCCCTGCCTGGCCATGGTGGGTGGTCGGCGCTGGTGGAGCTCACGGATACCGTGGCTAACGGCGGGTTGGACACCCTTTTACAGGATTGTCTGGCCCACAGCATGGCGGCTGGGCAGGTCACGGATGTGGTGCTGGCATCAAGCATTGGCCAGATCAACACCTTGTGGGCTTTGCGAGAAAATATCGCCGAAGCCCAGCGAATCGAAGGGTTCAGCATCAAGCACGACATTGCGATTCCTGTGGGGAGGATCCCGGGCTTTCTGCGGCAGGCAGGCAGGGCATTGGAGGCCGGGTTTCCCGGGCTGAGGATCGTGGTGTTCGGACACCTGGGTGACGGTAACCTGCACTACAACTTGTCCCTGAGGGATACCGAGGCCAATCGAGGTCTGCTGGCCCGTAGCGAGGAGATCAGCCGATTGGTGCATGACCTGGTGCACGGACAAGGCGGGTCGATCTCGGCGGAGCACGGGATAGGGCTTTTGAAGCGCGCCGAACTGGGCCGATATAAATCCTCCGTGGAGTTGGAGTTGATGAGAAGGGTCAAGACTGCCCTTGATCCAGCTAATTTGATGAATCCCGGCAAAGTGTTGCCAGACTAGTCTTGATTGGGGGTAAGTAACAAAACCCTTTACAACCCGCGATTCGTTGGCTAATATGCGGCCTCTTTCGCGGTCGGGGCTATAGCTCAGCTGGGAGAGCGCTTGCATGGCATGCAAGAGGTCAGCGGTTCGATCCCGCTTAGCTCCACCAACCGTTGAAGTCCCCATCGTCTAGAGGCCTAGGACACCGCCCTTTCACGGCGATAACCGGGGTTCGAATCCCCGTGGGGACGCCAGGTTTAGTCAGCCTGCGGGAGCAGGCTGTTGGGTTAGTGCGGAGTGGTAGTTCAGTCGGTTAGAATACCGGCCTGTCACGCCGGGGGTCGCGGGTTCGAGTCCCGTCCACTCCGCCAGATTTGGGTACGGAAGCCAATCGCTTCCGTAAGTGGGTAACGGTATTTCTGGGCGTTACCCTCGCTCTTTGAGTTTCAAGTTGTGTCGGGGCTATAGCTCAGCTGGGAGAGCGCTTGCATGGCATGCAAGAGGTCAGCGGTTCGATCCCGCTTAGCTCCACCAAAGACACTACTTTGTCCCCATCGTCTAGAGGCCTAGGACACCGCCCTTTCACGGCGATAACCGGGGTTCGAATCCCCGTGGGGACGCCAATTCGGTCACCTGATGCAAAGCAGGGATCGACAGCGTCAAGCTGCAGGTTAGCGCGGAGTGGTAGTTCAGTCGGTTAGAATACCGGCCTGTCACGCCGGGGGTCGCGGGTTCGAGTCCCGTCCACTCCGCCAA
>JAVEWG010000044.1:0-28024 GCA_034004685.1 Rhodocyclaceae bacterium | reverse complement strand
GATGTTCGAGCGGGAGTCTGGGCTGGGAGCGGGGGTGGGGGAAGTTGCCCTTGGGGTTCCCGACGGAGCTGGCCGGTGGTGACTTCCCCGGCGAGCCAGCGAGCCTGGTGGGATTCATAGAACAAACCGCTTTGAGTGATGGCTGCCTTGAGGGCCGGTGCGAGTTCGTCTCCACCGGTGGTTGGTGGGGTGGAGACAAGGGCTTGGCCGCCTGCCAGGCGAGTGGGTTGCTGGGGGGGCTGGCCGGATAGCAGTGCGCCGATCAGCCGTCCGGCCTGGCTCAAGCTGGGGCGGGGTGCCGGGGGCTCGGGGGTGTTTGCGATTCGGGCGTGGATATGGGTCGGGGTGGTCTGGGTGATTTCCAGATCTGCTTCCGTGCCTGGTGCCAGAGGGTAGGGTAGGGCAATTGAGAGTTGGCGTCCGTTCACCAGTGCGCGAAAGCTACCATCGGGCAGGGGAGCCTGGATGGTGGCCTGGATGCGTTGGCCGGGGGCGTATTCAGGGAGATCCGAGGGTATGGCATGTACCCGTGCCAGTCCGGCAACGGGGGGGTCGGTTTCAAAAAAACTGGCTTCGGTGAGTAGCCGAAGGCGGGCGGAAAGGTCGGCGGGAATCACGATCTGGCGCCTCAGGCCACCCGGGTCAGGAGCCGGGTAGCGAATAGGCCTTGCGCAGGGTTTGGCCCAATGCGTTGGTTGCCAGGAGTTTGCGCACGCTTTCCTGGGCAGGTTGTACGTGGCTGAGGATTTCCGCCTGATCATCGAGGATCTGGCGGGCGTGACGGGCTTTGCGCTCCCGCTCCGCGACAGAAATGGGCGTGCGCTGGTGTCCTTCGGGCTCAAGCACCATGAGCTGAGTTTGAAGGGAGACCAATTCTCCTTGCAGGGCAAGCAGATTGGTCCAGGCATGGTTCCGTGCAGCCTCCACCATTTGGCTGGAGAGCTGGGCCATGCCCTGGAGGAGGTCCGTCGGATTCATGGTTGTTCAGGGCGCGGATTGGCCAATCTGTTGCCAGGCATCTCGCAAATCCCGCAGGAGCCCCGCAACCTCGTCAAGGGTGGGGCGGCTGTTACGCAGGTTGGCATGGAGAAGGCGCTCGGCCATGTAATCATAAAGGGCGGCCAGTCGGCCAGCCAACTCGCCGCCGGCTTCCATGTCGAGGCTGACCTTGAGGCCATTGGTGATGATCTCGATGGCCTTGGAAATATGATTGCCCTTGGCCGGAATGTCCTGAGCGTCCATCGCCACCGCAGCGGAGGCAATGGCCAGCAGGGCGCCGTCGAAGAGCATCAGGATCAGTTTGTGGGGGTCAGCGGTGGATACGCCGGTCTCCACGCCCACCCTCGCGTAGGCGGCCGCCCGGTTTAGGCTGGTACCGAACATCTGAAGTTCTCCTTAATTGCTGCTGCTAATCTTGGGTAGGTTTGCCAATTGCTGTGAGAGGTAATTGCTTGTTTGGGTCATCCCCGAGATGAGGGTGTCCAGATTGGTGAATTGGGTTCGATAACGCGCTTCAATTCTCTCAAGCCGCGCGTTGATTAGCTCTTCCTGCTTGTCAAAGGATTTGATGACACTTGATATGCCACTGGTGCGACTGGCAATCAATCCGCCACTGTCCAGATAGCCATCGAGCCTATTTTTAAGAACCCCCGAAAACCCCTGGATCGCACCCGACCCGCCAAACAGGGCCCCCACGTCCTTGGCGGGATCCGCAAGGGCTGCAGTGAGCTTGGTTGCATCAATCTTCAGGGTGCCGTCCGTACCAATGGATATGCCGACTTCGGCTAGGCTCGATGCACCGCTCAATCCAGCTATCTGGCTCGTAACCACGGAGCGCAACTGCGTCTGAATCGTTCTGATGGTTGAATCGCCCGTCAGGGTCGAGGCCTTTTCCGTTGAGGCGTTAAATGCTGTTAGGGTCTTGATTGTTGATGTAAGCGCGTTGTAGGTGCCAACAAAGGATTCGATCGCGCTTTTGGCCGTGCTGTAATCGCTAGATACGGTAAGGGTGGTGGATGGCGCCCCGGTGTCCTTGAGGAGGTTGAGCGTCACGCCATCGATAACGTCGCTAATGGAGTTGGAGGCGCGAGTGACTGTTATTCCGTCGACCTCGATTTCAGCATCCTGAGCTGCTTGCAGGTTATAGACCGGATCGCTGCTCGTGGTTGCAACAGCGGGATCGTAGGAAAGACCCGATGTGCCGGAAATCGAAAAAGCTTGATCGGCTCCCGTCGTTGTTCCTTTAAGTACGAGTTGTTTGGCTGTGCCGTTGTTGACCACGCTGGCGCTTATGCCAACGCCGGCCTGATTGATTGCGTCCTGGAACTCTTCGATAGTGCCGCCGGCGAAATTGACGGTTACGGCGCTCCCCGGATCTGGCTGGAAGGTGCCGCCGGAGATGCTGCCGAAGGTAAAGGTTGTACTGCCGGCGCTTGGAGCGAATGCGGTCGTGGCGCTGGTTGCCACTCGCTGAAAACTGGCTAGTTGATTTACCTTGACCGAGAAGGAGCCCGTTACCGCTCCGGACGCACTGGTCGCTGAAAAAATCGAACCGTCGGCAACGACTGCCTTGGTAGCGGAAAATTTTGCCGGCTCATTTAACGATTCGACCGACGTTAGGAAGCCTGAGAGGGACGCCTTCAGCTGGCCAAAGGCAGAAAGCTTTGCCTCATAACTGGACTGCTTGGCGGCAATCGCGCTTAGCGGCCGCCGTTCAAGCGACATCAGCTGGCTGACCAAGCTATCTACATCTAGTCCAGATCCGATACCTGAAGCCGTGAGCGCCACGATCGCTCTCCTTTTTATGCCTGCTGTTTCACCAACAGCCCTTGTAACTTGTCCAGTGCCTTGGAAATGGCAATCAATTCTTCCGACGGAATCTGGCGGATGACCTCGTCCGTCGCGCTATCCACGATCTTTACCACGGTCTTTCCCGTGTCTTTCTCTACCGAGAATTGCAAGTCTTGTGCCACCGGCTGAATAACTGACTGAACTTCGTCCAGAGCCTGCTGAAGCGCACTGGGGGAAGGTTCCTTGACAGCAGCGTCTTGCGCCAGGGGTTGTACTGGCGGATTTGCATTTACGATACGGGGCGCCTGGGGGGACATCGCCGAGGCGCTGCCCTGGAATTGGGCTGGCTGATTTCCGGCTAAGGCCGCGGCTCCGGCGGTACCTAAGGGTTGAATGCTCATTGGTTGTCCTCCTCATGGACTTGCGGCGCGGCGCCCTTCATAAAGGGCCCCGCGCCGGCTTTTCCAGGGGTGGTACTTGCCGTTTAGCCCTGGAGCAGGCTCAGCACGTTCTGGGGCAGGGAGTTGGCCTGGGCCAGCATGGCGGTGCCAGCTTGTTGCAGGATCTGGGCGCGGGTCAGGTTGGCGGTTTCCGCCGCAAAGTCAGCATCCTGAATACGGCTGCGGGAGGCTGCCAGGTTTTCGGAGTTGGCTTGAAGATTCGACACGGTGCTTTCGAGGCGGTTCTGGACAGCACCGTAGGTCGCCCGCTGAGTGCTGAAGTAGTCCAGCGCACCATCGACCGCGGACATCAGAGTCGAGGCTTCGCTCTGGGAGGCCGTGCCGGTATTGAAGGCATCCAGGGCTGACTTCAGGGTGGAGATGGCGCCAGCGGTACTGGTCTCGATGCGGGCGTCGGCGAAGGCAACCGTAACCGTGTCGGTACCAGCGGTGGTGCCAGCGCCCACTTGCAGGCTCAAGGAGCCGCTGCCGGCTGCGGTGACGATCGTGCCCGCGGCAAGACCCCCGGTGATATTGGCGGCGGTTTCACCGGCAACCGAACCGATGCCGATCTTGATGCCCAACTGGTTGAAGTTGAGGGTGGTGCTCGAATCAGCTGCCATGGCCCCAACAATAATGGTCTGACTCATGCCGGTCGTGCCGTTGGTCAGCGTCAGCTGCCCAGCGACAGGTTCCGTGAAGGTAAAAGTGGTACCGGCTGCGGCGCCGCTCACGTCCACGCTTGCCACGGCGGTGTCGCTGGCTCCAATGGCGAAGCCGGAGTTGACCGTGCTGGTGGCATCGATGCTGGTGGCCAAGGAGCCAGTCAGCAGCGCCTGACCATTGAAGGTGGTCTTGGCCGCGATGTCGTTCATTTCGTCCCGCATTTGCTGGACTTCGGTATTGATAAACCCGCGTTCGGTATCACTGATGGTGCCGTTGGCCGCCTGGGTTGCCAGTTCCTTCATGCGCTGGAGCATGGACTGGACTTCATTCATTGCACCCTCGGCGGTCTGCAGCATGGAGATGCCATCGTTGGCATTGCGCACCGCCTGGTTGAGGGACTTGATCTGGGCACCCATGCGCTGGCTCACGGCCAAGCCGGCGGCATCGTCCTTGGCGCTGTTGATGCGCAGGCCGGAGGACAGGCGCTGCAGGGACGTGGCAAGGGAGCCTTGGGAGGAGTTCAGGTTACGCTGCGCGTTCAGGGAGGCAACGTTGGTGTTGATCATTTGGGGCATTTGGAATTCTCCTAACAGTGCCTGAACCCGGCAGCGGTTCCTCAATTGGAATGAATTATTCCCGAGGGTGTGAATGTTGCTGCCGTTGAAACCTTTTACGGAGAATGCAAGAAAAACTTTAGGGCGGTTTCAGTAGTCCGTTTGCCTTCCGGACCATTCCCCACCTGTGGGCCATGCAGCCAAAACCCAACGCTGGCGGGGTATTGCCGGGTGGGGCGCATCATTCTGCATAGCCGCCCAAAGGGCTATTGCTGAATCTTTCCGGGCCGGCCGTGAATAATTTCGCGCTTGCCTGATGGGCGGGGAAATAACGCTAACCGGTAATGCACGCCACCAATTCTTCGGGCGTTCGAAGCAGTCGCCAATCGGCCTGGAGCTCCTCGGGACGCAGGCTGCCGTAGCCCCAGGTGGCCGCCAGGAAGGGCAGGTGGTTGGCCTGGGCCGCCAGGCCGTCTTCCTCCCGGTCGCCCACATAGATGGCCTGGTCCGCGGGAATGGCCTGGTCTTGCAGCAGGCGCCCGATCATGGCGGCCTTGTGGGGCAGGCGGGGTTCGAAGATGTCCAGGGCATAGACGGCGGCGAACAGATCCTGCCAGTCCATCAGCTTCAGAATCAGGCGGGTGGGGTGGATGCGCTTATTGGTGGCGATATGCAGGGTATGACCCCGGCGCTGGAGTTCCACCAGGGCCGCGTCAACCCCCGGGAAGGCCTGGGTGGCCAGGAGCCCGGTGGTGTCGTAGCTGGCCTTGAAGCCCTCGGCAAGGGTGGCCAGCAGCGCCGGGTCCTGGCTGCCGGAGAGGTGTGTCAGGGTTTCAGCCAGGGGCGGGCCGATGATGCTGTCGTCAATGGGCATCACGGGTTGCCGCCCAGCCGCTGCGAAGGCTTGGCGGAAGCTGGTGAGGATCGCCGGGGCGGAGTCCACCAGGGTGCCGTCCAGGTCGAAGATGATGTGGCTGGGATGGGGCACGAGGGCGGGTCAGGCGGCGAAGACGCGGTTCTTGCCGGCCCGCTTGGCGGCATACATGGCCCGGTCGGCCCGGTCGATGGTCTTGGCGGGGTCCTCGTCGGGCAGGGCCTGGGCCACGCCGGCGCTGAAGGTGATGAGGATTTTCTTGTTGTCTGCCAGGAAGAAGCGGCGGGTCAGCTCCCGCTGGAGGCGGGCCAGGGTGGCCACGCCGTCCTCGGTGGCGGTTTCCGGCAGGACGATCAGGAATTCCTCGCCGCCGTAACGGCCGACGGCGTCCTGGGGGCGCAGGGATTCCTTGACGACCCGGGCCAGGTGAACCAGGGCTTCATCGCCGGTCTGGTGGCCGTGGGTGTCGTTCAGGAGCTTGAAGTTGTCGATGTCCAGGAGTGCCAGGCAAAGGTTGGTGCCGCGCCGGCGGGCCCGGGCGATTTCCCGCTCCAGGGTTTCGTCCAGGCCCTTGCGATTGAGGGTGCCGGTGAGGGGGTCGTGGCGAACCAGGGCGGAGGCTTCGTCCAGCTCCCGCTGCAGGCGCCCGATTTCCACGTTGGCCTCATCCACCTGGCCGCGCAGATCATCCAGTTCGGAGCGGGAGCGGGCGGCGGCATCCTGGGCGACCTTGGTTTCCCGCAGGATTTCTTCGATCACGTCGGAAAGCTGGGAAATCTCCTGGGCCGCGGCGATCTTTTCCGCGTTACGCTCCAGGGAGTCCCGATAGGCGCCGGTGGTGTCGGAAAAGGCCGCCAGGTGGTCCACGAAACCCGCCAGCATGGTCTTGAGGCGGGTCTGGGCATCGGTGAGCTCTTGCTTGAGCTGGCCTTGCTTGTCGATCACATCCCGCAAGCGCCGCTCCACTTCGTCCAGCACCCGCACATCCAGCGGGCCGGAAAAGGCTTCGTTGAGGATGCTCAACTGGCCGGAGAGCCAGCGATCGTCGATCACCAGCTGATGGATGTTGCGGATGATGAGCTGAAGCAAGCCCACCAGGGCAATGCGGATGGAGTGCTGATCCTCCCCGACCCACTCCAGGCGATGGGTCAGGGTGGATAGCTGGGCCACCACCGGGGCCAGGTCCTGGGGAGCGTGCCAGCCCTTGATGTCCTTGGCCAGATGGCGGACTTCGGTGATCAGTTCGGGCCGATCGTCGATCATGGCCGGGACTGCCTGATCCAGCAGATCCGCCAGCAAGGCGCCGAAGGGCACAATGACTGGGGGGGGGCTCCCGGCAATGGAGGCCGATGCGGCGCTGGCAGTGACAATGGCCGGCGCCGGCCCATCTTCCCCAAGGCCGGAGGGCTCGGCCAGGGCCGTTCCGCTCCAACCCCGCGCCAGGCTCTGAAGCCGGCGGAACAGGACTTCGGGATTGGTGCTGGCGCTCTCCAGGACGTGCTGGAGGGCGTCCCGCTTGCGGGCCATGGTGAGGCCCGCGTGGGTACGTTCAAACTGGGTGAATACTTCCCGAATCAGTTCGCCCCAGGGGAGTTTGCCGTCGGAGGCGGCGCGGGCGATATCCAGTACGGATTGATGGACCGCCGGCCATTGGCCGCTGCTTGCGGCCCGTTCGAAATCCCGGGCGCGGCGCAACTCTTCCGGGGTGGCCCGGGGAAGGGCCGCGGCGATGGCCTTCAGGGTTCTTTCCGGGAAGGCCTCGTCTTCGATGGTATGGGCGATCTCGTGGTAGTAGGTCCGAAAATTGTCCGGGGTGGGCTGCTGGCGGTTGGCGGCCAACCGGCGGAGGGCCTCGCGGGCGATTTCGGAGGGGTTGCTGGGTTCGGTCATGGCGGGGCCTGGATCAACTGGGAGGCATTACGGTGCCTGACTGGAAAACTTGAGAGACGGTCATGGGTATCCGTCTTCATTCCACCAACCCGTGCTTGAGGCCATAGTGGGTCAGCTCAGCGTTGTTGTGGAGCTTCATCTTTTCCAGCAAGCGCGCGCGATAGACGCTCACCGTCTTGACGCTCAGGCTGAGGGCTTCGGCGATCTGGGTCAGGGTCTTGCCCGAGGCGATCATGCACAGGGTCTGGTATTCCCGGTCGGAGAGCTTTTCATGGGCCGGGCGTTCCGAGTCGTCGGTGATGGCCTCGGCCAGCTGCTGGGCCAGGGCGGCGCTCACGTATTTTCGGCCGCTGGCCACCTGGCGGATGGCGTGGACCAGTTGCTCGGGGGCGCTTTGCTTGGTGAGATAGCCCGCTGCGCCGGCCTTCAGGGCCCGGATGGCGTACTGGTCCTCAGGGTACATGCTGAGGATCAGGACCGGCTGGCGGGGGAATTCCTTGCGGATGATCTTGAGGGCGTCGATGCCGTTGCGCTCCGGCATGGAGACATCCATCAGCATCACGTCCCAGGGTTGAGTCCGGGCCTGGGTGACCGCCTCGACGCCGTCCCCCGCCTCGCCGGCGACTTCCAGGTCCGGGATGTCGGAGAGGATCTGGCGCAGACCCCGGCGGACGATGGCGTGGTCGTCGGCAATGAGAACCTTGATCTTGACGCTGCTCATGGTTGGTGATCGGGGGATTCAAGGGTGGCCGGCAGGGTCGCGGTGAGGCGGGTGCCGGCCGGTGGGGTGGCTGTGATGACGAATTGTCCGCCCAGGCTGGCCAGGCGCTCCTGGATGCCCCGCAGGCCAAAGGAGCGGGGGCGGCGCAGATCTTCATGTCTGATGCCCCGGCCGTCGTCCTGGATTTCCAGGCGGATTTCGTCCCCTTCCTGCATCAGCCGCACCGTCACCTGGGTGGCGTTGGCGTGCTTGCAGACATTGGTGAGGGCTTCCTGAAAGATCCGGAACAGGGCAATGCCGGCTTCCTCGGGCAGATCGATGTCATGGTCCGCCGCCAGGATGTGCACGGGCAGGCCGGTGCGGTGGAAAAAGTCCTCGGCCTGGCATTCTACCGCGGCGGCCAGACCGAAGTCCTTGAGGATCCCCGGCCGCAGCTCCCGGGTCACCCGGCTGACGGTGGCGATGGCTTCGTCCAGCAGGCCTGCGATGGCGGCGACCCGGCCCCGGGCGTCGGCTGGGTCGCTGGCCAGGCGATGGGTCAGAAGGGATAGCTCGATCTTGAGGGCCACCAGGTTGCCCCCCAGTACGTCGTGGACGTCCCGGGCGATCCGCTCCCGCTCCTCTTCCTTGGCGTTTTGCAGATGGCGGGAGAGGGCGGCCAGCTGGGACTGGCTTTCCCGCAGGTCGGCTTCGGTCTGCTTGCTCTGGGTAATGTTCCACATCACGCCTTCCCAGATAGGCTCGCCATGGGATCCCGGGTGTACCGAGCCTCGCAGGTTGACCCATTTGAGGTCGCCCTCGGGGGAGCGGATCCGTCCTTCCCAGTTGAGCTTGCCGCTTTCGCGGGAGGCAACCAGGGCGGCATCGAAGCCGGGGCGGTCTTCCGCCAGGATCATGGCGGTGTAGCGTTGGCCGTCGGCGGTCAGGTCCGCGGGGGACAGGCCCAGGAGGAGCTGGGTGGCCCCGCCTGCGTACAGGAAGTCCAGGCCGCCGTCCGGTCCTTGGCGCAGGCGAAAGATCACCCCCGGGGTATTGGCGGCGATGGCCCCCAGGCGGGCTTCGCTGGCCTGCTCGGTGGCCTGGGCCAGGCCGCCGAGGGCCGCCAGGCAGGGCAGGGCGTGGCTGCCGATCACCAGATCCCAGCCCCCGTCGGCCAAGGCGGCCTGGATTTGCGCCGCCCCGCTGGCCCACTGGGCGGTGGGGGCGTAGCCCGCGGCGGCGAGCCTTTGGAGCAGGGCCTCAATGCTGGCGGGGCCCTCTCCAGTGACGAGCAGACGCAGGGGCTTGGCTGGGACGGGAGTAAGGGACATGGCCGCCGTGATGGCTGGGTTTGAAGCTGTGGGCGGATTATGCCCGGATGCTGGGTTGGGCAAAAGCCACGGGCTAAGACGGCCCTTGACGTAGAATGCGGCCCTTCGAATTCTGGAGGAAGGGGCGGGAATGCGCTTGCTGCTGGCGCCCATGGAGGGTCTGGCCGATGACGTGCTGCGCAGCGTGCTCACCCGGGTGGGGGGCTACGACTGGGCGGTGACGGAGTTCGCCCGGGTTTCCGGTACCCGCCTGCCGCCCCGCTACTTCCAACGGATTTCCCCGGAATTGCTGACGGGCGGGCGAACCGCCGCCGGTACCCCGGTGCGGGTCCAGCTCCTGGGGTCGGACCCGGCCTGCATGGCCGCCAATGCCGGCCGGCTGGCGGCCCTGGCGCCGCCGGGCATCGACCTGAATTTCGGCTGCCCGGCCCCCACCGTGAATCGCCATCGAGGGGGCGCCGCCCTGCTGGACGAGCCGGAGCTGTTGTTCCGCATCGCCGAGGCGGTGCGCAGCGCGGTTCCCGTGGGCATTCCCTACAGCGCCAAGATGCGCCTGGGCATCCAGGATCCCGGCCGGGCCCTGGACTGCGCCCGGGCCCTGGAGGCGGGAGGGGTGGAATTGCTGGTGATCCATGCCCGCACCAAGATCGACGGCTACCGCCCCCCTGCCCATTGGGAATGGATCGCCCGGGTGGCCGATGCCGTGGCCGTGCCGGTGGTGGCCAACGGGGAAGTGTGGAGCGAGGAGGACTGGGCGCGCTGCCGTCAAGTGAGCGGGGCGGTGGATGTGATGCTGGGGCGGGGAGCGGTGGCCGATCCTTTCCTGGCCCGGCGCATCAAGGCCGGCCGGCCAACCCGGGATGCCGTCGAAGTCGAGGCCGAATGGCAGGAGCTCCTGCCCCTCTTGTGGCAGTTCTGGCAGGGGGTGCGGGCCAAGGTGCTGTCCCGCCATGCCCCGGGGCGCCTCAAGCAGTGGCTCAATCTTCTGAGCCGGCGGTACCCGGGCGCCCGGCGCCTGTATGAGGAGATCCGTCCGCTGCGAGGCGCCGACGAAGTGGAAATGGCTCTGGGGCGCGCTGGCGTGCCCAGGCTGGCCCTGGCTGCTTGAGGACGACCGCCCCTATGAGCTACGCCAACTCCCGCATCCCCGCCAGTGCCCAGGCCAGTATCCATGAGGGCCTGGCCGCACGCCTGGAACGCCATTTGGTCCATCCCTTCCGCAAGCCTTACGCGGACTATAACCGGGCCGCCCTGGCGGTCGCCCTGGCGGGGTGGGACCGTTGTGCTCCCCTGATCCTGGACGCTGGCTGCGGGGTGGGGCACAGCACCATCCAGCTGGCCCGGGCTTATCCGGACCACTGGGTGATGGGGGTGGACCAGTCCGAGGACCGTCTGACCCGCCGCAAGCCCTATCCGGAGGCCCTGATGCCCCGCAACATGGTGCTGGTGCGGGCCGATTTGGTGGACTTCTGGCGCTTGCTGGAAGACTCGGGCGTGCGTCTGGCCCGCCACTATGTGCTCTACCCCAATCCCTGGCCAAAGATCGGTCATCTGGGCCGGCGCTGGCATGCCCACCCGGTATTTCCGGTGTTGCCCCGTCTGGGCGGGGTGCTGGAGTGCCGCAGCAATTGGCGAGTCTATATTGACGAATGGGCCTTTGCCCTGGGGCGCATACTGGGGCGGCAACTCAGCCCGGAAACCGTGGATGCCGCCACGCCCCTGACGCCTTTTGAACGTAAATACCGCGATTCCGGCCAGACCCTCTACCGCCTGGCGGTGGATCTGGACCGTCCTTGAACCCTTACCCGGAGCCCTCCATGTCCTTACCCGAAAACCCCGAAGACGTCATCCTCAGCGATGACGAGTTCGAAGCCCTGGAGGCTCTGCTGGTCTCCGACAGCGTGCCTGCCGACTGCATGAATCTGGAGATGCTCGACGGCTACCTGGCCGCCATTGTCGCCGCTCCCCGCCCCATTCCGGTGGAGCGCTGGATGCCGGCGGTGTGGTCTGCCGACGATGAGGACGTGAGCTTCGGTTCCGCCGGGGAAATGCAGGAGGCCATCCGCCAGGTGCTGCGCTACCACAACGAACTGGTGCTGACCCTCACCGCCCCCGAAGGCTGGGAGCCCTTCTGCTACGCCCCCTCCGAGGCGGATGAGGAAGCCCCGGAGCTGGGGGACGAATGGGCTGCCGGCTTCGAGCAGGGGCTGGCTTGCTGGGGCGAGGACTGGGATGCGGGTCTGTCCGAGGAGCGGGCCGAGGCCATCAGCGCCCGCCTGGAAGCCGCTCTGGAGCCCTGGGCCAATGAGGATGGAACCCCGGTTTCCGCTGACCAGGAGACCCGTATGGGATGGCTGGAAGAAGCTGCCCAGGCGGTCCGGGAAGTGGCCGCAGGCTGGGACGAGCTTGGTCAGCCGGGCCCCGTGCTGGTGGAGATTTCCTCCGGCCAGGCGGGCAGCGGCGGGCCGGGGCGCAACGAGCCGTGTCCCTGTGGCAGTGGCAAGAAATACAAGAAGTGTTGTGGCGCCCTCAACTGACAGTCCGGCCGGGATCGATCCGTGCACCCGCTGCGGGGCTTGCTGTTGTGCCTTCCGGGTGGACTTTCACCCCTCCGAGCTGGCTGCTGAGGGGCGCTCGGGGGTTCCGGCCGAGATGGTCTGGCCCCTGCTGCCCCAGCTGGTGAGAATGCGCGGCACCGATGAGGCGCCGCCCCGTTGTATCGCCCTGGAAGGGGCGGTGGGGGTGGCTGTCCGCTGCACCATTTACGGAGATCGGCCGTCCCCCTGCCGGGATTTCGCCCCCTACGCCCCTCTGGGGCTGGGGGACGATGCCTGCAATCGGGCCCGCGCCCGCGCTGGCCTGCCGCCCCTGTCCAGCTCCGAAGAAAGTCATTCAGCATGAACCTGCAGCGCTTTGCCATCCGTGGCGATTACATCCAGCTTGATCAACTCCTCAAGGCTGCCGGCCTGGTGGGGAGTGGCGGCGAGGCCCATGCCCTGGTGGAGGCCGGGGCGGTGAAAGTGGATGGCAAGGTGGAAAGCCGCAAGCGGGCCAAGCTGCGCCCCGGCCAGAAGGTGAGCTTCCAGGGGCAGCAGGTGGAGCTGGTGGCGGAGGACGCCTGAGGCCGTCCTGGCATGAACGGGCTGGAGTACCTGGCTCCCGATGCGGGTCGGGAGGGGCCCCCGGTGGTGATCTTCGGGCCCTTTGACCGCCACAACCTGGGAGATCTGCTCTTTCCCCATCTGGCGATTGACCGTCTGAAGGCCCGGCGCTGGATTTGCGCTGGCCTGGTGGAGCGGGATCTCACCGCCGACGGCGGTCACCGGGTGGTGGCGTTTTCGCGCCTGGCCCAGGAATGGCGCAGTCAGTGGGGTCCGCTGCCGATGCACGTCATCCATCCGGGGGGAGAAATTCTGACCGCCGATGCCTACGCCTGCGCGGTGATGATCCTGCCACCCGAGCAGGCGGGGCGGATGCTGTCCCATCCGCAGTCCGCGGAAGGGGCCCGCCGCGCCTGGGCCCGCCAGGCGCTGGGGGTGGCACGGGGGCTGCCCTATGTCCTGGGCTCGACGGATTGTGATGGCCAGCGGATCTTCGCGGGGGTGGGCGGGGTGGATCTCCTGCTCTTGCCGGCGGCTTTGCAGGACGAGGCGCGCCGCGCCCTGGCGGGGGCGGCCTATGTCTCGGTGCGGGACGGGGCGACCCAGTCCATTCTCGAGGGGTGGGGGATCGCGGCCCCCCTGGAGCCCGATCCGGTCAGCCGTCTGCCCCAGGCCTGCGGCTCCCAGGTGGCCGCCGCCGGCAAAGTGGCGCGGCAGGCCCTGGGCCTGGAGGAGGGCGCTTATGGCGTGGTCCATGTGAGCGCCGAGTGGGGGGACGACCTCAGCCTGGCGACGGTGGCGGCCGAATGCCGTAAATTCGGCGAACCAGGGTTGCCCTGGGTGGTCCTGGGGGTGGGCTACGCTCCCTGGCACGATGACCCCCGGGTTCTGGCCCGGTTGGCCGATGGCCTGGGGCGCGATGCCCGCCTATTCACCGGCCGGCAGGTGTGGCGGATCAGCGGCCTGCTGGCGGGCGCCCGCCAAGTGGTGAGCACCAGCCTGCATGCCCGCATCGTGGCCGAGGCCTATCAGGTGCCGGCCTGGTCCCTGGTGCGGGATGGAGGACAGGGGGCCAAGCTGCGGGCTTACGTTGAGACCTGGTGGGGCGGCAGCAGGCTGCTGAACCTCTGATCAGCCCGGCAAGCCTTCCGCCCGCAAGGCCGCCTGGACCGCTGGCCGTGCCTCGACGCGGGCGCGGTAATCCGCCAAGACCGGCCAGGGGCCCAGATCCAGTTTTACCGTGGCGGCCCAGCGCAGCACCGTGTAAAGGTAGGCGTCAGCACAGGTGAAGGTTGCCCCCAGCAGGAAGGGACGGGCGCTCAGGCACTCGGCCACGTAGGCGAAGCGGCGCAGCAGGCCCTGGCGGGCGGCCTCCTTCCAGTCCGCCGACGCGGCCGGATTGAAGAGGGGCGAGAAGCTTTTGTGGAGTTCGGTGCCGATGAAGGTCAGCCACTCCTGCAGGCGGGCCCGCTCCAGGGTGCCGGCGGGGGGTGCCAGGGCCGCCTGGGGATGGCGATCGGCCAGGTATTGGATGATCGCCGGGCCTTCGGTCAGAACCTGGCCGTCGTCCAGTTCCAGGGCCGGCACATAGCCTTTCGGATTGATGGTGGTGAAAGGCCGGCCGTCCTCGGTCTGGTGGCTGCGCAGATTGACCTTCACCAGGCTGAAGTCCGCCCCGCATTCCCGCAGGACGATGTGGGGTGACAGGGAGCAGGCGCCGGGGGTGTGATAGAGCTTCATGGCAGGGGTCTCCAGGAGGATGGGTCAGCAAGCGCCGGGGCCGCCGGGGGACGGCTCCAGGATTTCGCCATCCAGGTAATACCACCGTCCGCCCTCCAGGAGAAAGCGGCTGCGCTCGTGGAGCCGCTGGGCACGCCCGCCGACCCGGTAACGGGCCAAGAATTCGACCTGGCCTTGGTCGCCAGTGGCAGGCGGCGCGGCCAGGATGGCCAGGCCGATCCACTTGGGAACCGGGGGTTCGGACAGATCCAGCCGGGGCGGGCGGGTCGTGGGGTGCCAGCTGGCCAGCAGGTAATCCGCGTTGCCCTGGCAAAAGGCGGTGTAGCGGGAGCGCATGAGGGCTTCCGGGGTGGTCGCCGGGCGCGCGCCGTCAAGGGCCGGGCCACAGCATTGGGCTAGGGGGCGGCCGGAACCGCAAGGGCAGGAGAGGTTGGGGCGGGACAAGGGTTTGAGGCTCCTGGCAGGCGAAAACGGGGCCCCCACCCAAGATTCCCTGACTCGGGAGAAGGGGGGACGGAATGGGGCAAACCGGTCTATAAAGGTAAGATACGCTTTTGTGCGGCTGCACAAATTCGGCAAAAGTTATAACATATATAAGACTTGGCCCCGGGGGACATGGGGGTGAGGGTCTGCCGGCGCAGACCCAAGGGTCGGATCGGCGCGGAATGCCTCCCGGCAGAGGGTTCCGCATACCTTATGTAGAAGTCTCGTTATCGTATGGAAGGGTAAGCTCATGCTTGAAGCCTATCGTCAGCACGTCGCCGAGCGCGCAGCGCTTGGAATTCCTCCCCTGCCCCTGACCAAGCAGCAAACCACCGAGCTTGTCGCGCTGCTGAAGAATCCGCCCAAGGGCGAGGAGCAGGTGCTCGTTGATCTGATCACCCATCGCGTTCCGGCCGGCGTGGATGAAGCCGCCGAAGTGAAGGCCGCCTTCCTGGCCAAAGTGGCCAAGGGCGAAGAGTCCTGTGCCCTGATCTCCCGGACCAAGGCCACCGAGCTGCTGGGCACCATGGTGGGCGGCTATAACGTCAAGCCCCTGATTGATGTCCTGGGGGATGCCGAGGTGGGCACGGTAGCCGCCGCCGCCCTCAAGCACACCCTGCTGATGTTCGACTACTTCCACGACGTGGCCGAACTGGCCAAATCCGGCAATGCCAATGCCAAGTCGGTGATGCAGTCCTGGGCCGACGGCGAGTGGTTCACCTCCCGTCCGGAAGTCCCCGCCTCCCAGAAGCTGACCGTGTTCAAGGTCACCGGTGAAACCAATACCGACGATCTCTCCCCCGCGCCCGATGCTTGGTCCCGCCCGGACATTCCGCTCCACGCCCTGGCCATGCTGAAGAACCCCCGGTCTGGCATCGAAGCCGACGAACCCGGCAGCCGCGGTCCCGTCAAGCAACTGGAAGCCCTGGCCAAGAAGGGCAACCTGATCGCCTACGTCGGCGACGTGGTGGGCACCGGCTCCAGCCGCAAGTCCGCCACCAACTCGGTGCTGTGGTTCACCGGCGAAGACATTCCCTTCGTCCCCAACAAGCGTTTCGGCGGCTTCTGCCTGGGCTCCAAGATCGCCCCCATCTTCTTCAACACCATGGAAGATGCTGGCGCCCTGCCCATCGAGCTGGATGTGGCCGAGATGAACATGGGTGACGAGATCGAACTCCAGGTGGATCACGCCACGGCCGCCGTCAAGGCCCTCAAGAATGGCAAGGTGATCGCCGAATCCGCGCTCAAAACCCCGGTGCTGCTGGATGAAGTGCGCGCCGGCGGCCGGATCAACCTGATCATCGGCCGCGGCCTCACCACCAAGGCCCGCGAGGCCCTGGGCCTGCCTGTCTCCACCCTGTTCCGCCTGCCGGGCACGCCGGCTGATACCGGCAAGGGCTTCTCCCTGGCCCAGAAGATGGTCGGCCGTGCCTGCGGCCTGCCCGAAGGCCAGGGCGTGCGTCCCGGCACCTACTGCGAACCGAAGATGACCACCGTCGGTTCCCAGGACACCACCGGCCCCATGACCCGCGACGAGCTGAAGGACTTGGCCTGCCTCGGCTTCTCCGCCGATCTGGTGATGCAGTCCTTCTGCCACACCGCCGCCTACCCCAAGCTGGTGGATGTGAAGATGCACCGCACCCTGCCCAGCTTCATCACCGCCCGTGGCGGCGTTTCCCTGCGCCCCGGTGACGGCGTGATCCACTCCTGGCTCAACCGCCTGCTGCTGCCCGACACCGTGGGTACCGGTGGTGACAGCCACACCCGCTTCCCCATTGGCATCTCCTTCCCCGCCGGCTCCGGGCTGGTGGCCTTCGGTGCCGCAACGGGCGTGATGCCCCTGGACATGCCCGAATCGGTGCTGGTGCGTTTCAAGGGTTCCCTGGAAGAGGCCGGCAAGCGCGGCATCACCCTGCGGGATCTGGTGAACGCCATTCCCCTCTACGCCATCAAGCAGGGCCTGCTCACTGTGGCCAAGCAAGGCAAGAAGAATGTCTTCTCCGGCCGCATCCTGGAAATCGAAGGCCTGCCTGATCTCAAGGTGGAGCAAGCCTTCGAACTCACCGACGCCTCCGCCGAGCGTTCCGCTGCCGGTTGCACCGTGCGCCTGAACAAGGAACCCATCGTCGAGTACATGCGCTCCAACATCACCCTGATGAAGTGGATGATCGCCAACGGCTACGAAGATGCCCGCACCCTCAAGCGCCGCATCAAGTCCATGGAAGACTGGATCGCCAACGGTACCCTGCTGGCCCCGGATGCGGACGCCGACTACGCCGCCGTGATCGAGATCGACCTGGCCGACGTGCAGGAACCCATCCTGGCCTGCCCCAACGATCCGGACGACGTGAAGCTGCTGTCCGAAGTGGCCGGCGACAAGATCGACGAAGTCTTCATCGGTTCCTGCATGACCAACATTGGTCACTTCCGCGCCGCCGGCAAGGTGCTGGAGGGCAAGTCAGACATCCCGACCCGCCTGTGGATCGCCCCACCCACCAAAATGGACGCCATGATCCTCAACGAGGAAGGCTATTACGCCGTGCTGGGCAAGTCCGGCGCACGGATGGAGATGCCCGGCTGCTCCCTGTGCATGGGCAACCAAGCCCAGATCAAGAAGGGTTCCACGGCGGTCTCCACCTCCACCCGCAACTTCCCCAATCGTCTGGGCATCGACACCCGCGTCTATCTGGCCTCGGCGGAGCTCTCCGCGGTGGCAGCCCTGATGGGCAAGCTGCCCACGGTGGCGGAATACCAGGAACAGGTGAAGGCGGTGAATGCCAAGGCCGCCGATGTGTACCGCTACATGAACTTCGATCAGATCGCCGAATTCAAGGAAGTGGCAGATACCGTCGAGGTTTGATTTTCCAGGTCAAGGGTTTGCCGGTTTATCGGCCGGCTGGCTCCGGAGCCCCGCTCAAAAGGCGGGGCTTTTTCTTTGTCCCAGGATCGACCGGCCCTTCCGGCGGACGAAGACCGGCATGGGGTTTTTTTCAGGCGGTTTATTTATTCTTATTGCATTTCTTGAGGGCGCCAGGGTCAAGTCGGGCTGAAATGACGATGCAGATATGGTAAGCTACGGGACTTTCGCGGCGCGGCAGCCAAACGCTGCGCTTCGACCGATGAACACAGCACAGACGGAGGCATCGTGGCAATTTCAATAGGTACTTATCTACCCCCCTGGGGTACTGAAAAGGCGCGGGTTGTCGGCTTCGACGAAGACGCGCTGACCATGGCCGTGGAAGCCGGTCGCCTGGCGATTGGCGACGGTGCAACCGTGACCAAGGTGGTGTTCGTGAGCCGGGAGTTGCCGCTGCTCGAAGGTGGCAATACCGCACCGCTGGTTGCCGCGCTGCGCCTGTCTCAAGACGTGGAGGTCGTGGAACAGATCGGTGGCGCTCCCGCCGTGCTGAGCGCCCTGGCTTCCGCCATGCCTGGCACCCTGGTGATCGGCGTCGATGCCGCCACCTCGGCTGGCGCGGCGGCTGCCCTGGTGGCTGGCTCCAATCCGGTATCCTTGGTCGGCCGGGTGCAGCGTGGCTTGCCTCAGCGGGCGCGCCACGCCGATGGCAAGATCTATGCCGACGAAGACGGCCGGGTAATGCGTGAAATGGGCGTGCGGGGCTCCATCGAAGCCGCCGAGTTGCCTGGCAAGCCCCTGGTGATCGCTGGGCTGGGCGCCAGAGACGCAGCGTCCTGGTCGGCTGCCGGTGCGCCGGCGCTGCCTACCCAGGGCGCTTCAAGCGTGCTGTTCGCCATCGCGGCCCTGGCTGAAACCGGCCAGAGCGGTCTGGTCGCTGCCTTCGAACAGGCGGCCTTTGCCGCGGCCAACGTGGATGTGTCCGGCAGCACCGTGCGTCGCATCGAGCGGCCCGTCCAGCCCGTGGCCAAGCGCAAGCTCAATCCTGGCGAAAACATCAAGATTTCCCTCCCCGCCTATACCCGCGCCTTTGACTCCAAGGTCCGCTGGCAGGCCGGCAAATGCACCAAGTGTGGCACCCTGGCGCTGCCTCCCCGTCACTATTGCCTGGGCTGCGGTGCTGACGACAGCTGGGAGTACACCCCGTTGCCGTTTAGCGGCACGGTCTATACCACCACGACCGTTCATGTTCCCGTTCCCGCCCTGACTACGCCCTACACCATGGCCGTGGTCCAGTGCGACGGCTCCGATGTGCGTTGTCTGATGCCCGTGACCGATGTGCCCCCCGGCAATGCCAAGATCGGCAGCCATGGCCGACTGGCGCTGCGCCGCATTGCGATGCGCACAGGGGTTCCCGATTACGGATATGCCTTTTCGCCGGACTTGCCGGCCGAAGGCCAGAGCGGAGGTGCAAAATGAGGCGCGTAGCGATTGTCGGAGCGGGGATGACCGCCTTTGGCGAGCATTTCAATCTTGGATTCAAAGACTTGGTTCCCATGGCCCTGAGCGAGGCCCTGGCCTCCGTCGACAAGGGTATGAATCGCAGCGAAATCGGTGCTGCCTGGCTGGGTGAAGTGGGCTCCACCGATGGCCATGGCGCGGGCATCCTGGCCGACTCCTGCGGTCTGCTCGACATCCCGGTGACCCGCACCGAGAACGCCTGCGGCACCGGTCAGGACATCATCCGCCAGGCCATCTACTCCGTCGCCTCGGGACACGTGGACGTGGCGCTGGCCCTGGGGGCCGACAAGGTGCGGGACAGCTCCACCGCCATCACCTTCTGGGAATGGATGGGGATTACCCGTGACCAGGCCTGGGATTACCCCTTGGGCTTGATCGCCCCGGCCAACTTCGCCCTGCATGTGTCCCGCTATCTGCACGAAGCCCCGGCCACCCGTGAGCACATGGCCATGATCGCGGTGAAGAACCATTTCCACGCGCTCAACAACCCCAAGGCCCAGTTGCGCACCGAGATCACCGTTGAACAGGTGCTCAATGCGCCCCTCGTGGCCGAGCCTTTCGGCATTTACGACTGCACCCCCCAAGCCGACGGCGCTGCCGCGGTGCTGTTGGTGGCAGAGGAGCACGTGCACAAGTACACGGACAAGCCGGCCTGGGTCCTGGGCTTCGGCCTGGGGCTCGACCGCCTGATGCACCAGCACAAGCGGGACATGACGTCCTTCCCGAGCACCATCAAGGCCGCCAAGCAGGCTTACAGCATGTCGGGGCTGACGCCCAAGGACATCAACTTCGCCGAAGTGCATGACTGTTTCACCGGCGTGGAACTCATCACCTATGAAGATCTTGGCTTCGCCGAGAAATTCCAGGGTCACAAGTTCGTTGAATCCCGCGCTCACTATGTCGGCGGCAGCAAGCCCATCAACCCCAGTGGCGGCCTCAAGGCCAAGGGGCATCCCCCCGGCGCCACCGGCGTTTCCCAGTGCGTGGAAATCTTCGAGCAGTTGCGGGGTGAGTCCCACAACCAGATCGATGGCGTCCGCAATGGTCTCGCCCTCAATATCGGCGGCCCGACGGCGGTCACGGGCATCACCATCCTGGGTAAGGACAAGCCCGGAGCATGAGCGATCCTCGCAACGTTCGCCTGAGCGACCTTGTCACCCCCGGGTGCCGGGTCGCCGTTGCCGACGGCTTCGGCATGCCGACCAAGGTGTTTGGCGAGTTGAGCGCGGCAGCCCGGGCGGCCGGCAACGTCCGCCTGGTGCTGGGCTGGTGTCCGGCGGCTCTGGAAGATTTTGATCCGGAGGCCTTTGCCGACGTGCGTTCCATCATGGCGGGCTACGGGCTGCGTCGTCTGGTGGACCAGGGTTTGGTGCATTACATCCCCGCCCGCTTGCAGACGGTCTTGAAACTGCTGCGGGGGGCCTTGCGTCCCGATGTTCTCGTGGCATCGGTAGGGCGGGGGCCCAATGGCTGGAACTTCACCACCGAAGTGGCCTGGATGCGGACAGCGGTGGAGACCGGGGCCATTGTGGCGGCGGTTGAGCGCCCCAACCACCCGGTCAGCGATGCCGGCCCCCCGATTCCCGAGTCGCAGCTGCGCTTCATCGGCAGCGACCCCTCCGCTCCCATCCTGTCGGTTTGGGCGGAGCCCGGGGATATTCACCGCGCCATCGGTTCCCACATCGCGCCTTTCATCGAGGCGGGTTCGCGGCTCCAGTTCGGCCCGGGCCCCCTGGGGGTTGGCGTGCTTGATGCCCTGAAGGTGCCGGTGCGAATCGACACCGGGCTCATCAACGATGCGGTGCCCCTCCTGGAGCGCCGCGGGCAATTGCTGGATACGCCCATCGCTCCGTATATGGCGGGTTCCGAAGAGCTGTTTGCGTGGGCGAAGACCAAGGCGCCGATGCTGTATGGCCTGGAAATCACCCACAGCCAGGCCCGCCTGGGTAGTGGCGCACCGCTGGTCACCATCAATACGGCCCTGGAGATCGACATCGACGGGCAGGTCAATGTGGAAGCGGTGGGCGGTTCGGCCATCGCAGGCATTGGCGGCCAGCCCGATTTTGCCTTTGCCGGGGCTTCGGCCCTGAGCGGTGGCTTGAGCATCGTGGCGGTGACCACCCGTAGCGGCAAGAATTCCACCTTGGTGGAACGGCTGTCCGCGCCCGTATCGACGCCGTCCCACGATATCGATGTGATCGTTACCGAAAAGGGTGCAGCTGATCTGCGCGGGCTTGACCGGCGAGAACGGCGTGGGGCGATTGCCCGAATCTGGGATTGAGCCGGCTGATTCTCGGTGAGGCTGAAATGGCCGGGTGCTCCAGGGCGCCCGGCCATTTTGTTTACTTCACGCTGTCGCGCAGATCCTGGGTCCAGTGCAGGCTGGGGTCGAAGGAGGGCATGAGCCCGGGAGGCGCGGCACAGACGTGGGGAATCGCCTGGATGCAGGGGACGAGGGTGGCCACATAGGCGGGCTCGACTTCCATGTTGCCGAGTTTGTAGAAGCGCTCGTCATTCTTGTTGGAAACCTTGAAGTCAAGGGACATCCGCATGGACGGACGGCCTTCAATGGTGGCCGCGTAGTACTGACCGGGCTGAATACCTTCGGGCAGCATGGTGTCGCCCATCAGCCAGTGGTATTCGATGGTGAAGAAGGGGTCCGGGCCGATGGAATCCACAAAACCCTGCATGCGATGGGTGATGCGGCCCACGGTGCCCGCCGCGATGAAGAAGGGTTCGTGGATATCCACGGGAGTCGGGATGTAGTCATGGCTTTCCACCACCCGGTCGTACTGGACCCCCAATACCTTCTCAGCGGTATAGACAATCGCTTTGGTGAAGTTGGCGGCGATCACTTGGGTCATCTGGATCTTTTCTGCGGCCTCCGGCGCCATGCCGAAACCCACGTACTGGAGCTGTTCGGGCTTTTTCTTGGCGGCTTCGAAGACGTCCCAGTTTTCCTGGAGCTTGATTGATTTGACGTCCGAGCAGGCGCCCGTCAACCCGAGGAGGATGCGGTTGCTGATCAGATCCGGGTCGATGCCTCCGGCGTAAAACGTTGATCCGCCCGTTTTGCAGGCAGCTTCCAGCTTGGCCACGAATTCTGGTTCCCGGAACAATTGGGCGTTCTGGTAGGGGAGCATGGTCACCACGTTCTTGCCCGCGGCGAGAATCTGGAGGAGTTCATCGTCCGTATCGTAAGTGCCGTTGTCATGGGCGGTATAAACAACGCAGTCGCAATCGATTTTCAAGAGTGTATCCACGTCGTTGGTGGCTTTGACACCCATGGGTGCGATGCCCACCAACTCTCCCGCGTCCACGCCAACCTTGCCATCGCTATAAACGCGCAGCCCCACTAGTTCGAGGGCGGGAGAATTGGCGATCTCCCAAAGGCACAGCCCACCCATGCGACCGGGACCCCAAACAATCAGCTTGTAAGGTTTTCTCATTGCGTTTGTCTCCACTATGTTGGTTTTGTAAAGCGTCATGAAAAAAAGCAGGTCGGCCTGTGCTGCGCCGGTTCCCGTCAGGTAGAAAGCATCAATCTTTGGGGAAAGGGAAAACCCTGGCGTTAGCCAGGGACTCCCATGACAGTCTTCATCAGACAGGGGTCTGGGCCTGGGCCTGCTTTCTCGACTGCAAATAGCCTTTGAGCAGGATTGCCGGCATGCGGAACAGTAGCGCAACGCCCAACAGTTTGAGGGCCTGCCAGGCGTCCTCGGGTTTGATGACGATGATCGCGTTGATCGACCCCATCACCTTGCCCTTCATGACCAGGTTGTCGCCATCCTGAACGATGGACTTGACGTCCATCATCTCCATGCCCTCCTTGCTGAACATCTTCATGTTCTACGGTCCTCCGGTTGCTGCGTCAGGGTCGGCTGGGGATGCTCGACCCCTGAGCTTGTCAAGAAAACCACTTGCCGCACATTCCACCCAGTCGGCAATTGGCGGATGCTCAATTGCAATCAGGCTCCGACCATCTTGTCGAAATCCATGTTGTGCTCCTCCATGAGGATGCGCGCCACATTGCGGCCCGAGGCGCCATTGACGCCCCCGCCAGGATGGGTGCTGCAACTCGACAGGTAGAGCTGGCCCAGTGGCATCTTGTACTGACTCCAACCGGGCAAGGGACGATTCCCGCTGAGTTGCCAGGCGTAAGTGCCGATGTGCAGGATGTCGGCATTGACCATGGCGTTGTTGTTGCGCTCGATATCCAGAGGGGTGGTGTAGTACATCCCCAGGATGTTCTCTGGTCCCATATTGGTGGTCAGCTGACGCATGTCGTCGATCAACGCGTCCACGGTTGCCTGGCCGATTTCGTCCCAGCGCTGGGCACCGCCCTTGAGCTTGTAGGGCATGAAGGCATAAAGGCTGAGAACCCGCTTGCCAGCGGGGGCGCGGGTATTGTCCACCTCGTCGGCGGAGGTGTAAGAGGCGAAGTAGCGGATGGGGTTGCCCCGCTCCAGTTCCCGGAAGGCCTTTTCGAACTCTTCGGGATCGGCGGTGGAGCGGGCCACGTAGAAGAAACCATCGGCGGCGGAGCCGAAGGTGTATTTCGGGGCTTCGTTCAGGGCCAGATGGATCTTGAGGGGCTGGATGTTGCTCGACTTGATGTTGCTTACCCGGGTATTGAAACCCTCTGGCAAGGTGGCGCCCGGCACCATGTGGGGGAACACCTGCTTGATGTTGAGGTTGGCGATCACCGCCTTGCTGCCAAGGATTTCCTCGCCACTGTCGAGAATGACCCCCACGGCCTTCTGGCCGTCGAGCTTGATTTGCTTGACCGGCGCATTGGTGCGGATGGTGCCGCCCAGGTCCAGCAGGCATTGCTCCAGGGCCTTGGTCAGGGAACCGGCACCGCCCATGGGCAGGCCGACGCCGTACTTGTGCATCAGGGGCAGGGCGGTATAGAAGCTGAAGCCGGTGCCATTGTCGAAGGGATTGACCATGGCGTTGGAGGCCCAGCGGGTCAGGGCGATCTTGACCTTTGGGTTCTCGAACCATTCGTTGACGAAGTCCCAGGCGCTGATGGACTGGATGCGCAGCAGATCCTGGCCCACCGGGCTTTGGTCCAGCATCATGGCCTGGGCGCCGAAACCGGGAGGTGGGTTGAACATGCCCATGATCATCATGTCCAGGGTTTCAAAGACCTTGGCGTTGAAGCGACGGTAGGCGTCGGCATCCTTTTCCGAGAACTTGGCGATGGACTGACAGGTACGTTCGATGTCGGAATAGAACTCCAGGGTGGTGCCGTCATCGAACCAGGTCAGGGAGATCTTCTCCGGGTTGGCGTAGCGCAGGCCGTATTTGCTGCACAGGCCCAGTTCGTCGTTGCGGATCAGCGGGTTGAGTTGCAGGATCAGGTGGGATACCGAACAAATGTCGTGCTTGAAGCCCGGCAGGGTGGCTTCCCGGGTTTCGACGCCACCGCCCACCCGGTCGTTTTTCTCCACCACGCAGACTTTCATCCCGGCCTTGGCCAGGTAGCACGCCGCGACCAGTCCGTTGTGTCCGCCGCCGGCGACCACCACATCAAATTTGCTGCTCATGCTTGCTCATCTCCTCGAGTTCTGCCCTGACGCGCCATGGGCGGCGGGCTGTCCAATGTTCTTTGTAGTTCCCCTTGGCCTGGCGGCGCGGGTTCACATCGGCGGGGTCCGAACACCGAAATCCATGTCCTTGAACCGCAGGATGGGCGCCACGTTCTTGCCTACCCAGGAAGGCTTGGCTACATGCCCGGGGGCAGGGCGGGCCCAATCCACCCAGGGGCCCCAATCCCGGCGGGAGAGTTGTTGGGCGAAGTCGGGCGAGCCAGCTTCTTCCAGGGCGGCCAGCCACTGGTTGCGCATGCGCACCATGTCCGCCATGACCCACCAATCTTCCTCGGACTTCCACTTGCCGTTGCCGGCGTAGCAGATCACCTGAATGGAGGGGAATTCGATGGGGGGCCTCCCTGCCATGGGGTGGTCGGCCCGGTTGAAGACTTCGTAGATCACCCGGTCGTCGCCGATCACGTACCACTTGAGGGCAGAGTACACATGGCAGGCGCCGGACATGGTGCCCTCCAGGAAGCGCTCTACTTCCCTGGGGCCGTGGAAGGTGCCCCAGAAATGGTCGTGGTAGGTGGCGTCGTCGGTGAATAGCCTGGACCAGGCGGTCCAGTCCTCGTAGACGATGCCGGTCATGAAGTAGTGGCGGAAGGCCTGCTCGATCTCGTCGCGGGACCAGGTGGTCACGGGGTGTCTCCTCGTTTTGTCTTTGTAGTTGAATTCGCCGGGTGTTGCCGTTTGCTACTGGGACGTCCCACCAAAACTGCCACGGTTATGATCAACGGCCGATCCTGCAGCGGTCTGCTCGGGCGGGGCCATCGAACCCGACATGTCTGCAACACACCCCGAAATTCCCCGGAAAGCCCTGGCTTGCCCCGGGTTTTTCAGGGCTTTTCCAGGTTGCGATCCGCCTTTCAGGTCAGATGGCGGGCCGTGGCGGGCTGCTACCCATTCACTTTAGCCCCAGATGGGGTGCCATTGGGTGCCTCATGGTCGCAAATACTGCCAACTATTCGTTGTCTGGGAGGGGATGGTGGAAATGTCCGGGAAGCGCTGTGGCGGACATCCAAGGACGGTCATGCGCCTTGGCAGTGGCGTGCAGCTGGCAGTTCTTAGTCTGGCTCGAACGACTCGTGCTGGGTGCCTTCCCGGAAGGTGCCGGGGGAGGAGCCTGTCCAGGCCTTGAAGGCCCGGACAAAGCTCTTTTCGCTCTGGAAACCAACCTGTGCCGCGATCTGCTTGATGGGCTGGCGGGTCCGGTGGAGTAGCTCGATGGCCCGTTCCCGGCGAATTTCGTCCTTGAGCTGCTGGAGGGACGCCCCTTCTTCCTGGAGCTGGCGGTGCAGGGTGCGAACCGACAGGTGGAGCCGGCGGGCCACATGTTCCGCCGTGCTTGCCTGCTCCGGTTGTTCTTGCAGCAACTGCCGCACGCTCTGCACCAGCAGCCGGTCCCGCCGGTACTGGCGCACGGTGAGGGGCAGGGCCCGCTGGAGCATGTTCTGGAGGGCGCGTTCGTCCCGCCGGATGGGAAGCTCCAGATAGCGGGCATCAAAAACGAGGCGGGTTCCATCCATGCTGAAGTGGACGGGTTCCTGGAAAAGCAGGGGGTAGACGTGCCGGTGGGGCGGTGCGGGGTAGGGGAAGTCCACCCGGGTAATGGAAATTCGCGAATCGATGGCCCAACTGGCGTAGCCCAGCATGTAGCGCAGGCAGCTGATCAGACAAAACTCCCGGAATTTCCCTAGGTCCAGGTGGGGGGTCACTGAAAAAATGGCGAGGTCCTGGATCCGGGTAAGCTCCAGGGTGACGTCGTCCGTGAGTAGCCGGTGATGGCGGCACCAGCGTTTGAGGGCGATGCCCAGGTTGGGGGAGGTGAGGGATGCCCGGCACAGCATGCCGTAGCTGCCCCACGGAAGTCGTCTGGAAAACCAGCCCAGGGCCTCGTCGTCCAGCTCCTGCATGGCGTAGCCGGAGATGATCTCCATCTGGTTGGCAGTGACCCGGGCGTTCGGGTCGGCCAATTCCGCCGGGCTGATCTGGGCGTAGGCCAGGGCGCCAGAAGGATCTTCCCCATATTTTTCATAGGCGAGAAGAATCGCCTTGATGAAGGCGATGGGCGTGGCGGCCTTGCCATGGGGCGGGTTGAGGGGAAATAGCTGAGGCAGGATCATGGAGGCAAATACTAAAACGAGTGGCAGGATTTGCAACCGTCTTGGCGGCCCGAAAGCGTTTTGTCACGCTATGCTCATCGACATGATGGTAGCCCCATCGTGGCCATCAACGCCCCATTTTCAAAATCAGGAGACCACCTCATGAACATTCCCAGCCTTGACTTCGGCCTTGATGAAACCCTGACCATGCTGCGCGATTCGGTGCAGGCCTTTGCCGCCGCCGAGATCGCCCCCCGAGCAGCAGAGATTGACCGGGCCAATTGCTTCCCCGCCGATCTGTGGAAAAAATTTGGCGACATGGGCTTGCTGGGCATGACCGTGGAAGAAGAATACGGCGGCAGCAATCTGGGCTATCTGGCTCACATCATCGCCATGGAGGAAATCTCCCGCGCTTCCGCCTCGGTGGGCCTGTCCTACGGCGCTCATTCCAATCTCTGCGTCAACCAGATCCGTCTCAATGGCAGCGAGGCGCAAAAGCGCAAGTACCTGCCCAAGCTGATTTCCGGTGACCACGTCGGTGCTCTGGCCATGAGCGAACCCAACGCCGGTTCCGACGTGGTGTCCATGAAACTGCGGGCGGAGAAGAAGGGTGACCGCTACGTCCTCAACGGTTCCAAGATGTGGATCACCAACGGCGGCGATGCCGACGTGCTGATCGTCTATGCCAAGACCGACATCAATGCCGGCCCCAAGGGCATTACCGCCTTCATCATCGAAAAGGGCATGAAGGGCTTCAGCCACGGCACCCACCTGGACAAGCTGGGCATGCGTGGCTCCAACACTTTCCCGCTGTTTTTCGACGAGGTGGAAGTGCCCGCGGAAAACGTGATTGGTGGCGAAGGCAACGGCGTCAAGGTGCTGATGAGCGGCCTCGACTACGAACGCACCGTCCTTTGCGGCGGTCCCCTGGGCATCATGGCGGCCTGTATGGACGTGGTGGTTCCCTATTTTCACGAGCGCAAGCAGTTCGGCACCGCCATCGGCGAATTCCAGTTGATGCAGGGCAAACTGGCCGACATGTACTCCACCTGGACCGCCACCCGCGCTTATGTCTACGCCGTAGCCCGGGTCTGCGACAAAGTCGATCATGACCGCAACCTGCGCAAGGACGCCGCTGGCGCCATTCTCTATTCCGCCGAAAAGGCCACCTGGATGGCCGGTGAGGCGATCCAGGCCCTGGGCGGCGTGGGCTATACCAACGACTATCCGGTGGGCCGCCTCTGGCGCGATGCCAAGCTCTATGAAATCGGCGCCGGCACTTCCGAAATCCGCCGCATGCTGATTGGCCGCGAACTGTTCGCCGCAACGCTCTAAGGCTGAAGACACCATGACGGTCATCAAGTCTTCCATCAAC
>JAVEWG010000078.1:0-5869 GCA_034004685.1 Rhodocyclaceae bacterium | reverse complement strand
GATGCCAAGCTCTATGAAATCGGCGCCGGCACTTCCGAAATCCGCCGCATGCTGATTGGCCGCGAACTGTTCGCCGCAACGCTCTAAGGCTGAAGACACCATGACGGTCATCAAGTCTTCCATCAACACTCGCAGCGCCGAGTTCCAGGCCAATGCGGCTGCCATGGCGGCCCAGGTGGCCGACCTGCGGGCCCAGGCCGCCCAGGTTTCTCTTGGCGGCGGCGAAGCCGCCCGGGCCAAGCATGTGGCCCGCGGCAAACTGCTGCCCCGGGAACGGGTGGAGCATCTGCTCGATCCCGGTACATCCTTCCTCGAACTGGGCCAGCTCGCCGCCTTGGGCATGTATGACGGCGACGCCCCTTCCGCCGGCATGATCGCCGGCATTGGCCGTGTCCAGGGGGTTGAGTGCATGATCGTGGCCAACGACGCCACGGTGAAGGGCGGCACCTACTACCCGATGACGGTGAAGAAGCACCTGCGGGCCCAGGAAATCGCCGAGCAGAACAATCTGCCCTGCGTCTATCTGGTGGACTCCGGCGGTGCCTTCCTGCCCAAGCAGGATGAAGTCTTCCCCGACCGGGACCACTTCGGTCGCATCTTCTACAACCAGGCCAACCTGTCGGCCAAGGGCATTCCCCAGATCGCCGTGGTGATGGGTTCCTGCACCGCCGGCGGGGCCTATGTGCCGGCCATGTCCGACGAGACGGTGATCGTGAAGAATCAGGGCACCATCTTCCTCGGCGGCCCGCCCCTGGTGAAGGCTGCCACCGGCGAGGTGGTGAGCGCGGAAGACCTGGGCGGCGGCGACGTGCATACCCGCCTGTCCGGGGTGGCCGACCACCTGGCGGAAAACGATGCCCACGCCCTCTACATCGCCCGTCGCATCGTCGCCAACCTGAACCGGAGCAAGTCGGTAAACCTGTCCCTGGGCCAGGGTGAAGACCCCCTTTACGATCCGGAAGAAATCTACGGCATCGTCCCCAGCGACGCGCGTAAACCCTACGATGTGCGGGAAATCATCGCTCGGGTGGTGGACGGCTCCCGCTTCGACGAATTCAAGGCCCGCTACGGCACCACCCTGGTCTGCGGCTTCGCCCAACTCCACGGCTACCCGGTGGGCATTGTCGCCAACAACGGCATCCTCTTTGCCGAGTCTGCCCTGAAGGGCGCCCACTTCGTTGAACTCTGTGGCCAGCGCGGCATTCCCTTGCTGTTCCTGCAAAACATCACCGGCTTCATGGTGGGCCGCAAGTACGAAAATGCCGGCATCGCCAAGGACGGCGCCAAGCTGGTGACGGCGGTGGCCACGGTGCAGGTGCCCAAGATCACTGCGCTGATCGGCGGTTCCTTCGGCGCCGGCAACTACGGCATGTGCGGCCGAGCCTACAGCCCGCGCTTCCTCTGGATGTGGCCCAACGCCCGCATCTCGGTGATGGGCGGCGAACAGGCTGCCAGCGTGCTGGCCACGGTGCGCCGCGAAGGCATCGAAGGTCAGGGCGGCAACTGGAGCAAGGAGGACGAGGAAAAGTTCAAGGATCCGATCCGCCAGCAGTACGAAGTCCAGGGCCATCCTTATTACGCCACCGCCCGCCTGTGGGACGACGGCGTGGTGGACCCGGCCCAGACCCGGCGCGTACTCGGTCTTTCCCTCTCCGCCGCCCTCAACGCCCCGATTCCGCAGACCCGCTTCGGCGTGTTCCGCATGTGATGGAGATGAGCATGTTCGAAACCCTGGAAATCGAGCACAAGGGCGGCGTTGCCACCCTGTGGATGAACCGTCCGGATTTGCACAACGCCTTCAACGCCCAGGTCATCAACGAATTGACCGCCGCCTTCCGTCACCTGGATGCGGACCCGGCGGTACGGCTGATGGTGCTGGCCGGGCGCGGCAAGAGTTTTTCCGCCGGTGCCGACATCGCCGGCATGCGGGCCGCCGGTCAGGCCAGCGAAGCGGAAAACTTCGCCGCTGCCATGGACCTGGCGGTGATGTTCCGCACCCTGGCGGAAATGAGCAAGCCCACCATTGCCCGGGTCCATGGCCCGGCCATGGGCGGCGGTGTCGGTCTGGCTGCGGCCTGCGACATTTGCATCGCTTCGGATCGGGCGGTGTTCGCCACTTCCGAAGTGCGGTTGGGCATCATTCCCTCCGCCATCAGCCCCTACGTGATCCGTGCCATCGGCGAGCGCCAGGCCTACCGCTACTTCCAGACGGCAGAGCGCATCGACTCGATCCGGGCCGCCCAACTTGGTCTGGCCCACGAGGCGGTGAGCAGCGAGGAACTGGACGCCAAGGTGGCGGAAATGGTCAACGTGTTGTTGCAGGGTGGCCCCGTGTCCCAGGCTGCGGCCAAGGAATTGATCCGGGCCGTGGTGCACCAACCGGTGACCGATGCGATCGTCGCCGACACCGCCCGCCGCATCGCGGTCCTGCGTGCCACGCCCGAAGCCAAGGAAGGGCTATCCGCCTTCCTGGAAAAACGCCCGACCGCCTGGGCGCCGGCACAACCCTGAGAAGAACGGGAAACTCCATCCATGTTTGACAAGATTCTTATCGCCAACCGGGGGGAGATTGCCTGCCGGGTGATCAAGACCGCCCGCCGCCTGGGCATCAAGACCGTGGCCGTTTATTCCGAAGCCGATGCCGGCGCACGCCATGTGCGCCTGGCCGACGAGGCCGTGTTCATCGGCCCGGCCGCGGTGCGGGAAAGCTATCTGGTGATCGACAAGATCATCGCCGCCGCCCAGCAGACCGGTGCCCAGGCCATCCATCCCGGCTACGGCTTCCTTTCTGAAAATGAAGACTTCTGCGCCGCCTGCGAGGCCGCCGGCATCGTCTTCATCGGCCCACCGGTGTCCGCGATCCATGCCATGGGCTCCAAGTCCGAGGCCAAGAAACTGATGGAAAAGGCCGGCGTGCCCCTCACGCCGGGTTACCACGGCGACAACCAGGATCCCGCCTTCCTCCACCAGCAGGCCGACGGCATCGGTTATCCGGTACTGATCAAGGCCGCCGCCGGTGGTGGTGGCAAGGGCATGCGTTTGGTGGAGCAGGGTGCCGACTTCATCGAAGCCCTGGCCTCCTGCAAGCGGGAAGCGGCTTCCTCTTTTGGCAATGACCACGTGCTGGTGGAGAAATACCTGACCCGGCCACGCCACATCGAAATCCAGGTCTTCGGTGACAGCCAGGGCAACTGCGTCTATCTGTTCGAGCGCGACTGTTCGGTGCAGCGCCGTCACCAGAAGGTGCTGGAAGAAGCGCCAGCGCCGGGCATGACCCCGGAGCGCCGCGCTGCCATGGGCAAGGCCGCCGTGGATGCGGCCAAGGCCGTGGGTTACGTAGGTGCCGGTACGGTGGAATTCATCGCCAACCAGGACGGCACCTTCTATTTCATGGAGATGAATACCCGACTCCAGGTGGAACATCCGGTCACCGAAATGATCACCGGTCTGGACTTGGTGGAATGGCAACTGCGGGTGGCTTCCGGCGAACCGCTGCCCCTGGCCCAGGAGCAACTGGCCATCAATGGCCATGCCCTGGAAGCGCGGATTTACGCCGAAGATCCGGACAAGGGTTTCCTTCCTTCCACCGGCAAGTTGACCCATCTGGCGCCGCCGGAAGAGGGCGTCCATGTCCGCGTCGATACCGGTGTGGAAGAGGGCGACGAGATCAGTCCCTTCTACGATCCCATGATCGCCAAGCTCATCGTCTGGGACGTGAACCGGGATCGAGCCCTGGCCCGCATGCTTCAGGCCCTGGCCGAGTACCGGGTGGTGGGCGTTGCCAATAACGTGGAATTTCTGTCCCGCCTGACGGCCTGCCCGGCCTTCGCCAATGCCGACCTGGATACCGGTCTCATCGAGCGGGAGAAGGACTATCTGTTCCCCGCCCAGGCGGAACCTCCCCGGCAGACCTGGCTGGCCTTGGCCCTGGCCGAGTTGCTGCGGGAGTCGGCAGGGGCGGCCCAATCCGCCGCCCGCCATCGCGATCCCACTTCGCCCTGGCATCAGCGGGACGGCTGGCGGCTGAATACCCTGGCGGCGCGGACAGTGAGCTTCCGCCTCGGCGAATGCCAAAAATCCCTGGCGGTGGCCTATCGCCGGGACGGCTTTGAAATCACCCTGGACGGCGTAGTCAGCAAGGTGGCCGGCAGCATCAACGCCCGCGGCCTGCTGCGGGCCGAATTGGATGGCGTGCGAGTGAGTACCACCGTGGTGGTGGCCGGTGAACAGCGTCACGTCTTTGCCCATGGCCATAGCTGGCGTTTTGCCCGGGTGGACCCGTTGCATTTCAACGCGGAAGGCAGTGGCGCAGAAGGCGGTCTGCTGGCCCCCATGCCGGGCAAGGTGATCGCCCTGCTGGCCAAGGTCGGCGACAAGGTGGAGAAGGGCGCACCCCTGCTGATCCTCGAAGCCATGAAGATGGAGCACACCATCACCGCACCCCATGCCGGCACCGTGAGCGGCTTGCCTTTCCAGGTGGGCGATCAGGTGGGTGATGGAGCCGAGCTGGTGGCCTTTGAGATAGCTGCGGTTGCTGCGGCCAGCAAGGAGGCATCATGAGTCTGCCCACCAGCGTCCGTATCGTCGAGGTCGGCCCCCGGGATGGCCTGCAGAACGAAAAGCAGGTGGTACCCACGGCGACCAAGGTGGAGCTCATCGCCCGCCTTGGCCGGGCCGGGCTGAAGTCCATCGAAGCCACCTCCTTTGTTTCCCCCAAGTGGGTGCCCCAGATGGGGGACAACGCCGAGGTGATGGCAACCATTGAACGTCTGCCCGGGGTGGATTACCCGGTGCTGACGCCCAACTTCAAGGGTTTCGAGGCGGCCCTGGCTGCCGGGGCAAAGGAGGTGGCGGTGTTTACCGCGGCGTCCGAAGCCTTCAGCCAGAAGAACACCAATTGCTCCATTGCCGAATCCTTGACCCGCTTCGAGCCCGTGCTCGCTGCGGCAGCGCAAGCCGGCATCAAGGTGCGGGGTTACGTGTCCTGCGTGGTGGGCTGCCCCTACGATGGTGCGGTGGCCCCCGAGGCCGTGGCTGCGGTGGCGGGGCAGTTGATGGCCATGGGCTGCTATGAAGTCAGCCTGGGAGACACCATAGGGGTGGGCACGCCGGGGCAGACCCGACGCATGCTTGATGCCGTGATCAAGCAGGTGCCGGTAAGCAAGCTGGCAGGCCATTTTCACGATACCTACGGCATGGCCATCGCCAATATCTATGCTGCGCTGGAGGCCGGTGTTGCAGTGTTTGATAGCTCAGTCGCTGGTCTGGGCGGATGTCCCTACGCCAAGGGGGCAACGGGCAATGTGGCCACCGAGGATGTGGTCTATCTGCTCAACGGGCTCGGGCTGGAGACCGGGATCGACCTGCCGACCCTGGTGGAGACCGCCCACTGGATCAGTGGCCAACTGGGTCGGCCTTGCGGTTCCAGGGTGGGTGCTGCCATGGCCGCCCGGTGCGCCTGACGGGGCTGGGGCCGGTGCTTTGCGCCTGCGCCCTCCTGCCCGCTGACGGCGAGCGTTGTTTCCTGGCCCATTCTTCGGGTGAGATGCCAAGTATTTTGGGGCTTGAACCGGCTACCCGCCTTTTTGCGGTCCTGCAAGTGGCGCCAGGGGGATCCGGGTTCCGGAAGACCGTGCTGGGTAGTGTTGGCACGATCCGCAATCTACTTGGCAGCCTGTAGACTCTTTCCCCGGCTAAGCTGGGCGTGGTAAAAAGGGCAGCTACGCCTGCCGCGCCTTATTGGGGAAATCGTAGTGTTCGAAAGGTTTCCAGGGGCGGCGGATTCCCAGGCATGAATTGTTCGGCCAGAGCGTCACCCCAGACGTCCTGGAATCGCCAAAAGTCAAGGGGCAACCTTGCCGGGCGGTGA
>JAVEWG010000043.1:0-29753 GCA_034004685.1 Rhodocyclaceae bacterium | reverse complement strand
GCCAATGTGGAGACCCTGCTGACCCTGGCCAACGCCGCATTCGCCAGCGCCGAGCGCTTTGCCGCCCTCAACCTCAATGTTGCCCGCGCCGCCCTGGAAGACAGCCTGGCCAGCACCAAGGCCCTGCTCTCCGCCAAGGACGCCCAGGAACTGCTGGCTGTCCAGTCCTCCCTGGCCCAGCCCCTGGTTGAAAAAACCGTTGCCTACGCCCGCAGCGTGTATGAAATCGCCACCCAGACCCAGGAAGAAGTCTCCAAGGTCTTTGAAGGCCAGGTTGCCGAACTGAACAAGGGCGTCGCCGCTGCCCTGGACAAGGCCGCCAAGTCCGCGCCGGCTGGCTCCGACGTGGCCGTGGCCGCCGTCAAGTCCGCCATCGCCGCCGCCAATTCTGCCTATGACAGCATGAGCAAGGCCGCCAAGCAGGTCGCCGAGATCGCTGAAGCCAACGTGACCGCCGCCACCAACGCCACCGTCAAGGCCGTAGGCGCCTCCAAGGGCAAGAAAGCCGCCTGAGCCTCCCTGCCCCGGCAACAAAAAAGGCCCTGCATCGCAGGGCCTTTTTGTTGGTGCTTCCACCAAGCGGACGCTCAGTCTTCCTGATGACCGGCGCGGTAATGATGGGGGAACAAGCGGTGCATTTCCCCCTCGATCCAGGCCCTGGCCTCCTTGGTGATCTCCTCGGCAGTCCGCCCCTCGGTCTGGATCGCCGGCCCGATGCTCACCACCACCTCTCCCATTTTCTTGTGGAAGGCATTGCGTCCCCAGAACTCTCCTGCGTTATGGGCGATGGGCACAACCGGCGCGCCGGTCTTGTGGGCCAGCCAGGCGCCACCGGATTTGTAGCGGCGGGTTCCACCTGGGGCCACCCGGGTGCCCTCGGGGAACACCACCACCCAGAAGCCCTCCGCCATCCGCCTTGCCCCCTGATCCACCAGCTGGGCCAGGGCATCCTTGCCAGCGGCCCGATCGATGGCGATGAAGGGCATCCGGCCCAGACCCCAGCCGAAGAACGGAATTTTCAGGAGCTCCCGCTTCAGGACGAAGCTCACCGGGGGCAGGATGTGCTGGAAGGCGATGGTCTCCCAGGCTGACTGGTGCTTGGCCAGCACCACTGCCGGTACCTTCGGCATATTTTCCTCCCCCACCACCCGGTAGCGGATGCCCAGGATGTGGGCGATACACCACATGGCCACATCCGCCCAGCGGGTGATGATCCGGTAGCGGGCCATGGGCGCCAGCCCCCCCAGGAAGAGGGCAAGAATCCCGAAGGGCGGGGTCACCACCACCAGGGCCAAGGCGAACAGTATTGAACGCAGCAAACTCACGTCGATCCTTTGCAAAACCTGTAAAGGACGCCACGTCCGGCAGCCCGGTGGGCTCGGGTGCAGCCCGGCTCCACGGACTCCACGACGGGCAATCCCTGAATGATCAGTCGAGCAGATCCGCCACCAGGGTGGCCAGATCCGGGTAAATCTCGGTGCCTGCCGGCAGGGCCGGGTCGGCGCGGGTCTTCTGGCCCTTGCCGGTCAGCACCAGGTAGGGCTTGCAGCCGGCCGCCAGGCCAGCCTGTACGTCCCGCAGGCTGTCCCCCACGGTGGGCATGCCGGTCAGATCCACGTTGAAGCGCTCGGCGATCTGGCGAAACATCCCCGGCTTGGGCTTGCGGCAGTCACAGGTGGAATCGGCGGCATGGGGACAGAAGAAAATCGCGTCCAGGCGGCCCCCCACCTGGGCCAGGCTTTTCACCATCTTGTCGTTGATGGCGTTGAGGGTGTCCATGCCGAACAGGCCCCGGCCGATGCCGGACTGGTTGGAGGCCACCACCACCCTCCAGCCCCACTGGTTGAGGCGGGCGATGGCCTCCAGGGACCCGGGGATGGGCTTCCACTCCTCGGGGGACTTGATGAACTGGTCGGAGTCGTAGTTGATGACCCCGTCCCGGTCCAGAATGATCAGCTTCATGGGGCCTCCCATGGGTACGGCGGGCGGGGGCCGGCGGCCCCCGATCCCCTCAGGCGGGGGACAGCCGGGAAATGTCGGCCACCTGGTTCATCAGGCCGGCCAGCTGTTTGAGCAAGGCCAGGCGATTCTGGCGGATCAGGGGCTCCTCCGCCATCACCATCACCTCATCGAAGAAGCGGTCCACCGCGCCCCGCAGGCCCGCCAGCACCCGCAGGGCATCCGTGTAGTCCTCATTCAGGAAGTGGGAGCGGGCCAGGGGCGCCACCTCGACCACCGCGTGGAACAGGGCCTTTTCCGCCTCTTCCTGGAGCAGGGCCACGTCCGGTTCGGGGATCGTGCCTTCGGCCTTCCTGAGGATATTCACGATGCGCTTGTTGGCGGCAGCCAGGGCGGCGGCCTCCGGCAGCTTCTGGAACGCCGCCACGGCGGCCAGCTTGGGGGCCACCAGGTCGATGCGGGTGGGCACCAGGGCGAGCACCGCCTCGATGCCATCCTGGGCATGGCCCCCTTCCCGCAGCAGGTTACGCAGCCGCTCCAGCATGAAGTCCAGCAAGGGCCCGTCCACCGGCGCGGTGAGCAAGCCCGGCTTGAAGCCGGCAGCGGCATCCCGGATCAGGGCGGCCAGATCCAGGGGCAGGGGGGTTTCCATCAGGATGCGCAGCACCCCCAGGGCGGCCCGGCGCAAGCCGAAGGGATCCTTGTCGCCGGTGGGCACCATGCCGATCCCGAAGAAGCCCACCAGGGCGTCCAGCTTGTCCGCCAGGGAGGCGGCGCAGGCCACGTTGCCCTGAGGCAGGGCGTCGCCGGCGAAACGGGGCTGGTAGTGGCTCTGGATGGCGTCCGCCACCTGGGCATTCTCTCCGTCATGAAGGGCGTAATAGCGGCCCATGATGCCCTGGAGCTCGGGGAACTCCCCCACCATGTCGGAGACCAGATCAGCCTTGGCCAGGCGGGCGGCCCGCTCCGCCAGCGCTACGTCGGCCTTGAGATGGCCGGCGATCAGCCCGGCCAGGCGGGCCAGACGCTCCACCCGGTCCAGCTGGGAACCCAGCTTGTTGTGATAGACCACGCTGGCCAGCCGGGGCAGGCGGCTGGCCAGCCGGTGCTTGCGGTCCTGCTCGAAGAAGAAGCGGGCATCCGACAGGCGCGGACGCACCACCCGCTGGTTGCCGATCACGATGTTGGACGGGTCCGCCAGGCGCATGTTGGACACGATCAGGAAACGGGAGAGCAGCTTGCCCGCCCCATCGAAGAGGGGGAAATATTTCTGGTTGGCCCGCATGGTGAGGATCAGGCACTCCTGGGGCACCGCCAGGAATTCCGCCTCGAATTCCCCCCCATACACCGTGGGGTGCTCCACCAGGGCGGCCACTTCGTCCAGCAGATCGGCGTATTCCCCCAACTGGGCGTTCTGGCGGGTCGCTTCGGCCTGGAGCTGCTTGTCGATTTCTGCCCGGCGCTCGTCGAAGGACGGAATCACCTTGCCCTCGGCCAGCAGGGTTGGCTCGTAAGCCTCGGCGCTGGCGATCTCGATCTCCCCCCGGCTCATGAAGCGATGGCCCAGGGTGGTCCGGCCAGCCTTCAGATCCAGCACGGAACCCGGCACCACCCGATCGCCATGGAGCAGGATAAGTTTGTGCACCGGGCGCACGAACTGGGCTTCGCCGGCACCCCAGCGCATCACCTTGGGGATGGGCAGGGCCTTGACCGCCTCCTGGACGATGCCCGCCAGGACTTCATCGAGCCGGGCTCCCGCCACCGCGGCGGTGTAGAACAGGGCCTCGGCCTTGCCGTCCATGCGACGCTCGAATTTGGCCACCTCGGAAACCGGAACGCCCTTGGCCTCCAGTTTCTTGAGAAGCGCCGGGGTGGGCTGGCCAGAAGCATCCAGGGCCACCGACACGGGCATGATCTTCTCGGTCACGTCCTTGGCCGGCGCGGCGACGGCCACGCCGGCCACGGTCACCGCCAGGCGGCGGGGGGTGGCGAAGGCCCGGAACTCCCCATCGATAGGGGCCAGATCCCGGGCCTTGAGACCATCGGCGATCTTCTGGGCAAAAGCCTGGCCCAGGCGGGGCAGGGCCTTCGGCGGCAATTCCTCGGTGAGCAGTTCCACCAACAGGGTCGCGCTGGTCATCACGCGGCCTCCTTCTTGAGCATGGGGAAGCCCAGGGCTTCGCGGGAGTTGTAGTAGGTCTGGGCCACTTCCCGGGCCAGGGCCCGCACCCGGCCGATGTAGGCCGCCCGCTCGGTCACCGAGATGGCGCCCCGGGCATCCAGCAGGTTGAAGGTATGGGAGCACTTCATGACCATCTCGAAGGCCGGCAACACCAGGGGCACGGCCATCAGGCGCTTGGCCTCGGCCTCGTACTCGCCGAACAGGCGGAACAGCCAGTCCACGTTGGAATGCTCGAAGTTGTAGGTGGATTGCTCCACCTCGTTCTGGTGATAGACATCGCCATAGGTCACCTGGGTGCCGTCCGGGGCCACCGACCACACCAGGTCATAGACGTTTTCCACGCCCTGCAGGTACATGGCCAGGCGCTCCAGACCGTAGGTGATCTCCCCCAGCACCGGCTTGCAGGAGAGTGAGCCCACCTCCTGGAAGTAGGTGAACTGGGTGACTTCCATGCCGTCCAGCCACACCTCCCAACCCAGGCCCCAGGCCCCCAGGGTGGGGGATTCCCAGTCGTCTTCCACGAAGCGGATGTCGTGGGCACCGGGATCGATACCCAGGGCCCGCAGGGAATCGATGTACAGCTCCTGGATGTTCAGGGGCGAAGGCTTCAGCACCACCTGGTACTGGTAGTAGTGCTGGAGGCGGTTGGGATTCTCGCCGTAGCGGCCATCCTTGGGGCGGCGGGAAGGCTGGACGTAAGCGGCGTTCCAGGGCTCCGGGCCGATGGCCCGCAGGAAGGTGGCGGTGTGGAAGGTGCCCGCCCCTACCTCGATGTCGTAGGGTTGCAGCAGGGTGCAGCCGTGGCCGGCCCAGAAGGTCTGGAGGCGCAGGATCACTTCCTGGAAAGTCGGTTTATGCTGGGACATGGTTCGTGGCGGCGAAAACCGCGTGGCGAAAGCAAAACGATGATTTTACGGCCTTTCGCCTGTTCGGCGAAACTTGGCATACTGGTGCGACGGCAGCGCCCCGACTGGAACAAGAACCATCGCCGCCCACCCTGGTCAAGCTTCAATTGCCGCCCTGAACGGCCCCCCCCGGCCCCGCCAAACAGGAGACCCCATGCCTACCCTTACCCTCAACGGCGCCATCACCCGGATCGACGCCGACCCGGACACGCCCCTCCTGTGGGTCCTGCGGGATCAGCTCCACCTCACCGGCGCCAAGTACGCCTGCGGCATGGCCCTGTGTGGGGCGTGCACGGTGTTGCTGGACGGTACCCCGGTGCGGGCCTGCACCACCCCCCTGTCGGTGGCCGAAGGCAAGCAGCTCACCACCATCGAGCACATGGCCAAGGATCCGGTGGGCAAGGTGGTCCAGGCCGCCTGGCAGGAGCTGGACGTGGCCCAGTGCGGCTACTGCCAGTCGGGCCAGATCGTGGCCGCCACCGCCCTGCTCAAATCCAACCACCGGCCCAGCGATGCCGACATCGACGCCGCCCTGGGCGGCAACCTGTGCCGTTGTGGCACCTATGCCCGGATCCGGGCGGCCATCCATCTGGCCGCCCGGAACCTGACGGGGGCCCGGTCATGAACAACACCATCGTCAATGAAAGCCGCCGCCGCTTCCTCCAGGGCAGCGCCGGCCTCACCCTCGCCGTCTACCTCGCCCCACCGGCCCAGGCCGCCGCCGGCAAAACCGCGCCTCGGAGCTTCGAACCCAACGCCTTCCTGCGCATCGGCAGCGACAACAGCGTGACCGTGATTTCCAAGCATCTGGAGATGGGCCAGGGCACCTATACGGGGCTCGCCACCATCGTGGCCGAGGAACTGGACGCCGCCTGGTCCCAGGTGCGCGTCGAGGGCGCCCCGGCCGACGCCAAGCGCTACAACAACCTGTTCTTCGGCCCCTTCCAGGGCACCGGCGGCAGCACCGCCATGGCCAATTCCTGGCAGCAGTTGCGCCAGGCCGGCGCCAGCGCCCGGGCCATGCTGGTGAGGGCGGCAGCCAGGAAATGGAAGGTGCCGGAGGGGGAAATCCAGGTGGCGGACGGGGTCCTGAGCCACCCGCCAAGCCGCCGCAAGGCCCCCTTTGGCGAGCTGGCGGTGGCGGCCAGCACCGAGGCCGTGCCGGAAACGATCAGCCTCAAGGACCCCGGGGACTTCAAGCTGGTGGGCCGCCGCGCCCCCCGCAAAGACGCCGCCGACAAGATCACCGGCCGGGCCCGATTCACCCAGGACGTGCAGCTACCCGACATGCAGGTGGCCCTGGTGGCCCACCCGCCCCGTTTCGGCGCCAAGGTGAAGGGCTTCGACCCGGCGCCCGCTCTGGCCATTGCCGGGGTAACCGAGGTGGTGGCCATCCCCAACGGGGTGGCGGTGCTGGCCCGGGACACCTGGAGCGCCCTGCGGGGCAGGGATGCCCTCCAGGTGGAATGGGACGAATCCGCCGCCTTCCGCCTGGGCAGCGGCGAAATCCTGGAACGCTACCGCCAGCTCGCCAGGAAACCCGGCAAACCCGCCCGCAGCGAGGGCAACATTTCCTCCGCCCTCTATTCGGCCAACCAGGTACTGGAAGCCAGCTTCGACTTCCCCTACCTGGCCCATGCCGCCATGGAACCCATGGACTGCGTGGTCCATGTCACCCCGGAAGGCTGCGAAATCTGGAACGGCTGCCAGTCCCAGACCCAGGACCAGATGAAGGCCGCGGCCCTCCTGGGCCTCAAGCCCGAGCAAGTGCGCATCCATACCCTCTACGCCGGCGGCAGCTTCGGCCGGCGGGCCAACACCCAGTCGGATTACGTGCTGGAAGCGGCCTCCATCGCCAAGGCCAGCCGCCACAAGGGGCCCATCAAGCTGGTGTGGACCCGGGAAGACGATCTGCGGGCCGGCTACTTCCGCCCCCTCTTCCACCATCGCCTGACCGCCGGGCTGGATGCCCAGGGCCGCCCGACGGCCTGGCACCAGCGCCTGGTGGGCCAGTCCATCATGGCCGGCTCCGCCTTCGCCGCCGGCATCAAGAACGGCATCGACCCGGTGTCGGTGGAAGGGGCCGCCAACCTGCCCTACGCGATCCCCAACCTCCAGGTGGAACTCCACACCCCGGAAGACATCGCCGTGCCGGTGCTGTGGTGGCGCTCGGTGGGCTCCACCCACACCGCCTACGCGGTGGAAGCCTTCCTGGACGAACTCGCCCAGGCCGCCGGCCAGGACCCGGTGGCCTACCGTCTGGCCCTCCTGGGAGACACCCACCCCCGCCATGCCGGCGTCCTCAGGCTGGCGGCGGAAAAGGCCGGCTGGGGCAGCCCCCTGCCCCCGGGCCCGGCGGGCAGCCGGCGCGGCAGGGGGGTGGCGCTCCACGAGAGCTTCAACACCTATGTGGCCGAGGTGGCGGAAGTCACCATTGGGGCGGACGGGGGCCTGAAGGTGGACCGGGTGGTATGCGCTGTGGATTGCGGCATCGCCATCAACCCGGACAACATCCGCGCTCAGGTGGAAGGCTCGGTGGCCTTCGCCCTGACCGCCGCCCTCCATGGCGCGATCACCCTCAAGGACGGGGTGGTGGAGCAATCCAACTTCCACGACTACCGCCTGCTGCCCATCGGCGACATGCCCCGGGTGGAGGTGCACATCGTGGCTTCCGGCGAGCCCCCCACCGGCATCGGCGAACCGGCGGTGCCCCCCCTGGCCCCGGCGGTGGCCAACGCCATCGCTGCCGCCACCGGCAAGCGCCTCTACAGCCTGCCCTTCGATACCACCCGTTTGACGGCCTGAGCATGGACAGCGCTGACCTCCAGGTTCTCCAGGCGGTGGCTGGCTGGCACCAGTCCGGCCTGCCGTTTTCCCTGGTGACAGTGGCCCGCACCTGGGGCTCCGCCCCCCGCCCGGCCGGTTCCTGGCTGGCCCTGGCGGCGGACGGCCGGGTAGCCGGCTCCGTGTCCGGCGGCTGCATCGAGGACGATCTGATCCGCCGCATGGCCGAAGGCCGGCTGGCCGGCCCGGCCCCCTTCACCCTGGGCTACGGCGTCACCCGGGAGGAGGCTGCCCGCTTCGGCCTGCCCTGCGGCGGCACCCTGGAGCTGGTGGTGGAACCCGCCCCCGACCCGGCCCGGCTGGCGGAACTGGCCCTGCGCATCGGCGCCGGCCAGCTGGTGCGGCGGGAGGTGGATCTGGCCGCTGGCACGGTCAGCCTGACCGACGCCCGCCGGGGCGACGCCCTGAGCTGGGATGGCCAGCGTCTGGCCACGATCCACGGCCCCCGCTGGCGGCTCCTCATCATCGGCGCCAACCAGCTCGCCCAGACCCTGGCCCCCATGGCCATGGCCCTGGATTACGCCGTCACGGTGTGCGACCCCCGGATCGAATACACCAGCCAGTGGAATGTCCCCGGCACCCGCCTCACCACCGAGATGCCCGACGACGCGGTGCTGGCCCTGCCGCCAGACCCCCACACCGCCATCGTCGCCCTCACCCACGACCCCAAACTGGACGACCTGGCCCTGCTGGAAGCCCTCAAATCCCCGGTTTTCTACGTGGGGGCCCTAGGCTCCCAGCGCAGCAACGCCGCCCGCCGGGCCCGCTTGCTGGAACACTTCGACCTCACCGCCGAGGAGATCGGGCGCCTCCACGGCCCCGTGGGACTAGCCATCGGCAGCCGCACCCCGGCAGAAATCGCCGTGTCCATCCTGGCCCAGATGACGGCGGTGAAACGGGGTGCAGCCCTGGCCCAAACCCGGCAAACGCCGGAACCCCTGGCCGCCCCGATCCGGGGCGGCTGCGCCGCCTGACCCAAGATGAGGGCCGCCCACCCCTTGACCGGCATCCTTCTGGCCGCCGGCCAGGGCCGGCGCTTTGGCGCCGATAAACTCCTGGCCCCCCTCCCCAGCGGGGAAGCCCTGGCCCTGGCCGCCGCCCGCAAGCTGAGGGACGGCCTGCGGCAGGCGGCCGGGGATCGGGTCCGGCTGCTGGCGGTGCTGCGCCCGGAGCAAATCCTTCTGGCCGGCTTGCTGACCCAGGCCGGGTATGACGTGGTGCTCAGTGACGAAGCCCGGACCGGCATGGGCCGCTCCCTGGCCCAGGGCGTGGCCGCCAGCCGCGAAGCCGAGGGCTGGCTGGTGGCCTTGGCGGACATGCCGGCCATCCTGCCCGGCACCATCGCCCGGGTGGCCGAGGCCCTCCGCAACGGGGCATCCCTGGCCGCGCCCTTCCATGGCGGCCGCCGGGGACATCCAGTGGGTTTTAGCCAGGCATGGCGGGAAGAACTGCTGGCCCTGGAGGGGGATGCCGGCGCCCGCCATCTTCTCCAGAATGCCGGCCCAGCCCTTCTACGGATTGCCACCGATGACTCTGGCGTGCTCATGGACGTGGACACCCCCATGGATATCAACGCCCTCAAAGGCAACGATACCCGGCTACACTGAATCAGTTCATCACAGCACTTTCCGTCTCCCATGAAGAAACTGCTGGTTCTCATCGCCTCCCATGCGGGCACCCTCGGCCTCGGGTTCGCCCTGGGCGTCTATGCCCTTCCCATCCTGACGGCGCCGACGGCACCGTCGTCAGAAGACGCATCCAGGGAGGTCACCCACGCCACCTATCGGGGGCAGTTCCGCCGGGATCTCAAGGACAGCGACGTGCTCCACTGGGGGGAAGGGGCTGTTTCCGTAGGCCCCCGGAGCATTGTCCTGGTTGGCAAGCTCGCGCCGGGGCCCGACTACAAGCTCTATCTTTCGCCAGAGTTCGTGGAAACAGAGGCCGACTTTTTGCGTCTGAAAGCACACATGGTTCGGGTTGGAGAAGTGCGAACCTTCAAGAATTTCCTGATCCCCGTACCCGAGTCGGTGGATGTGTCCCGCTACAACACGGTTATTGTCTGGTGCGAGGCTTTCAGCCAGTTCATCACGGCGGCCAAGTACCGGTAGTCGCACGCCAAGACCGTGACCAACGCCGTTCACCCAACCCGTCACGCTTGATACAAACTTCATCATCCCCTGCCAGGAGCCTCCCATGGGCGTTCGCCTCCTCTCCCTGCTTGCCCTGATGGCCGCCCTGCTCTCCGGCTGCGGCTACAACCAGATCCAGATCAATGACGAGGGGGTCAATGCCGCCTGGTCGGAGGTGCTCAACCAGTACAAGCGGCGGGCCGACCTGATTCCCAACCTGGTGTCGGTGGTCCAGGGCTACGCGGCCCATGAGAAGGAAGTGCTCACCAAGGTGACTGAAGCCCGGGCCAATGTGGCGGGCATCAAGGCCACCCCGGAGCTCATCAACGATCCGGCGGCCTTCACCAAGTTCCAGCAGGCCCAGGGGGAATTGAGCGGGGCCCTCGCCCGCCTTCTGGTGGTGGCGGAGAACTACCCCAACCTCAAGGCCGATGCCAGTTTCCGTGATCTCCAGGCCCAACTGGAAGGCACCGAGAACCGGATCACCGTGGCCCGCAACCGCTACATCGACGCGGTGCGGGTCTACAACGTGTCGGTGCGGACCTTCCCCAACAGCCTCACGGCCATGGTGATGGGCTGGAAGGCCAAGGCCAACTTCACGGTGGAGGATGAAAAGGCCATCTCCACGCCGCCGGCGGTCCGCTTCGACAGCCCCGCCCCGGCCCGCTAAGCCCCATGCTGCTGCGCTGGCTGCTGGCCTGCTGGCTGGGCTTCCTACCGGGTTCCGGCTGGCCGGCCGAAGTCGCCCTGCCGGCCCTCAAGGAGCGGGTCACCGACCTGACCGGCACCCTCACGGCCGACCAGCAGGCTGCCCTGGGCCGCACCCTGGCGGCCCTGGAGCGGGACAAGGGGGCCCAGGTGGCAATCCTGCTGCTGCCCACCACCCGGCCTGAAACCATCGAGCAGTTCGGCATCCGCCTGGCGGAGGCCTGGAAGATCGGCCGCCAGGGGGTGAGCGACGGGGTGATCGTGATCGTCGCCAAGGAGGACCGGACCAGCCGCATCGAGGTGGGCTACGGCCTTGAGGGCGCAATTCCCGACGTCATCGCCAAGCGGATCATCGAGGAGCGGATGGTGCCCCCCTTCCGGGAGGGGGACTTCGCCGGGGGTCTGGAAGCCACCGTGGCGGCCCTGGACACGGTGATCCGGGGTGAGCCCCTGCCCGCGCCGGCAGCGCCCCCCGCCCCGGGCCTGGGCGGCCTGGACCCCACCACCACCCTCTTCCTGGCGGTGATGGCCGCCAGCGTGGCCCGGGCGATCTTCGGCCTCTTCGGCGCCCTGGCGGCCTCGGCCGTGGCCGGTTTGATCGCCTACATGGTGTTCTCCTCCCTGGCAGCGGCGGCCGGCGTGGCGATTTTCGCTTTCATCTTTTCCCTGGGGCGTTTTGGGCGGGGAGGCTGGAGTTCCCGGGGCGGCGGCGGTTTCGGCGGCGGCTTTGGGGGCTCTTCCGGCGGTTTCTCGGGAGGCGGCGGCGGCTTTGGAGGCGGTGGCGCCTCGGGGAGATGGTGAGCTCATGGTGATCCGGGCACTCCGCCATCTGTGGGCCCCCGGCTGGTGGGCCCGGCGGGCCTTCCGCAAGGCGGATCTGGCGGCCATCGCGGCGGCGGTGGCGGCTTCCGAAACCCGCCATCGGGGGGAAATCCGGGTGGCCATCGAAGGCCCCCTGCCCCTGGCCTCGCTACGCCGGGGGGAAGACAGCCGGGCGCGGGCCGCCCGCCTGTTCCACGCCCTCGGGGTGGACCAGACCGGGGAAGCCAACGGCATCCTGATCTATATCCAGCTGGTGGACCGGCGGGTGGAAATCCTGGCGGATCGGGGCATCAACGCCCTGGTGCCCGCCGACACATGGACGGCCCTGTGCCGGGAGATGGAGACAAGCTTCGCCGGGGGCCATTATCGGGCCGGGGTGCTGGCGGCCATCGGGCGGATCGGCGAACTGCTGGCCACCCACTTCCCCACCTGCCAGAACAACCCCAACGAACTGCCCAACTGGCCCACGGTGCTGTAGGCCCGCCAGGCCCGGGGGGCGCCATCAAGGGCGCGAAGCCCGCCAGTGCTTTTCCGCCCCCACCGCCAGGCCCACCAGCCCGGCGAACCCGGCCACCTCGATCCACTGGCGCCAGTGCAGGGGGGCGCTGGCAAAGACCGCGTTCATGGCGGGCAGATAGGTAAATAGTCCTTGCAGGGCTGCCATCGCTCCCAGGCCGGCCCAGAACCAGGGGTTGGAAAACCAGCCACTGCGCCAGAACGGGCCCCGCAGGCTGCGGCAATTGAAGAGGTAAGCCATCTCCGCGGCGACGAAGACATTCACCGCCAGGGTGCGGGCTTCCTCCAGGCTGGCCCCCAGGCCCCGCCAGCGCAGGAACAGACCAAAGGATCCGACCAGCATCAGCATCCCCACCAGCACGATGCGCCAGGCCAGCACCCGGTCCAGGATGGGCGTGCCGGGAGCCCGGGGCGGACGCCGCATCACATCCCGCTCGATGGGTTCGAAGGCCAGGGTGAGGCCCAGCAGCACGGCGGTGGTCATGTTGATCCACAGAATCTGCAAGGGGGTGATGGGCAGGGTGACGCCGGCCAGGATCGCCGCCAGGATCACCAGGCCTTCGCCAAAGTTGGTGGGCAGGGTCCAGGTGATGAACTTCACCAGATTGTCGTAAACCCCCCGCCCCGCCTCCACCGCCGCCTCGATGGTGGCGAAGTTGTCGTCGGTGAGCACCATGGCAGCGGCCTCCTTGGCCACCTCGGTGCCCCCCGCCCCCATGGCGATGCCGATGTTGGCGGCCTTCAGGGCCGGGGCGTCATTGACCCCGTCGCCGGTCATGGCCACCACCTCGCCCTGGGCCTGGAGGGCCTGGACCAGGCGCAGCTTCTGTTCCGGCTCCACCCGTGCGAACACTGCCACCTGGCCCACCGCCTGCTGGAGGGTGGCGTCATCCAGGGCGGCCAGTTCCCCGCCGGTGAGGACCCGCGCCCCGTCCTGGGCAATACCCAGCCGGCGGGCGATGGCCAGCGCCGTATCGGCGTGGTCGCCGGTGATCATCTTGACCTTCACCCCGGCCCGGTGGCAGGCCCGCACTGCGGTGATGGCCCGGGCTCGGGGAGGATCCAGCATGCCTTGCAGGCCCAAAAAGCCCAGTTCCCCGTCCAAGGCCTCCTCCAGGGGACAGCCCCCCTGGTTGCGGCGGGCGAAGGCCAGCACCCGCAAGCCGCGGCTGGCCATCTCCCGGGCCCGGGCGACAACCGCCTCCCGATCCAGGGGCACCGGATGGCCCCGGGCATCCAGCCGATGATTGCAGCGGGGCAACAGACGCTCCAGGGCGCCCTTGAGGAAGACCACCTTGCCGGCCTCGCCCTCGTGGCAGGTGGCCATGAACTGATTGACGGAGTCGAAGGGCAGTTCCTCCACCCGGGGGAAAAGGGCCCGGGCCGCCCCGTCGTCCAGGCCCAGCTTGCGGGCGGCCACCAACAGGGCCGCCTCGGTGGGGTCGCCGGTGATTTCCCAGCCGCCGGCCCGGTGGGACAAGGTGGCGTCGTTGCACAACACCCCGGCCAGCAGCACCTCCCGCAAGGCGCCCTCCAGCTGGGCCGGGCTACCCTCCCGGGTGATCTGGCCATGGGGCGCGTAGCCGTCGCCACTCACTTCAAAGTGTTCGCTGCCGGCCAGGATCTCCCGCACCGTCATCTGGTTTTCGGTGAGGGTGCCGGTCTTGTCGGAGCAGATCACGGTGGTGCTGCCCAGGGTCTCCACCGCCGGCAGGCGCCGGATGATGGCCCGCCGGCGGGCCATGCGGGCCACGCCGATGGCCAGGGTCACGGTAATGGCCGCCGGCAGGCCCTCGGGGATCGCCCCCACCGCCAGGGCCACCGCCGCCATGAACATCTCCACCGCCGGCTCGCCCCGCAGGGTGCCCACCGCGAAAGTCAGGGCTGCCAGGGCCAGGATCACGTAAAGCAGCAGGTTGGAAAAGCGCCCCATGGCCTGGGTCAGGGGCGTGTCCAGAGCGGTGGTGTCCCGCAACAGGCCGGCAATGCGGCCGGTTTCGGTGGCGTCCCCGGTGGCCACCACCACCCCGTGGCCCTGCCCCGCCACCACCATGGTGCCCGCAAAGGCCATGTTGCCCCGCTCCGCCAGGCGGGTTTCTTCCGGCAGGGGCTGAATATCCTTGGTCACCGGCAGGGATTCCCCGGTAAGGGCCGCCTCGGAGGAGGCCAGGCGGTGGCTGCTCACCAGGCGCAGGTCCGCCGGCACCTTGTCGCCGGCGGTGAGCCAGACCAGATCCCCGGGTACCAGGTGGACGGCGTCCAGGCGATGGCGTTGCCCCCCCCGGGTGACGGTGACCTGGCTGGCCACGCTGCGGGCCAGGGCCGCCAGGGCCTGCTCGGCCCGGCCTTCCTGGATGAAGCCCACGGCGGCATTGACCAGCACCACCCCCAGAATCACCCCCGCATCCACCCACTCCCCCAGAAAGGCGGTAATCAGCCCGCTGGCGATGAGGATATAGATCAGGGGCTGGTGGAACTGGAGGGCCAGGCGCAGCCAGGCCGGACGACCGGCGCTGGCGGTGAGGGTGTTGGGGCCGTAGCGGGCCAGCCGGGCGGCGGCTTCCTCGCCGCTGAGACCCTCTGCCGGGTGGGTTTGAAGGTGGCGAACCACATGGTCCACTTCCATGCCGTGCCAGGGGGCAGCGGCGGCGGATCGGGGTTGGCGCGGAGTCATGCTCCTTGCGACCGGGCCGGGCCACCGAAAGTTCGCCGCCCCCGCCAGGCCCGGATCAGGACGACCCCGCCCAGGAGCAGGACGGGCAGGTTGCCGAAGCGGGCATAGGGGGTGAGCCCGGCATAACCTTGCACCTGGGTCACCAGGGCACCCCGCTGGAAGGCGGGCAGGACTTCCGCCACCCGACCATCGGGCATCACCAGGGCGGTCATGCCGGTGTTGGTGGCCCGCAGCATGGGCCGCCCGCTTTCCAGGGCCCGGACCTGGGCGATCTGGAGGTGCTGGGGCTGGGCCAGGGAGTCCCCGTACCAGGCCAGGTTGGAGATATTGAGGAGCAAGGTAGCCTCCGGCAAAGCACGGATGATTTCCTCGCCGAAGACATCTTCGTAACAGATGTTCACCGCGATCTTCTGGTCCCCCAGGGCCAGCGGCGGCTGGCGGGCCGAACCCCGGGTCTGGTCGGAAAGGGGAATGTTCACCCAGTCGTAGACCCAGCGGAACAGGGGCGGCGAATACTCGCCGAAGGGCACCAGATGCTGCTTGGCATAGTGCTGGCCAGGGCTGGCCCCCAGGCTGGCGGCGGCGTTGTAGATGTGGCCGGCCATGTCCCGCAGGAAGAGGCCCACCACCAGATCGCCGCCGGCCGCCCGCACCGGCGCCGCCAGGGATTCCAGGTAGCCCTCGGGAAGCTGGTCCGCCAGCAGGGGCAAGGTGGTTTCCGGCAGCACCGTGAGGGTGGCCGGGTGCTCCGCCACCATCTGGCGGTTATGCTCCAGCCAGTGGGGCAGCAGGGCAGGATCCCATTTCTGGTGCTGCGCGATATTGGTCTGGAGCAGGGCCACGGACACCGGTTCCCCTGCCGGAACGGTCCAGCCGACCCGCCCCAGGACCAGGCCCGCCAGGGCCACCCCGAACCAAGCCAGCACGGGGCGCAACGGCCGCCGCCAGGCCAGCGCAATCCAGGCGGAAAGCCCTGCCAGCAAACCACCAACGCCATACACCCCCACCAGGGGCAAGGCGCCCGCCAGGGGGCCGGGCACCTGGGAGTAGCCCAGGGTCAGCCAGGGAAAGCCGGTGAACACCGTTCCCCGCAGCCATTCGCTGACCAGCCACAGGGCCCCCGCCAGCAGGGCATCCGGCCCGGGCCGGCCCCGCCGCCAACGGACGAAAGCCCAGCCCGCCAGGGCCGGATAAAAGGCCAGGTAAGCGCAAAACAAGAAAATGGCCAGCCCCGCCAGGGGCCCGGGCATGCCACCGAAGCGATGGAGGGCCACGTAAAGCCAGGACACTCCCCCCAGGAAGACCCCCAGGCCCCAGGCCCAACCGGTCAGACCGCCGGCCCAGCCCCGCTGCTCCCCTGCCAACAGCGCCCATAAAACGGCCAGGGCGATCCAGGCCAGGGGGAAAAGCTCGAAGGGGGCGTAGGCCAGCACCGCCAGCCCCCCCGCTAGCGCCGCGAGCACCATGCGGCGTGGCAGGGAAAGGGTCATGGGGCCTTGCCCCCCTTAACCGGGGGCGGCAACCGCTCCACCAGCAGGCTATGGACCCGCCGACTGTCGGCCCGCGCCACCAGGATGCGTATCGGCCCCAGGTCCATCACCTCACCCCGCTTGGGCAGATGCCCAAGATGGCGGATGATGAAACCGCCGATGGTGTCCACCTCTTCGTCCTGGAATTGGGTGCCAAAGGCGCCATTGAAATCCTCCAGGGGCATCATGGCGCTCACCCGGTGGCGGCCATCCCGAATCTGGCGGATCAGGTCGCCCGCCCCCTCCAGGTCGTATTCGTCCTCGATATCGCCGACGATCTGCTCCAGCACGTCCTCGATGGTTACCAGGCCGGAGACGCCACCATATTCATCCACCACGATGGCCATGTGATTGCGGGACAGGCGGAACTCCCTCAGCAGCACGTTGAGGCGCTTGGACTCCGGCACGAAGATGGCCGGCCGCAGGGTGCCCTTGAGGTCGAACTCCCGCCCGGCGTAAAAGCGCAGCAGGTCCTTGGCCAGGAAGATGCCCTGGACGTCGTCCTTGTCCTCCCCCACCGCAGGGAAGCGGGAGTGGGCGGTGTCGATGACGTAGGCTGCGATCTTTTCCAGGGGGTCGTCCAGGTGCACCACGTCCATCCGGGCCCGGGGCACCATCACATCCCGCACCTGCATCTCGGAAACCTGGAGGGCGCCTTCGATGATGGCCAGGGCGTCGGCATCCAGCAGCTTGCGCTCGAAGGAGGAATGGAGCAGGGCCAGGAGTTCGTTGCGGTCTTCCGGCTCCCGGGAGAGGATGGCCGAGAAACGTTCAAGCAGACTAGGTCGACTAGGGGAACTTTCCATGGTGATCGGTCAGGAACGGCTGACTAGAGATGGGCAACGGCGGGGGCCACGCAAGCTTTGGGCCCAGCCGGAGAGGCAGCCCCGGCAACAGCCGGGTCAGGCCGCCGTTTCGGCATAGGGGTCGGCATAGCCGAGCAGGGCCAGGATGGCCCGCTCCCGGGCTTCCATGCGCTGCGCATCCACATCGTCTTCGTGGTCGTAGCCCTGGAGATGGAGCATGCCGTGCACCACCAGGTGGGCATAGTGAGCCTCGGGGGACTTGCACTGCTCCAGGGCTTCCCGCACCACCACCGGCACGCACAGCACCAGATCCCCCATCAGGGGCGCGCCGGCGTCGGCGGGCAATTCATCCCCATAGACGAAGGTGAGCACGTTGGTGGGGTAATCCTTGCCCCGGTAATCCCGGTTGAGTTCCCGGCCTTCGGCCTCCCCCACCAGGCGGACGGTCACCACTGCGTCCCGCTCCAGAGCGGCCCGGGCCCAGGCCCGGATCCGGGTCTTGCGGGGGCGGGCCATCAGGCGGTCGTCCCCTTCCAGGGCCTTCTGGACCTCCATCTCCAGGCGGGGGCTGGCGGCGGGAGGCAGATCCACCCGCAGGCCCAGGCTATCGGCCGACAGCGGTTGCAGGCCCAGGCGCGGGGCGCCCTCCCCGGCGCTCCCCTGCAAAATCAGGTCCCCGGGCTGGTTTCCGTCTTCCGTCAGGGTGAGCAGACGCCCGCCCGGCAGCTGGATTTCCAGCCGAACGGCCTCCAGCTTGCGGCGCTTACCCTGGGCGTCGACCGCGGCGATCTTCAGCATGGTTGTCCTCGCTGCCTTCCTCGGGGGGCCGGCGGGCGGCCATCTGGTCATAAGCTTCGACGATGCGTGCGACAAGGGGATGACGCACCACGTCTTCCCGCTGGAATTCGGTGAAGGCGATGCCCCGCACATTGGCCAGGATGTCCCGGGCTTCCCGCAGGCCGCTCTTCTGGCCCCGGGGCAGATCCACCTGGGTGAGGTCGCCGGTGACCACCGCCCGGGCGCCGATGCCGATCCGGGTGAGGAACATCTTCATCTGCTCCGGGGTGGTGTTCTGGGCTTCGTCCAGGATGATGAAGGCGTGGTTGAGGGTACGGCCCCGCATGAAGGCCAGGGGGGCGATCTCGATGGAGCCCCGCTCGAAAAGCTTGGCCACCCGGTCGAAGCCCATCAGGTCATACAGGGCGTCATACAGGGGGCGCAGGTAGGGATCCACCTTCTGGGCCAAGTCCCCGGGCAGGAAACCCAGGCGCTCGCCGGCCTCCACCGCCGGGCGGGTGAGGATGATGCGCTCCACCATCTCCCGCTCGAAGGCATCCACCGCGCTGGCCACCGCCAGGTAGGTTTTGCCGGTGCCGGCGGGGCCGATGCCGAAGGTGATGTCGTGGGCCTGAATCGCCCGCAGGTAGTCCACCTGGCGGGGGGTGCGGCCGTGGAGTTCGCTTTTGCGGGTGAGCAGCGCCGGGGCCGGCTGGCTGGCCTGGCTGCGGTTGGCCAGCTCGATGAGGCCCAGCTGGATGGCATCGATGGAAAGATGCTCGCCAGCCAGTTCAAAGAAATGCTGAATCGCCCGGGCGGCCTGCTGGCCCCGGGCGGCGTGGCCGTGGAAGGTGAAACGGGCGCCCCGGCGGGCGATTTCCACATCGTAGGCAGTGGCGATCTGGCGCAGGTTTTCGTCCAGCACGCCACACAGGTTGGCCAGGCGCTGATTGTCCTCCGGCTCCAGGACCAGTTCGAAGGGGCGCGCCATCAGCGCTCCCGCACCAGGATTTCGCCCCGCAGGGAATGGGGCAGGGCTGAAGTGATGGTCACGTCCACGAATTGCCCGATCAGGCGCGAATTGCCAGGGAAATTCACCACCCGGTTATTGTCGGTGCGGCCGGCCAGCTCACTGGCGTCCTTCTTGGCGTGACCTTCCACCAGCACCCGCTGGACGGTGCCCACCATGGCCTGGCTGATCACCTGGGCCTGTTCCTCGACGCGCTTTTGCAGCCGGGCCAGGCGCTTGAGCTTCACGTCCTGGGGGGTGTCATCCGGCAGATCCGCCGCCGGGGTGCCGGGGCGGGCGCTATAGATGAAGCTGAAGGAGGTGTCAAAACCCACCTCGTCGATGAGCTTCATGGTGGCCTCGAACTCCGCCTCGGTTTCCCCCGGAAAGCCCACGATGAAGTCCGAGGACAGGGACAGATCCGGTCGGGCCGCCTTCAGCTTGCGCACCAGGGATTTGTACTCCAGGGCAGTGTAGCCCCGCTTCATGGCCACCAGCACCCGGTCCGCCCCCGCCTGCACCGGCAGGTGGAGGTGGGACACCAGCTTGGGCAGCCGGGCATAGGCCTCGATCACCCGCTGGGTCATTTCCCGGGGATGGGAGGTGGTGTAGCGCAGCCGCTCGATGCCCGGGATGTCATGGACGCATTCCAGCAGAAAGGCAAAATCCGCCATTTCCTCGGAGCCCGGGGCCATGGGGGCCCGCCAGGCATTCACGTTCTGGCCCAGCAGAGTGACTTCCTTGACCCCCTGCTCCACCAGCCCGGCCACTTCCGCCAATACATCCTCCAGGGGACGATAGATCTCGTCGCCCCGGGTGTAGGGCACGATGCAGAAAGTGCAGTACTTGGAGCAGCCTTCCATGATGGACACGAAGGCGCTGGCCCCTTCCACCCGGGCGGGGGGCAGGTTGTCGAATTTTTCGATCTCCGGGAAGGAAATATCCACCTGGGGCCGGCCCTGGCGCTTGCGCTCGGCGATGAGCTGGGGCAGGCGGTGCAGGGTCTGGGGGCCAAACACCAGGTCCACGTAAGGGGCCCGGGCCACGATGGCCTCCCCTTCCTGGCTGGCCACGCAGCCGCCGACGCCGATGATCAGGTTAGGATTCAGCTGCTTGAGGTGCTTGACCCGCCCCAGGTCGTGGAACACCTTTTCCTGGGCCTTTTCCCGCACGGAGCAGGTATTGAAGAGGATCACGTCCGCTTCGTCGGGGTTATCGGTCTTCTCGATGCCTTCGCTGGCGCCGAGCACATCGGCCATTTTGTCCGAGTCGTACTCGTTCATCTGGCATCCGAAGGTCCGGATGTAAAGCTTCTTCATGGAATGGGGATCAGAACTTGGGGGCAGGGAGCGCGGATTCTTCAGGGGTCAGGATCCAGGCCCGATGCAGCTGGCCTTGGGCATCCAGCAGGACGCGGACTTTGTAGGTTCCGTTCAGATAAGCCGGCAGGACCAGGCGATTGTCCGCGTCGCGGATCTGGGCAGCGGGGCTCAGGGGCACCACCTTCTTCCCCAGCACCACCTGGGCCTGGCCGGTGGCCTGCATGGCGGCGGCCAGGGCCTCGGCAGGGATCGTGCGCAACCCGGCCCAGGCTTGGAACGCCTGGAACATCATGAAGAACAGTAACAGGGAAGCGATCTTGGCCTTCAATTTGAAAACCCGGCGGAACCCGCAGAAATGAGGGGATAGATGTTCCTCCATGGGCGCCACCAAGTCAAGAAATCCCTTAGAAATCAAGCCATCACCCCTACCGCCAGACATCTTACGGAACCTGGGGCAAAACGCCCGGGCGTAAACTGCGCCCTGGACCCAATTGACCGAGCGAACCTTCAATTGCTAGAATGCGCGACTCTTTTCGGGGTGATGTAGCTCAGACGGTTAGAGCGATGGATTCATAACCCATAGGTCGGCAGTTCGATTCTGCCCATCACCACCACAGATACAAGCGAAAGCCCAGCCCTCACCAGCTGGGCTTTTTGCTTTCTGGTCACAGCAGGGTCAAACACAATGCCAGTTGGCACCAGATTGCCGCTCCACTCAGCTAACGTAACATGTTCCCTTCTATTCCCGCCGGCGTTCTCTCTCGTATTCCCGCTCCCTGCGGCGGTTCTCGTCGACGTAGTGTTGCGCGCGGTCCTGATCTTCCTGGTAGCGACGTCGGTTCGCCTCTTCGACCTGAGCGTTGTTGTAGTTGATCTGGGCGCACTCGGCCGTGGCGCCGGAACAGGAATAGCGGCCGAGCCCGACGTAGGTGGCCTTCGGTTCGGCTGAAGCTCCCGCGCACACCAAGCCCATGATGCAGGCAAATGGGAAAAACTTGGGCGTGGAACTCGTCCGGATCACAGGTCGCTCCCGTCAGTGATCGCTTCCAGTTCCAGGACATCGTCCAGTTGCGTGAGCTGGTCCTGGGCGATGGCCTGCAATTCGCCGACGACGCTCGTCATGCTCCCGGTCAGGCGGTCGATCTGCGTCTGGCGCTTGGCCCAGATGCGCTGCATCGCCCGCTTCTCCGCGTCGAGATCAGCCCGCATGGTCTCGAAACTCTCCAGCATCGAACGGATCCGTTGCGCGAACTGCGGGCTGGCCAGGTAGTTATAGAGTTGCTCCATCTTCTCGTTGCGGCCCGTGTTGACCTGCTTCAGGCGCTGCGACTCCAGGAGGATGACGCGGAGCGTCTCACCGACCGGGCGCATCACCTGCGGGCTGACGACCCAAACGTCGCCCATCCGGCAGAAGGTTTCCGAATTCCCCCTCGGCATCGCGGTCGTCACGAGGACGGCTATGTCCGCGTTCGCTTCCTGCTGGTCGTCCTTCAGCTTCTGGAGCCATTTTTCCGACCAGTTCTCCGCGCGCTTCGCTTCCCAGATGATCTTGCCGCACACCTGACCGCTCGCGGTACGTACCGTCTGGATGACGTCTGCACCGCGCTGGCCCTTCTTCACCTCATCGATCTGGTCGTGGAAGAAAGCGGATTGCAGCATGTGCTCGAGTTCAAGCTCCAACACCTCGCCCTGAAGCTGCTGCGATCCCTGGTCGAGCTTGCGCCGGAGGTCCTCGTTTGCCTTCTGGGCGTCGTCGATCTTCTTCTTGTACTCGGCTTCGATGAGCGCGAAGCGCTCGGCCTCGCGGCTGCCGATCTGCGAGGCGAGGCGGGTCCGTTCCTCGTCGAGCTTGCGCTCGAACTCGACCTGGAAGTTGGCCTGCTTCTCTTCGAGCTCCTGCTTCTGGCGGCGGAGCGCCAGCTCCTGCTCGCGGAACGTGTCGAGCTGCTTGTTCTTCGCGGCCAGCTCTTCCGACATCGCCAGCTTTTCCTGGGCGAACGCCTCAAGGGCCTTCGCCTTGGCGTCGGCTTCGGCCTTCGCGACCAGGCCGCGCGCATCCTGCTCGGCCTTGCGGACGTCGGCCAGGTCTTCCTTCAGCTTGGCGATCTGTTCCATGAACAGCTTGTTGGCCTTCCGCTCGGCTTCCCTGGCCAGACTCTCCTCGAGTTCCTTCTTCTCGCTCGCCAGGGCGTCCGTGAACTCCTGCTCGTACCGTTCGATCGTGTGGCGGGCAATGCCCTGGTCCAGTGAGAACTGGTGGTTGCAACTTGGGCAGACGACCGATTCCTCAGCAGAAAGAATGACTTTCTTATTCATATGCGCGATTTCCTTCTTTCAAATTGAAGAACCAAATCCGTGAAACTCCCTGTGCTTCGCCAAATTCTTCAAACGACCTTTCGTCAGCACCGCTTCAGGCAGCGAGAACTCCTTATCCAGACCGAGAATCCCGATGGTCTCGGCATCAAGCTCATCACCGATCAGGATGCCTCCGTTGTCCGAAAACGAGATCAGTCCCTTGTCAAACAAGGCATCCATTGACGCAGAAAGCAGCAAACCGTTATCCGAGGCGAGCTTCTGGGCTGGCTCCGACTTCGACCAAGGAACGATATGTGACGCGATCAGCAAGCGGAGATTCGCCAAACCGGTCATGCAACATGCACCGCCGAATTGCTCCAGGAGCAATTTCCTGAAAACCCCCTGGCCAACCCTTCGCTTGACGATGGCATCGACGTCCTGGCCTTCGAGGTCCGCGAATTCGTCGTCGATCTTCTTGGCCATTTCGGACAGCTCGAGGGCCTCTTGTGGATCACCCGCCCCTACGATCGGCTCGCCTTCGCCAGAAATTGCCCTTTCTTCCGAATCCGGTGCGTTATCTGCAACTGTGTCGTCACTGATCTTTTGACCTATGCCAAGGGCAATTTTTTGATCTTCGTCGGATAGGGCAGTGACTCCAATAGACGAGTCGTTTGCGACGGGTATTTCCTTAAAATCTTTCAGCCCACGATACCAATTAAGCATATCCTTGAACGATGACGGCCCTTCTACTTCAAGCCGATATACATGGTTATATTTAGGATTTAGCGTCTCAAGCTCTGCAACTGATCCCGAAATTCCCTTATCTCCGGTTGGCCCCTGATGCCCAGGAAAATATTCCCCGCTAACCAGTACGCCTGGCAGTTCTCCTGCCTGAAATGAATTCCCTGTAATTGATTTGCTATTCACGTAAGCGGTAACCGATCCTTCATTTCGTTCGCGAGCGATCGCAATATGTTTTCCGGAGGATCCCAAACCAACTTTGTATCGATGAGTTTTCTTTAACTCTTTGATCCCGGATGAAGGTTTGACCATATAGCAATTGTCATAATCATCGAGAATTTTCGCGGCTTTATCAGCGTCCCAGACCATTTGTTCTACCTTTCGCCTTTGTATCGAAGCCGGACAATGGATTCGATGAAGTTCTTTTAAGAAATTGTTTTTGAATAACCGAATTCTGATACCGCCACTGGCTCACGGACTGAGCCACTGTATTATTCATACTGCGACAAGGCCCGGCGGAGCCGGGAACGCACTTCCTCGCGGAGTTCCGGAGGTTCGAGCACCTCGGCCTCGGGGCCGAACTTGAGGACGTCGAGCAGCAGCTCCCGCTGGTCGCTGTAAGGCACCTCGAGCACCAGGGAGCCATCGTCCTGGATGGTCGCCTTCTGTTCCGGATGCCAGACCTCGGCCTCGACCCACCGCGCCTGGAGCGCGGAGAAACGCAACTTCGCCCACTTCCGGTCACCGCCCGAATAAATCCCGAAATCCTTCCCGACCATGGCGTCGACCACCGCCTTGTCCGCCTCGACCGCCGACTCCTTGAGGACTTTCGCTTCCTCGACGCTGTCCAGCGCGAAAACACGGGGCGCTTCCGCCTTGTGGCACCAGGCCACGAGGTACCAATTTTCCTTGTAATGGATGAGGCGCTGCGGGGACACGGTCCGGATACTTCGTTCGTTCCGGCTCTTGGTGAAGTAGAGGATCTCCAGGCGGTTCCTGCGTACCGTCGCCTGGGCCACGTTTTCGAAATAGGCAGCGTCCCGCCGCCGGGCCGAGGAAGCCAGAATCTGGACGCGCGCGCGGATATCCTCCGGCGTGTCGTCCGCCGCGCTCAACGCCAGCGTGATCCGCGTGATGAGAGGTTGCAGGTGCTCCGTCAGCAGGCCGGGCGCGATGTGGCTGGCCAGCGTGTCGATCATCAACAGCGCGTAGATCTCGCTCGAGGTGAACCAAGCCCGCGGCAATCCGAGCTTCCCCGAAGACCACCCCTTGTCCTCCAGGACGTAGCCACGCCCGTGACCCGCCTCGCCGGGGAGCCACCTGATCGGTGCCTGGAATTGGTCGCGCAGGATCTCAAGGTCGCGTTTGAATGTCGCGTAGGAAACGCCGAGCTCGTTCAGCAGGACTTCGCGGGACACGGGATGTTTCCGCGCCTCCAGTATGGCGACGATGTCGCGCAGGCGTGCCGCTTGGGCCATTTCAGCTCTCCCCTCTCAGGTAAGCGAACGTATTGACGAGCGCCATCTCGCCCGGCGACTTGCAGCGCAAGGCGAGCAGTTTCGGGCTGAAGAGCACGACGGACAGGCATTTCGCCCGCGAGACCGCCACGTTGATCCGGTTCTTGCTGAACAGGAAGTCCAAGTTCCGTGGCAGGTATTCCGCGCTCGACGTCGCCATGGAAATGATGACCACCTCGGCCTCCTGGCCTTGGAACTTGTCCACCGTTCCCACCCGGGCGCCCTTTGGCAGGAAACGCTTCAGCAAGGTGACCTGCATGTTGTACGGCGCGACGACCAGGATGTTGTCGAGGGTGAAGGAATGCTCGCCGCCCTCCCCGTCCCGGTACCGCTGCCCGAGGAGGCTTTCGACGATCTCCCGGACGGCACGGGCTTCCTCTTCGCTGCGCTGCGAACAGGTGTCGTGCTCGATCTGGAAATAGCGGATCCCGGTCGGCAGCAGCGCCGGATGGGCCGAACCGTCGAGGACGAGCCGCCGGCCGAGGGTCGAATCCGCGGAACTGAGACGCGAATCGTAGATGGCGTCGGAAATGAACCGGCATACGTCGGGGTGCATGCGGTAGGTCGTTCCCAGGAATATTCCCTTGTCCGGAGCGATCGTCGGCTCGCCGTCCAGGAGGTATTCCAAGGCCGATTCCCCGCTCCGGCCGGGATGGCTGCCCTGGATCGGCTGACCGAGCTGCATCTGGTCGCCGAGCAGGATCAGGTTCTGGGCACACATGCCCATCGCGATCGTATTGGCCAGGGAAACCTGCCCCGCCTCGTCGATGAACAGGTAGTCGAACGCTTCCCGGAATCCAGCCTTTGCGAGCGTCCATGCGGTTCCGCCGACCAGTTGGGGCTCCGGATTCGCCTCGAGGATCGCCTTGTCGGAATCGAAGTTCTCAATGAACCGGCTCTCGATCGCCTGTTCCTTTTTGGATATCTTCTTTATCCCGAAGTAAGAACACCCGGACGCTTCCATCCGCTTGTCGACCGCCTCGAGGAGGTTGTTGATGGCCTTGTGGCTGTTCGACGAGACCGCCACGCGCTTCCCGGCCTTCAGCAGGGAGGCGATCAGGTGCGAGCCGGTGTAGGTCTTGCCCGTTCCTGGCGGCCCCTGGATGAACAGGTAGGACGAATCGAGACGCTCGACCGCCGAAATGGCGGCGTCGAGCGGCGTCGCGTCAATGCCGACGACCGGCTGCCCCGACTCCAGACCGCGGATATCCGGCGTCCGCCGCCGCAGGTAATCGCGGACGGCCTTGTATCGCGTCCCACCTTGGATGAGGGATTCAGCGAAGGCGAACACGGCTCCCTGCATGGTGGACGTATCGACCGGAGCGCCGATAGATACCGACATCGTCGCGGGCGGATCGACTTCCTCCTTCCCCAAACGGAACTCCAGATCGACGGTATTCACATCCTCGTCGACCGTCCAAACCCTCGCTTCCTTGAGGTTGTCGAGACGAAGGGGACGGTCTCCGGAACGCACCTTGAAATCCTGCTCGGGATACCGGTAGCGGTATTTCTCGTACCGTTCGCCCTCGCCGACGTATTCGGGATCGTGGAGGCCGGCAATCACTTCCGGATCTTCCACTAGGTCTTCCAGTTCCGCCTCGCGGCGGTCGAAGATGGCCCACCACTGGGGCTTGGCCGCGCGCCGGTAAAAATCGAGGACGGAGTCGACCACCCCGGCGAGTTCGGGATCGAGGTCCGGGTTTTCCGGGCGGGCGACCAGGCGCTCGTGGAATTCCTCCAGGCGCTTCTCGTGATCCACCGTCTTGTCCGACTTCGCGCGTGCCGGCTCCTTCGATTCCGCCGCGACCGCGGCGAACCACGGTAGATCACCAGGACGCAGGGAGAGCAACCAGTCGCGCAGTTGCCAGGTCGAGCGGCAGTCTTCCTCGTTGTACTGGCGGATAGATTCGAGGAGTTCTGGATCCTTCGACTCCCGCCATTGCTCGTAGACGACGATGCTGTCGGTCGCCTTCTTCACGTCGGAAGCGCGCTTCTCGGAATAGAACGCCTCGACCGCCTTGATCGAATAACTGTCCTTGGAGACGCGGACGCCTTCCCGAACTACCTTGTACAGGTCCACCAGGCGGCTCTCGCGCAAGAGCTGGTCCACGGCGGATTCGCGAACCCCGTGCGAGGTCATCAGGCGCTTGATCGCCGTGTTCTCGTAGTGGGCGTAGTGGTAGACGTGCATGCCGGAATACGCCGACCGGCGGGCCATCACGAAGTCGATGAATTCGATGAACGCCCGGCGCTCCTCCTCGCGGGTATGGGCCCAGAACGCCTTGAACACGGGCTTGCCGGCATCGAAGTAATAGAGGCCGAACAGGTACTCGAGGCCGCCCTCTTCCATGGGGTCGCCTTCCATGTCGAAGAAGAGATCGCCCTCATCCGGCTTCGGCAGGCGCGCGAATCCGCGAACGCTTCCCGTCTCCAGCGGGAGCAGCTCGACGATCTGTTGGCCCGTTTCGCGCTCAAGCACCTGCAAACGCGCCTGCTCGCGCAGCTTTCCCAGGGTCTCGGGCGCGATCTTGGGAACGGCTTGTGACGCGGGAAGCTCCCCGAGCGCCGCGACGGTGCGGATGCTGGCGGCTTCGAGCCGGGCGATCTGCTGGCGCGTGATACCCGCGACGGCCGACAAATGGTCGTCGTCGATCCGCTTGGCGGCGCAACGCTCCCGCCAAGGACAGAGGCCGCAGTGGTCGCACGGCGCCGGGTACGGCACCTCCGATCCGTCCGGGTAGGCCGCAAGGTAGTCGAGCAGCCGGCCCAATAGCGAGCGGTAGTAGTGGAAATAGTCGCCAACCCGGAAGCTTTCCCGCTTCCCGTTGCCCAATTCCACATGCATGAGGTGGGGCTGTTCGCCGGTAATGTCCGAGAGCAGGTCGGAATAGAAACAGAGCTGGAGGAGGAACTTGGCCTTGGTCGAGCGGGCCAGCTTGGTATCTGCGACCTCGTACAGCCTTTGCCCCCCGCTACCGTGGCCGGAGCGCACGAGGAAGTCCGCATGCCCTATCAGGTTGCCCCGCTTAAGCGTCGCCTGATAGACCACGTCAGCACCATCGAGGATCGCCGTCCGCGTCGCTTCGAGCTTTTTCTTCAGCGGCCAGTCGGTACCGATCGCGACGTAAGAACCGGCCCCCTCCTTCAGGGTGGCGAAGAACCGCTCTTCGTGCTCGTAGCCTTTTCCCTGGATGAGCTTGGCTTGGTCGTCGTCCTTAGCCTTCTCCATCGGATGGTCCAAATGATGGCGGTCAAGCCAGGTCCGATGAGCACATTCTGCAAAAAAGGATAGGTCGCTCGCTGATAGGATGATTTCTCCGTCCAGTTTTTGCATCCGTTTTTCCCTATGCCATAAAGATGGCGACGGTACCACGACGTATAGCTCACGGGATGAGCCTGTACTTATTTTTCACACCCCATTAAGTAGCTCATTCAGTGAGCCACAAGTGGCAGCACACTCCTTCCTTCACCACATTACGATGGGAGGTTGGTATGCAGCTCAGCAATCATGCGGTCGCCCAGATGCAGCAAAGGGCCATTTCCGAATCGACAGTCGACTACCTCGTCGAGTGGGGACGCAAGGTGTACGACCACCGCGGCGGAATCATCCGCTACTTCGACAAGGCGTCACGGAACCAATTGATCAAGCACGTCGGCCAGGAGCGGGGAAAGGAGCTCGAAAGCCAGTTGGATGCCTACGTCGTGGTATCTACTAGCGGTCAAGTCATTACAGTCGGCCACCGCTACAAACGCATCAACCGCCACTAGGAGAGAGCGCATGGCCATATTGCTTGAGGGTTACAGCCTCGTCTTCCAGATCGACGCAGTCGACGAAAAATACCCGGGCGGAACACACGGGTTCGTTTACGACTGGAACAACGGTTCCTGGTGTTCCGACGGCAGCATCGGGCGTCTCTCTTATTACGGAAAGGACGACGCGTTCTGCTGTTACGTCGCGCTGGCCGAGCGGGGACTCAAGATCGGGACTACGCACGCCGAGGACGTGGCAATCTTCCTGCACGGCGGGCGTCCTTGGGCACCTTGCCTCTGGGCTGAGGTGGAAACCACGCCAGCCAGGTTCGTATATTGCAGGCACATCTCCGACAAATCGGAGCGAATCATCTTACCAATATACTTCCGGCACGATTGGTCGTTGGCCCACTACGCCGTCCAGGACGAGGCTGTCCTATCGCGGGACGTCGCCCCCCTTATTAGATCAGCAGGCATTGCCACGTACCGCGATGTCCGCCTGGACAGAACCTTCAAAGGACCCGGTTTTCTGTCTAGGCACTAACTATCAACCTCCACTACCGATCCGACGACAGCAGGTGTCCGCTAAACGAGGGCCTGTCGATATTGCTTGTATAGGCTCCTGCCTGAACGGTAGGCGGATGAAGTTGCCGATTGAACTATTAAGCATGTTGCTTTGCCTCATTTTTCAAGCATGTACTCCCGCCTACCGACCCAGCCGCAGAGCCAGATTGGGGAGTTGCTGCCGCATCAGTGGAAGCGGACGGAGGCAGCGACACCCTAAGGCTCTCGGTCAAGATGGGATTGCCGGGGGCTTACCAAGGCCGGGCTTTTCGACCGTTCAGGCGTTCTGTACGAGGTAGCTTGTGATGTCCTGGGTGCGATCATCGCCCACTACTCCGAAGCACTTGCCTTGGAGCGCGGGAAGCCGTTTCCCGATGCTGCGACCGTGGATCGGGTCGAGGCTACCAAGGGCGCTTTGAGGCTGGAGCGCGACGAGTTGGACCCGTCGAATTCAGAGGCAATCAAGGTAGTGATTCAGAAGTATGGCCCTCAGGCGCGGAAACTCTACCAAGCGGGCAAGGAGGCCCTGCGCTAACTTTCGCGCGCGAAAGTTTTCGTTCTGCTGACACCTTGTAATATTTGAATCGCCCCGGGAATTGAGGAGGCTCCATTTCTTGAGAGAATGGAGCCATGAGCAAGACGAACAAATATTCCCCGGAAGTCAGGGAGCGTGCCGTACGGCTGGTGCAGGAAGCGCGCAAGGA
>JAVEWG010000077.1:0-6159 GCA_034004685.1 Rhodocyclaceae bacterium | reverse complement strand
CCCCCATCATCGAAGTAGGTCGCGTACTTCTCCAGGGCGCCGATGACCCGCACCGCGCCCGCCTGGCGCTTGGCGCTGTCGGTCCTGCTGGCCATCCCCTGGGTGCCTTCCAGCAACTGGCTGAGGATCAGGTGCAGCTGCCGGTCCGCCTGGGGCTCGAGCTTGCAGTGGGCGACGATGCTGCCCACTTCCCCTTCCAGTTTCCGGGCCAGCTGGCCATAGCCCTTGGCCGACAGGCGGTTTTCGTGGATCCCGGGCAGGGATGCCGCCATGGCCTGGCGAATGTTGCCCATGGCCTGGCGCAGGGGGGCATCGGTTTCCCATTTTTTGCCGGCATTGAGGTGCAGGGTCGCCGCCCCGGCGGTGGGTTCGTGCTGGTGCTCATGGGCCGCGTCCTGCCGGGCGGGGGCGGCGCTGACCGTGCCGGCGAAGGCCAGGGCCAGGGCGCCAGCCATCAGAAACCTAAGGGTTTGCATCGTGGTTTTCCTTTCGGGTAAGAAAATCAGTACGGGTTGCTGGAAGCAGGGCGAATGTCAACAGACCCTAATCGTCGTCGTCGTGGCCCCGCTTGACGCCACGCCCATGACCATCGTTGGTGGGCAAGGGTTTGTCGCCCCAGGCTGCCCGATACACCTCAGCGGCAGTGAAGGCGCAGTCGGGCCGGCCGGACAGCTTTTGCAGCAACTCGGTGTTTACTTTTGGGGGCACGCCGGTTTGTGCCTTGATCTGCGCCCGGATCTGCTCGCAGGTGTCGGTTTGGGGCTTGGCGGTTTCGGTGGGGCTGGCGGCCTGGGCGGTAAGGGCCAGGAGGCCGAGCAAGGTGGCGACCAGGATGGGGTGGCCCATGGTGGATCCTTTCACAGTCAATGGGATGGCGGGCGGAGCGGGCGTTAGCGCATCTCGAAGGCTTCCTGATGGAAGGGGGGCCGCCAGCCCAGGGCCCCCAGGCCCTGGCGCAGCGCCTCCGCCAGGCCGGTGGGGCCGCAGAACCAGATTTCCGCGTTGCTGGCTTCCCCCAGGGCCGCCGCCCGCAGGCTGGCCCCCTGGCGGGCGCCGTGAATGTGCAGGGAGATGCCAGGCAGGGCGGCGCACAGGGCTTCCAGGCGGGGTACGAAGGCATCTGTGGCCCGGTCCCGGGTGCAGTAGTGCAGATCGGCCCGGAGCGCCGGTCCCGGCTTGCCCTGGAGGGATTCCAGCCAGGCCAGGAAGGGGGTGATGCCGATGCCGCCGGCAATCCAGATCTGGCGGGCCCGGGGATTGCACCGGGCAATGTCGAAGCGGCCGTAGGGGCCTTCCACCCGCACCGCCTGGCCCGGCTGGAGGCGGGCGGCCAGGCCCCTGGTGTAGTCGCCCAGGGCCTTGATCTGGAAGCTGAGGGTCTGGTCGCCCCGGTCGGCGCTGGCGATGGTGAAGGGATGGGCGCCCTCCTTGTCGTCAAAGGTGACGAAGGCGAACTGTCCCGGGCGGTGCCCCCGCCAGGCGCGGTCGAGGCGGCAGCGCACCCCGGTCACGTCGGCGGAAGGATGGTCCACCGCCACGATCTGGCCGGAGGCTTCCCGGGCCCGGCCGATGCCTCCCAGAAGGGAGCGCAGGGCGCCATACACTCCGACGGCCAGCAGCACCGCCAGCAGGGCGCCGGCCGGTTCGCGCCAGTAGGCCAGGGGGGCCAGCAGCGCGGCGTGGAAGGCCAGCATCAGGAAGATCACCGGCATGGCCCGGTGCAGCAGGCGCCAGGCCCGGTAGGGGAATTTCTTCCACAAGGTGATGGCCAGCATGGCCAGGGCGGCATAGATCGCCCATTCCCCCAGGTCTTCCCCCAGATCCCGCAGGATCTCCAGCAGGCCGCCGAGCTTTTCCTTGGGCAGGCGGCCTTCCCGGCCGATGGCAAACTTCAGGATGTCGTCGGACATCTCCACCAGCCAGTGGAGCGTCCCGAAGGAGACCGCCAGGATGCCGGCCCACTTGTGGGTGCGATAGATCCGGTCCATGCCCCCCAGGGGCGCCTCCAGCCAGGTCGGGCGGGTGGCCAGCAGCAGGGCCAGGGACATCATGGCGATGGATAACAGGCCGCTCAGGTAGAGGGCTTCCTGGCGGGCTATCCACCAGGGATGGGCCCCCGCTGGGGCGGCAGCATTGATGGCGTCCATACCCCAGATCAGGGCCACCAGGGCGGACAGACCGGCGAGCAGGGTTTTCATGGCGATGGCCTCGGGAAGGTGAAAGGCTGGGGGCGGCCAGCCGCCCAGGGATCTGGCCGCCATCCCTTACTGGGCGGCGGGGGCCGGGGGGCTTGCCTTTTGGGGCAGGTCGTCGCGGCAGCGGCGCTCGTTGCAGTTGGCGGAGCCTGCCCCGTCCCAGTGGCGGCGCTGCCCCTCGGCCTGGTCGCCCTTGCTGCCCCTGCCCCGGTCCAGCACCTCGCCGGTCCGGGGATTGAGGTAGAGCTTGATCCGCTGGCCGTTGCGGTCGGTGGCCCGGGCTTCATAGCCGCCGTGTTCGCGCTCGATCTTCTCGATATCCCGGTACCCGGCGGCCTGGAGCTTGTCATGGACCTGGGGGATCGATAGCCACTGGCCCTCGCCTGGGGCCGCCGGGCGGTTTTCGCCGGCGAAGGAGGGGGCCAGCATGAAGCCGCCGGCAGTCAGGGTGGCGCCCAGGAGCAGGGACGCAAGGGTGGTGGAGCGTTTCATGATGTGTTCCTCCTTCAAAGAGAGTCGCTGCGAGACCTGGAATTCATCTTGCCGGCCTGACCCTGAACCTGCTCTGAAGAGGTCGTTCATCCGGCGTTCAGGAAGGGGTGAGGGGGGCTTACTCGTCGTAAAAACCGGCTTCGGCGTCCCCGTGGCAGGCCAGGCAGTTGGCCTTGGTGCGGACGTCCTTGTGTTTCCATTCCCAGCCGGGCACCTCCCGGTGCTCCCTCACCCACTTGGGCAGTTCGGTGATGCGCAGCGGCGCGTTTGCCGCCGACACCCCTTGCAGCAGCTTGCCGCTGTAGCGCTTGCCGGCCCCGTCGGCGGCATTGGCCACCAGATAGTCGGTGATCCTGGCGGCGGCCTGGGGGTCGATGCTGGCGTCGTCACCGAAGTGATTCTTCAGATTGGCCATCAAGCGTTTCCAGGAACTGGCCGGCAGCATCGAAGGGGCAAAGGCGAGGTGGCAGCTGCCGCACTCTTCCTTGACCAGGGTGTCGGTGACCGGCGGGTAATAGTGGCCGCCACCGGCCTGGGCCCGGCCCAGCACTAGGGCCGAGAAACTGATCACCAGCAGGCCCAGGGCCAGGGGACGATAGGGGATGTTCATGGCAAATTCCTTTCCTGAGGGGACGGTCACTGGGTGAGCATGAAGCTCAGCCAGTCACCCTTTTCCTGGGGGCTGCATTCCCGCCCGAGCACTTCGTTGCAGTTGCGCTTGAACCACTTTTCCACCTTGGCCGGGTCGGTGTAGCGTGTTGGCGCCGCCGATACCGCTACCGGATCGATGGATTTGCCGGTCGGGGTGCGGCCCGCAGCCCGGGGGTCCTTGCCGTGGCAGGCGGCGCAGGCCGGCGTATCGGGCTTGCCGCCGGTGAAGGCCTGGGTGTGGAGGGTCTTGCCCCGCTCCGCCGAGAACCCGGCAAAGGCGGGGTTGGCGGCCTTGGCGGCGCTGGCATACTGGGCAAGCTGATCCTCCCGGGGACCGGCGCTGGCGGGGCCCGTAGGCAGCACCGCCAGGGTGGCGGCCAGCAGGATGGCGGCGGGGTTGTGGTGCATGGTGTTCTCCAGTCGGGGTTGGCATGGGGCGTACTATGGGTGGGGCCATCTGAACGGAGGCTGAATCCGCCGTTCATCCGGCGTTCAGTTTGGTGGCGCTATAAGCCCCCTGAACCGGACCAGGGAAAGGGCATCGTTGCCATGGGTAATCGAAGGACAGGGCGCAAGGGACGCAGGCTGCTGGCAGCCCTGGGGGCTGTCTGGCTTGCCTGGGGCAGCGGGGTGTGGGCCGGGGACGAGGACCACGACCACGACCGGGCCCGCCAGGCCCTGGAAGCCGGCGAGGTGCTGCCCTTGCAAACCATCCTCCAGGGGGTTGAACGGCAATACCCGGGCCAGGTGGTGGACGTGGAACTGGAGCGGGAGCACGAAGGCCGGTTCGATGGCTGGATCTACAAGATCAAGGTGCTGCGGCCCGGCGGCGCCCTGGTCAAGCTCAAGGTGGACGCCCGGGACGGCGCCATTCTCGGCAGCAAGGGGCCGGGCGGGCGGGAGGGCGCGGCCCACCCGGGAAAAATCCGATCCGAAGGAGGCGGGCGCTGATGCGCATCCTGATCGTTGAAGACGAACCGACCCTGAGGGCCCAGCTGGCGGCGGCAGCGGGGGCCGCCGGCTACGCGGTGGACCTGGCGGATAACGGCCTGGACGCCCACTACCTGGGGGACACCGAACCCTTTGACGCGGTGATCCTCGATCTGGGCCTGCCCCGGATGGATGGCCTCACGGTGCTCAGGAAATGGCGCGCCGCCGGTCGGCTGATGCCGGTTCTGATCCTCACCGCCCGGGATGGCTGGCACGAGAAGGTGGCGGGTATCGACGCCGGCGCCGACGACTACCTGGCCAAGCCGTTTCACATGGAAGAACTGCTGGCCCGGCTGCGGGCCCTGATCCGCCGCGCCGGCGGCCACGCCAGCGCCGAGCTGACGTGCGGCCCCCTGACCCTGGACACCCGCAGCAGCCGCGCCACGGTGGCGGGCCAGGCCCTCACCCTGACCAGCCACGAATACCGGGTGCTGGCCTATCTGATGCACCACCGGGATCAGGTGGTGTCCCGCGGTGATCTGATCGAACACATCTACGCCCAGGACTTCGACCGGGACTCCAACACGGTGGAAGTCTTCATCGCCCGGCTGCGCAAGAAGCTGCCTCCGGGCCTGATCGAAACCGTGCGGGGCCTGGGCTACCGCCTCACCGCGCCCCAATGAGCATGTTTTCGCGCCACGGCTCCCTGCGCATCCGCCTGCTGGCCGGCACCCTGTTCTGGATCGCCGCCTCCATTCTGGTGGCTGGCTGGGGCTTGGCCAGCCTGTTCCGCCAGCACGTGGAGGCCCAGTTCCACGCCGAACTGAAAACTCATCTGGACCAGCTCACCGCCCAGCTCACCCTGGACGGCCAGGGCCGCCCGGTACTGGCCCTGCCCCTGAGCGACCCGCGCCTGAGCCGCCCCTATTCCGGCTGCTACTGGCAGATCGACCAGATCGGCGGCAACGCCCCGGCGGCCGGCCAATTACGCTCCCGCTCCCTGTGGGACCACGTGCTGGCCGCGCCGCCGGACGCCCCTGCCGACGGCGAGATCCACCAGCACCGGGTGCCTGGCCCGGAGGGCAAGATGCTCGGCATGGTGGAGCGCGCCGTGCGCATCGAAGAAACCCCCGACGGCCAGCCCCGCAGCTTCCGCCTGATCGCGGCGGCCGATGAAAACCTGATGGCCGAACCGGTGGCCCGCCTCAGCAGCGCCCTGTGGCTGGCCCTGGGCACCCTGGGGGCCGGCCTGACCGTGGCCGCCCTGGTGCAGGTGTTCGTGGGCCTGGCGCCCCTGCGGGCCTTGCGGGCCGCCCTGGGCAAGGTGCGCAGCGGCGAGACCCAGCGGCTGGAAGGGGTGTTTCCAGCGGAAATCACGCCCCTCATCGACGAATTCAATACCGTGCTGGCCCAGAACGCCGAAGTGGTGGAGAGGGCCCGCACCCAGGCCGGCAACCTGGCCCATGCCCTCAAGACCCCTTTGAGCGTGCTGGCCAATGCCGCCTCCGCCCCGGGCGGCGAGGGCGCCGAACTGGCCCGCCTGGTGGCCGACCAGGTGGGCCTTGCCCGGCGCCAGGTGGACTACCACCTGGCCCGCGCCCAGGCCGCCGCCAGCACCCGCCTGCCCGGCGCCCGGACCCCCTTGCGCCCGGTGGTGGAGGGCCTGGCGCGGGCCATGGACCGCATCCATGCCGGGCGTGGGCTGGCCCTCGGCCTTGGGCCCTTTGCCGAATCCATGGCCTTTCGTGGGGAAGTCCAGGATCTCCAGGAAATGCTCGGCAACCTCCTGGACAACGCCTGCAAGTGGGCCCGCCACCGGGTGGCGCTGAACGCCCACGGCGACGCCGCCACTCTCACCATCACCATCGATGACGACGGCCAGGGCCTGCCC
>JAVEWG010000042.1:0-30730 GCA_034004685.1 Rhodocyclaceae bacterium | reverse complement strand
TATCGTTCACCCGATTGCGGAGAACACGGTTGCGGGGCGAGTTGGTGATGGTGAGATCCCGCACCTGGCGGAATTCATTGCCTTCGATCAGGTTGCCGGTGGCGTTCCACAGGCGCAGGCCATCCCCTCGGTCGGCGCTGTCGGCCCCCAGGGAGCTGACCTGGTTAGCCAGCACCTGATTATCGTTGGCCCCCTGCAGGACAATGCCGAACAGCACCCCCTCGATCCGGTTGGCTTCGATCCGGTTGGCATGGCCGGTCACCAACAGGCCGGCGTCCATCTGGTCGTGGGAATGGCCGCTGCCCCGCAGAACCAGCCCCCGCACCACCGCGCCGCTGGCGGCCAGGGTCAGCACCGTGCCCCGGCCATCTCCCTGGATCACCACCTTGCCCCCGCCGTCCACCATCAGGGGGCGCCGGATCACCGCCGGGCCGGCATAGGTGCCGGGGGGTACCACCAGGATGCCCGAGGCGGGGGCCCCGTCCACCAGGGCCTGGAAAGAGGGCGCCGCGCCAGCGGGCAAACCCGTCAGACAGGCCAGCAGGTAGAGGGCAAAGCGAAGCGGGCGCATTTTTGGAACTGTAGCCCTCCCCCGGGCCGGGATGCTGCGACCAGGATCAAGAATTCCCGCCCCGGCCGGAATGGTGCATCGCAAGATAATCAATTCAAATGCTTAATAAACAAATCATAAAGTTTCATTGAACTAGCGCTGCTATTGGCCGACAAATACAGTAGAGTGCATATTGCATTGCAACAAGGAGTCGTAACCATGGCCCACTTTCTTAGTTTTGTCGGTGACCAGTACATCGCCCTGAGCGGCGCGGACCAGGACCTGGAGTCCATGGACCTTCATCCGGGTGAAGAGGGCGAGCATGCCCAGGAAGCCCTGGTGGCCAACGATGCTTCCGGCCAGGCCGAACACCACGGCTTGCGGGACTGGGTGCACCGCCATCTGGTGGAACCCTTCGAACACCGCCACTGAGCGGGTCCGGGAGGGGCCGCGCCAGCCAGGTGCGGCCAGCCACCCCATCGGCGGCCGGGAGCCTGTCGGACTCAGGTGATCGTAGCGAGCCGAGTTGGAGAGCGGTCCTAAGTCCGACAGGCTCCTAGGGACGTCGGGCGGCCAGGAAGGCGCCGAGAATTTCCCCCGTCGCCGACCCCTTCATCGTCACCGCCACTTCCGGCGTACCCTGGGCGACGATGCGTCCGCCCCCGTCGCCCCCTTCCGGCCCCAGGTCGATGAGCCAGTCGGCCTCGGCCATCACATCCAGGTCGTGCTCGATCACCAGCACCGTATGGCCCCCGTCGGCCAGGCGGTGGAGCACCTGGATCAGCTTTTCCACGTCCGCCATGTGGAGGCCCACGGTGGGCTCGTCCAGCACGTAAAGGGTGTGCTTTTCCGGTTTCAGCACCCCCTTGTCCCCTCGCACCTTGGCCAGTTCCGTCACTAGCTTGATGCGCTGGGCCTCGCCCCCCGACAGGGTGGGGCTGGGCTGGCCCAGGGTCAGGTAGCCCAGCCCCACCTCCTGGAGCAAGCGCAAGGGATGGGCGATGGCCGGATGGGCGGCGAAGAAATCCACCGCCTCGTCCACCGGCATGGCCAAGACCTCGGCAATGGTCTTGTCCCGCCAGCGCACTTGGCGGGTTTCCGGGTTGAAACGGGCGCCGCCGCAGGTTTCGCACTGAACCTTCACGTCCGGCAGGAAGTTCATCTCGATGGTCACCTGACCCTGGCCCTCGCAGGTGGGGCAACGCCCGGCGCCGGTGTTGAAGGAGAAACGGTTGGCCTGCCAGCCCCGCATGCGGGATTCGTTGGTATCGGCAAAGAGCTTGCGGATGGCGTCCCAGAAGCCGATGTAGGTGGCCGGGCAGGAGCGGGGGGTCTTGCCGATGGGGGTCTGGTCCACCTCCAGCACCCGGCCGATCTGGCGCCAGCCCGTGATGTCCCGGCAGCCCACCAGGGCGGACGAAGCGCTGGCGCCATCCGCCCCAGGCGCTTCCTGCTCCGGCGGCTGGGCCGAAGACCCTGGGTTTTTCTGCCCCGGGCCCCGGCGCCCCGGACCGGGAAGGCTGCCCACCAACCTGGCCAGGTTGGCGTGGATCACGTCCCGGGCCAGGGTGGATTTGCCCGAGCCGGACACCCCGGTCACCACCGTGAGCCGTCCCAGGGGTAGCCGGGCGTCCACCGCCTTCAGGTTGTGGAGGTGGGCCCCCAGCACCACCAGGCTGGGATGATCCTCCGCCACGGCCCGGCGGGGCCCCATGGGGTGGGCCAGGGGCGTGCGGAAACAGCGGCCGGTGGCGGATTCGGGCGCGGCCATCAGGTCTTCCAGCCGGCCCTCCGCCACGACCCGGCCGCCCCGCGCCCCGGCGCCGGGGCCCAGGTCGATCACGTGGTCGGCCCGGCGGATGGTGTCTTCGTCATGCTCCACCACCAGCAGGGTGTTGCCCCGGTTCTTGAGGGCTTCCAGGGTGTCCAGCAGGAGCCGGTTGTCCCGGGGGTGGAGACCGATGGTGGGTTCGTCCAGGATGTAGCACACCCCCCGCAGGTTGGAGCCCAGCTGGGCCGCCAGGCGGATGCGCTGGGCCTCCCCGCCGGAAAGGGTGGGGGCGGCCCGGTCCAGGGCCAGGTAGCCCAGGCCCACTTGCTTGAGAAAGTCTAGTCGGCCCCGGATCTCCACCACCAGATCCCGGGCGATGTCCGCCTCCCGGCCCGCCAGGGAGAGGGCCTGGAAGAACGCCGCCACCTGGTCCACCGGCTGGGCGGCCAGCTGGTGAATGCCCAACCCCCTAAAGCGCACCGCCCGGGCCACCGGGTTGAGGCGGGCCCCCTGGCAGACTGGGCAGGCCTCCTCCGATTCGTTTTCCAGCTCCCCCAGGTCCAGGGCATCCGGATCTTCCACCTTGCCCACGGTCTTCAAACCAGTGCCAAAGCAACCCGGGCACCAGCCATGCTTGGCGTTGTAGGAAAAGAGGCGCGGGTCCGGCTCGGGGAAGCTGTCGCCACAGCTGGGGCAGGCCCGCAGGGTCGAGAAGGTTACCGGATCCGGCCATGGGGCAGGCTTCAGCCCGCCCCCCCCATCCCTCGGCGATTCTTTGCGGGCCGAAGCCCGCCCTAAGGGTTCCGGGTCCAGCACCAGGAGCTTCAACACCCCCTTGCCGTGCTCCAGGGCGGCGGCCACCTGCTCCCGCAGGCGGGCCTCGTGCCTGGGCTCCACCACCACCATGCCCACCGGCAGTTCGATGTTGTGTTCCTTGTAGCGGTCCAGGCGGGGCCATCTGACGGTGGGGAGATAATCCCCATCCACCCGCAACTGCTCGAAACCCTTGCCCCGGGCCCATTTGGCCAGATCGGTGTACAAGCCCTTGCGGTTCACCACCAGGGGCGCCAGCAGCTCCACCGAGCGGCCCCGGTAGTCCTGCATGATCTGAGCCACCATGGCCTCGAAGCTCTGGGGGGTCACCGGCACCTCGCAGCGGGGGCAGAACTGGGTGCCCAGCTTCACGTACATCAGGCGCAGGAAGGGCTGGATCTCGGTGAGGGTGGCCACCGTGCTCTTGCGGCCGCCCCGGCTGGTGCGCTGCTCGATGGCCACCGTGGGGGGAATGCCGAAGATGGCGTCCACCTCGGGCCGGCTGGCGGGCTGGACGAACTGGCGGGCGTAGGCGTTGAGGGATTCCAGGTAGCGCCGCTGGCCCTCGGCGAAGACGATGTCGAAGGCGATGGTGGATTTGCCCGAGCCGGACAGGCCGGTGATCACCGTGAGTTGGTCCCGGGGAATGGCGAGGCTCACGTTCTTGAGGTTGTGCTCCCGGGCGTGGCGGATCTCGATGGCCGGCGCCGGGCGGTAACGCGCCGCCGGCTCGGCGGCCTTGAGGGGCTGGCTCCCCCAGCCCCGGGCATCCGCCAACTGGGCGGCGTAATCCCTGAGGGCCGCGCCGGTGTGGGAGGCGGCCACCCCCATCAGCTGGGCCGGGGTGCCCACCGCCACCAGGGCACCACCAGCCTCGCCCCCTTCCGGGCCCAGGTCGATGAGCCAGTCGGCGGCCGCGATCACGTCCAGGTTGTGTTCGATCACTACCAGGGAATGGCCCGCCGCCAGGAGCTTTTCAAAGGCCGAGAGGAGCCTGGAAACATCCTCGAAGTGGAGCCCGGTGGTGGGTTCGTCGAACAGAAACAGGGTGTGGCCGCCGGCCGTGGCCTTGCGCTTCCTGGCGGACTGGGCGGCTTCCGCCAGAAAACCCGCCAGCTTGAGGCGCTGGGCCTCGCCCCCCGAGAGGGTGGGCACCGGCTGACCCAGGCGCAGGTATTCCAAGCCCACGTCCGCCAGGGGCGCCAGCGCCCCCTGGACCGCCTGCTGGTCGGCAAAGAAAGCCAGGGCCTCGGAGACCGTCATGGCCAGCACGTCGGAAACCGACTTGCCCCGCCATTGGAGTTCCAGCACCTCGGGGCGATAGCGCTTGCCGTCGCAATCCGGGCAGCGCAGATACACGTCCGAGAGGAACTGCATCTCCACGTGCTCGAAGCCCGAGCCGGTGCACGTGGGGCAGCGGCCGGTGCCCGAGTTGAAGCTGAAGGTGCCCGGAGTGTAGCCCCGGCTCCTGGCTTCCGGCAGGGCGGCGAAGAGGGCCCGGATGGCGTCCCAGGCCCCCACGAAGCTCACCGGATTGGAACGGGAACTCTTGCCGATGGGGGACTGGTCCGCCAGCACCGCGTCCGTGAGGCCTTCCAGGCCCGCCAGCCCGGCGAAGGCGCCGGGGGCCTCCGAACCCTTGCCGAAGTGCTTGGCCAGGGCCGGGTGGAGCACGTCCTGGATCAGGGTGGATTTACCCGAACCAGACACCCCGGTGACCACCACCAGCCGCCCCAGGGGAAAGGCCACGTCGATGTGGCGCAGGTTGTGTTCCGCCGCCCCGGCCAGCACCAGGCGCGGGGTGGCTTCATCCACCGGGCGGGGCTGGCGCGGACGGTCCACCCGCTTGTCCCCCCGCAAATAGGCACCGGTGAGAGAGCCCCCATCGGCCGCCACCACCGCCGGCGGGCCGTAGGCCACGATCTCGCCCCCCCGTTCGCCCGGGCCGGGACCGATATCCAGCAGGCGATCGGCGGCGAACATGATCTGGGGGTCATGCTCCACCACCACCAGGGAATTGCCCGCGTCCCGCAGGCGGGTCATCACCCCCAGGATGCGGCCGATGTCCCGGGGGTGGAGCCCGATGGAGGGCTCGTCCAGCACGAACAGGGTGTTCACCAGGGAGGTGCCCAGAGCGGTGGTGAGGTTGATGCGCTGGACCTCCCCGCCAGAAAGGGTGCGGGACTGGCGGTCCAGGGTCAGGTAACCCAGACCCACGTCCGCCAGAAAGGCCAGGCGGGCGCGGATCTCCGCCAGCAAGAGTTCGGTGGCCTCGTCCAGGGGGGCGGGCAAGGGCAAGGCGTCGATAAAGGCCCGGATGCGGTCCACCGGCAGGGCCATCAACTCATGGATCGCCAGACCCGGCAAGGATGGTGGGGCGGGTTGAAACCCGCCATCGACCGGCAAATCCGGGGGTTGGCGGGTTGAAACCCGCCCTACGCCGTCCAGGCGCCACAACAGGGCCTCGGGCTTCAGGCGGGCACCGTGGCAAGCGGGGCAGGGAGTGTAGCTGCGGTAGCGGGACAGGAGCACCCGGATGTGCATCTTGTAGGCCTTGGTCTCCAGCCACTCGAAGAAGTGACGCACCCCGTACCACTTGCGGGGCCAGGAGGACGCCCAACTCTTCCAGGCGGGGTCCCCCTCCAGCAGCCACTGGCGGTGCTCCGCCGGCAGATCCCGCACCGGGATGTCCATGGCCACCCCGTATTTTTCGGCCATCTTGGCCAGATCGTCCTGGCATTCCCGGTAGCTTTCGGTCTGCCAGGGCTTCACCGCCCCCTCGGCCAGGGTCTTGGATTCGTCCGGGATCACCAGACCGAAATCCACCCCGATCACCCGGCCGAAACCCTTGCAGGTCTCACAGGCCCCCACCGGGGAATTGAAAGAGAACAGGCTGGGGGTGGGAGCGGCGTAGGCGATGTCGCAATCGGCACAGTGGAAGTCCCGGGAGAAACGCCACACCGTTTCCCCCGCCGCCCCCTGGGCCCGCACATCCACCCGCCCCTGGCCCACCCGCAGGGCCGCCTCCAGGGCCTCCACCACCCGGCTCCGCTCAGCTCCGGCAAAGCGGAAGCGGTCCTGCACCACCTGGAGTACCGCCCCCTCCCGGGCATGGATCCGGGTGTAGCCCTGGCGCTCCAGAAGCGCCGTGATTTCCGCCTCGCTGTAGTTTTCCGGCACCCTGACCGGAAAGCTCACCACCAGGCGCGGATCCCCCGCCGCCCGGCTGCGGGCCGCCACGGCCTGGTAGATGGATTGCGGATCGTCCCGCCCCACCGGCTGACCGCAGCAGCGGCAGTACAGCCGGGCGGCCCGGGCGTAGAGCAGCTTGAAGTGGTCGGTGAGCTCGGTCATGGTGCCCACCGTGGAGCGGGAACTCTTCACCGGGTTGGTCTGGTCGATGGCAATCGCCGGCGGCACCCCCTCGATCCGATCCACCGCCGGCTTGTCCATGCGGTCCAGAAACTGGCGGGCGTAGGGCGAGAAGGTCTCCACGTAACGGCGCTGGCCCTCGGCGTAGAGGGTGTCGAACACCAGGGAACTCTTGCCCGAGCCCGACACCCCGGTGACCACCACCAGCTCGCCGGTGGGAATGTCCAGGGAAAGGTTCTTCAGGTTGTTCTGGCGGGCGCCGCGGATGCGGATCTGGCCGGAGGGGGGGTCGGCTTGAGCGGGCATGGGGATTAGGGCTGCGGATCGGAGATGCGATTTTAGGTCCGAAGAGCCCTTGAGCCGCCACGACAACCTGGATTTCGCCCCGGGAATGAAAAAGCCCGACAGGCAAGCCTGTCGGGCTGGGTTCGGTCGTCACTCGAAGGTGACACCTCGTTGTAGCAAAGCTACAACCGCTTGCTGATGGAAAGATATTCGCGGCCCGATTGTAGCTTTCCGGGGTGAGAGAGGGAGCTACAACAAGAAAATTGAATTACATACATCTGATAAAATAAGCAATTTTCGTGGGCTATAGTTGGTACTTTCAAGGTAATGCCTTTTATGGGTTTTTCTCGATACCTCTTAGGGGTGCTTGCCCTGGTTTCCCTGTTGAGGGGTATTCCCGCTCAAGGAGCGGAGCCGGGTGATCTGACGGAGGAGCCATTTAGCCAGCTTCTGCAGCGGGAAGTCTTGTCTGCGTCCAAGATGGCCCGCCAGATCAGTGATTCGCCTTCGGCCGTGGCAATCGTGACGGCGGAGGACATCCGGGCCTACGGCTATCGGACCCTGGCCGACGTGATCAATGGCATCCGGGGGCTGTACACCACCTTTGACCGTCGCTACCAGTACATGGGCGGGCGCGGCTTCGGCGGCACCGACGACTACGCCGGGCGGATCATGCTGCTGATCGACGGCTACGCGACCCAGGACAATCTGTTCAACCAGGTTTATCTGGATGAGTCTGGCCTGCTCGATCTGGAGCTGGTGGAACGGGTCGAATACGTGCCGGGCACCGGATCGGCCACCTATGGCAGCAATGCCCTGCTGGGCATCATCAACGTGGTAACCCGCCAGGGGCGGGATTTCAACGGGCTCCAGTTATCCGGTGAGGCTGCCAGCCACGGCGGCTGGAAGCGGCGGGTGACCTATGGCAAGCATTTCGACAACGGGGCGGAGGTGCTGCTGTCGGCTTCGGCTCTGGATAGCGACGGCCAGGATCTGCACTTTCCGGCCTACGACACTCCAGCCACCAACCATGGCTTGGCCGAAGGCATGGACAGGGAACGCAGCAGGCGGCTGTTCGGCAAGCTCTCCCAGGATGGGTGGACCATCGAAGGGGCCTACGCGGATCGCCGCAAAGGGGTACCCACCAACCCCAGTCCCTTAACAGCCTTCAATACGCCCTTCAAGATCCAGGATGAAAACGCCTTCGTCAGCGTCCGCCACGAGGCGGACCTGAGCCTTCAGCTGCAGTCTGCCTCCAGCCTGTTCGTCGGCTATTACGCTTACCGGAATCTGCGCCAGTACGCGGATTACTCAGAGGACAACGAAAAATACGGCCAGCGGGATTTCGATGGCCGGTGGTGGAGCTTCGACCAGAAATTCGTGGGAACCTGGTTTGCCGGCCACACCCTGGTGTCCGGCCTGGAGCTGCGGCGGGATTTCCTGCAAAAGTTCCGCTGGCGCTATCTCTCCCCCACGGGGGAAGTCCTCTGGCGGCACGATGAATCCTTCGACCGCAGCACCACCAGCCTGTATCTCACCGATGAACTGCGCCTCAACGACCGGTGGACGCTCAACCTGGGGGCCCGCTGGGACGCCGCCGACGATCTGGATGCCAACTGGAGTCCGCGGCTGGCCCTGATTTATCAACCGGATGCTCAAACCACCTGGAAGGCCTCCTACAGCGAAGCCTTCAAGATGCCCAACGCTTACGACCGGTCGTCCTACATCGGCTACGGTGCCAGCGCGGCACCCGAATACGTGGCGGCCAGTGAATTGACCATGCAGCACCAGTTTTCTGCCCAGCTCCGTTTCACCGGTTCTGTCTACAACTATCGCCGCAGCGATCAGATGGTCTTTCGCGAGGCCCTCGACGATTACTTGGCGGCGGGTTCCAGCAGGACCTCAGGCATTGAACTGGAGCTGGAAGGCGCCTGGAACAACGGCCTGCGCACCCGCGGCAGCCTTGCCTGGCAGCAGGCGCGGGCGGTAGACGGGGGACAACTGGCCAATTCTCCAAAGGTGCTAGGCAAGTTGAACCTGAGCGTTCCGCTTCTGGCCCATGGCTTGCGGGGCGGCCTGGAAGCCCAGTATGTGGGGCCGCGCCAGACCTTGGAAAACCGCCGGCTGGGTGCTTACGCACTGGCCAACCTGACCCTGTCCAGCGAGCGCAAATGGTATGGCCTGTCGGCCTCTTTCAGCGTCCGCAACCTGTTCGATCGTGACTACGAAGCGGTGTCTCCCTTCGACTGGCGGCCCGACAGCGGCATTCGCCAGGACAGCTTGCGGATGGACGGCCGAACTTACTGGTTCCAGCTCAACTATGACCTTTGAGCGGAATCCCCTGCGCTACCTTGCCTTCCTGCTGCTCGGTCACCTGAGTTTCGGACTGCGGGCCGAGCCGGTACCCGAGCAGGACATGAAGGCGATCTACACCTACAACTTCGCCCTTTATACCCAGTGGCCAGAATCGGATCGGACCCATTTCAACATCTGCACCCTGAATCAGGATGAGGTGGGTCTAGCCATGCGCAAGCTGGAGGGCAAACGGATCCATGGCCACCCGGTGGCGGTGGTCCGGCTGAGTTCCCTGGACAGGATCTCTGACTGCCAGATCCTCTTCATCGGCGACCGGGCCACGGTGAATCTGCCCAGAATCAACAACCTGCTGGGCAGCGAAGCGGTGCTGACGGTGAGCGACACGCCGGTACAGAACTCGGTGGGAATCGTCATCGTACCCGATGGCAAACGCCTGGTTTTCGACGTGAATCTTGAACGATGCCGGCAAGCGGGCCTCAAGTTGAGTTCCTCCCTGCTCAAGCTGGCCAGAACCGTTGTGGCGCCGCCCAACTGAAGTCTGGCGCCACCCTGCCGGGCAACACCGGCTTGCCTGGCCTCCGAAAAATAAAAAGGGCCTGACGGCCCTTTTCTGGCTGATCCGGGAAGACCTTACTTCACCCGGTTCTTGTACTCGTCGGTGCGGGTATCGATTTCGATCTTGTCGCCGATTTCCACGAAGGCCGGGACCATCAGCTCGAAGCCGGTGCCGATGGTGGCGGGCTTCAGGACCTTGCCGGATGTGTCGCCTTTCACGGCGGGCTCGGTGTAGGTCACTTCCCGCACCACGGAGTTGGGCAGTTCCACGGAGATGGCCTTGCCGTTGTAGAACACCACTTCGCAGGCCAGGCCGTCTTCCAGGTACTTGAGGGCGTCGGTCATGTTCTCCGCCTCCACCTCGTACTGTTCGTAGTCAGCGTCCATGAACACGTACATGGGATCGGCGAAGTAGGAGTAGGTCACTTCCTTGCGGTCCAGGACCACCAGCTCGAACTTGTCGTCGGCCTTGTACACCGACTCGGAAGGCGCGCCGGTCAAGAGGTTCTTGAGCTTCATCTTGACCACGGCGGCGTTGCGGCCGGACTTGTTGTATTCGGCCTTCTGCACCACCAGCGGGTCGCTACCCACCATGATGACGTTGCCGGAGCGGAGTTCCTGAGCGGTTTTCATGGAAATATCCTGACGAAAATAGGACAGTGCCGCCAGGCGGCAACTCGTTGAAAACCGGTCATTATACAGCCTTGGCGCAAAAGTTCACCAGGTTGCGGACAAGATCCGGCTGTTCCGCCAAGGCCCACGCCCAGGCCCGGGCATGCTCCGCCAGTTCCGGCAGGACTCCCATGAAGTCCGTCCAGACGGCGTCCAGGCCGGCCTGGCGGTCCCACGCCCGCCAAAAATCAGCCAGGGCCGACGCCGGCCCGGCCTCCAGCCCCACCCGATAGCGGGCCAGAAACGCCTCCAGCTTGGCCACATGGGCGGCCTCGTCCTGCTGGTAGATGTGCCACAGGAAGGGCCGCCCGGCCCACTGGGCGCGGACGAAGGAATCCTCCCCCCGCACCAGGTTCACGTCGCACGCCCACAGCAGGGCATCGTAGTCGGGCTGCGCCACGAAGGGCAGCACGTGGCAGGCCAGTTGCCCCCGCCGCCACGCCTGGCCGGGCCGGGGATCCGGCTCCCCGAACCAGGACGCCACTGCGGCCAGCGCCCGCCCTTCCGGCACCAACAGGCGCACCGGCCGGGCTCCCCCCGCCAGCCGGTCCAGCCAGGCTCCGATACCGGCCACCTCGTAGGTGAACAGAGAAAGATTCAGCCGGTCCCCCCAGCAATCCTTCCCCCCCATGGACGCCCACCAGGCCTGGACGGCCGCCGGGTCGCTCTGGAAGGCGTCCCGCCGGGCCAGGAGGTCCTGTTCCCGCAGCAAGCCGCCGGTGGCCGGGGTAAAGCCGGGAAAGAAGAAAAACTTGCGCAAGGGCAGGCTCGGATGGGGCGAAGGCAGCCCATGACAGGCCTCAACCCATCTTTCCGCACTCAGGTATTCAAGATTTATCCACAAGGGAGCCTTAACCTGCAGGGCCATCCGTGCCAGGAAGGACTGGGGTAATTCACAGGCGAAGGCCTCGATCACCACATCTCCCGGGCTAACCTCGGACTCCGCTTGATCCCAGGTAAACACCTTGATTTCATTGGATGAAAGGCATTTTTCCGGAGTGGGCCCCCGGAGCTTCTCCAGGGCCAGGAGGTCATCCACCCAAAGCCGCACCTGCAAGCCGCGCTCGCCGGCCAATTGCCTGGCCAGCCGCCAGCAAACCCCGATATCCCCATAGTTATCCACAACCCGGCAGAAGATGTCCCAGATGGGAGGGGGCGCGGAGGCAAAAACCGGCATGGCGTGGATAACCCAAGGAATAGAGGCGGGACGGATTGTGCACAAGGGCGCAAATCCGGCCCAGTCGAAAATTCACCAACAATCCACCCACATGCATCAACGGTACTTTTCAACGGTTTTTCGATGATATTAATTATTTGATCTGTAATAGAAAATAGATGTTTTCCACAGAAAACCGCCGTACATGTTTACTAATGATCTTTTATATAAAGGATTTGTATACAAAACCTTGTGGAGAAGCCGGCAAGCCGTCCAGAGGGGTCTTGCTTGACCCCTGGAAAAGAAAATCCCCCGGGAGAAAGCGTTTCAGAACGCTTCCAGCCCGGAGGATGGGTTGGGGTAAACCAGGTTTCAGGCTTGGAAGTCAGCCAGGCGGGTCAGGTCGTCGGCTTCCAACCAACACCAATCACCCACCGCCAGATCGGCGGGTAAGGTCAGCCCTCCCACCTGGCAGCGATGGAGCACCTCCACCCGGTTGCCGGCGGCCGCCACCATCCGCTTGACCTGGTGGTATTTGCCCTCGGTGACGGTCAGCAGCAGATTGTGTTCTCCGGTTTGCTGGCAGGCCGCGGCGGCGATGGGGGCGTGCTCGTCGTGGAGCTGCACGCCCTGGAGCAGCTGGTCCACCAGGGCCTGGTCCACCGGATGCTTGGTGGTGACTTCATAGACCTTGGGAATGCGCTTTTTGCCGGAACTCCAGGTGTGGATGAACTGGCCATCGTCGGAGAGCAGCAAGAGCCCTGTGGTGTCGTGGTCCAGGCGGCCCACGCTTTGCACCCCACGGGTTACCAGGGGGGGCGGCAGCAGGGCAAAGACGCTGGGGTGGAACTGGGGCTTGTGGGAACACTCCACGTCCACCGGCTTGTGGAGCATGAGATAGGCTTTTTCCCGGAAGGGCCAGACTTCCCCATCCACCTCCAGAATCAGCCCTGGGGTGGCGAAATCGGCGAAGGGATCCTCCACCGTTTCGCCGTTGATCCGTACCAGGCCGGCGCGCGCCAGCGCCCGGCATTCCTTGCGGGTTCCGAAACCCTGAGCGTGAAGAATTCGTTCGAGTTGCATGGCCGGATGCTAACCCGAAACCGGCTGGCCCCTGGCCAGGCCGGGTAGAATTGCCCCTCGAATCAGCCTGGAGTCGGATTTGAAGTTCGAGCATCTGGTGGAGATCAATGGCCCCTCCAATCCCCTGGAAGCCCCCCTGACCCGGGAGGAGCTGTGGTTTGGCCTGCTGTGCCGGGCGGAAGACCCCCGGGCCTTCCTGCCGGGCCTGGAAGCCTGTGAAGTGCTGGCCCGCACCGACAATACCCTGACCCGCCGCCTGAGCTTCGGCCAGGCGGTGATCGAGGACCGGGTGAGCTTCGAAGCCCTGTCCTGGATGCGTTTTGAATCCGACGCCACCCGCGAGCATGCCGGCGGCAGCCTCACCATCACCATCGAAGAGCCCGGCGAAGGCGCCCTGTTCCTGCGTTTTGCCTACGCCACCAGTCTGTCCGAAGACGATGGAGGGGTGCCCTATGCCGAGTTCGTCAAATCCGCCTACCGGGAATCGGACATCGACACCGTGCGGGTCATCCGCATGATCGCCGCCTCCAGCCGCATTCAGTAACCTTCCAATCTTTTCCCCGCCGCCCTGGTTCCAGGGCCGGGGCCGTTTTCTGCAAGGACATCTCCATGTGGTTCAAGAATCTCCAGATTTACCGCCTGCCCGCCCCCTGGCCCATCCAGATCGAAGCCCTGGAAGACCAGCTCGCCCGCCGGCGCTTTCAACCCTGCGGCAGCCAGGACATGGAAAGCCGGGGCTGGGTTTCCCCCGCCGGAGACGACCGCCTGGTCCATGCCGTGGGGGGCCAGTGGCTCATCAGCCTGGGGGTGGAACATAAACTGCTGCCCAGCTCGGTGGTCAAGCAGGTGGCCGAGGAAAAGGCGGAGGACATGGAGGCCGCCCAAGGTTACAAGCCCGGCCGCAAGCAGATGAAGGAACTGCGGGAGCAGGTCACCCAGGAACTCCTGCCCCGGGCCTTCTCCCGCCGCCGCCGGGTCTTCGCCTGGATCGACCCGGCCAAAGGCTGGCTGGTGGTGGATGCCCCCAGCCCGGCCCGGGCGGAGGATGTGCTGGAGGCCCTGCGCCAGAGCCTGGACAGCTTTCCCCTCACCCTGCTGCGCACCGAACGCTCCCCGGGTTCGGCCATGGCGGACTGGCTGGCGGGGGGCGAGGCCCCGGCCGGCTTCACCATCGACCAGGACTGCGAGTTGCGTTCGATCGCGGAAGACAAGGCCGCCGTGCGCTACGTGCGCCACACCCTGGAGGGCGACGAGGTGAAGGCCCATCTGGCCGCCGGCAAGCTCCCCACCCGGCTGGCCCTGACCTTCGACGACCGGGTTTCCTTCGTCCTCACCGACAAGGCCGAGATCAAGCGCCTGGCCTTCCTGGATGGAGTCCAGGAACAGCTGGAAGGCAGCGGCGAAACCGCCGCCGAACTATTCGACGCCCATTTTTCCCTCATGACCGGCGAGCTCCAGCGCCTGATTCCGGCGGTGGTGGAAATCCTGGGGGGCGAACTCCAGGCCGGTTCCAGTGCCACCCCCAGCGCCAAGCCCTCCCAACCGGCCCCCACCGACGCCCCCTGGGATTAAGCCTTAGGGCACGAAACACCTGGTTGCCAAGGCGTCACGGCGACCCGTTCTGACTCGATTAGTCTGATATTAGTGGGGATGGACCCCGCGAATCAGGTTGAAGGCTTGCCAGTTTTCAAGGAAACGAGCATGAACGAGTCAGTTGTAGTGAGTGGGGCGGCGCCCGGCGGCCAGGGAGGCTGGCATTGGGGCTTGCAGGGGCTGCGGGCTGGCCTCGTGGCGATCATGGCGGTGGTCGGGCTGGCCCAGGCTGCGGCGGACCCGCCGGGTAGGGCGGGGCGGCTCAACCACATCCAGGGGACGGTAAGTTTTTCCCCTGCTGGCACCGACGACTGGGTCGAAGCCCGTACCACCCGCCCCCTCACCAGCGGCGACCGGGTGTGGGCCGACAGGGGCGCCCGCACGGAGCTTTCCATCGGCTCGGCGGTGTTGCGGGCTGACGGGGAAACCAGCCTGAGCATCCTGGAGCTGGACGACGACAACGCCCAGTTCGAACTGGGCCGGGGTACCCTGGCCGTTCATGTGCGGGATGTGGAGGGCAGCGAACGGCTGGAGATCTCCACCCCGGACCTGGCCTTGGTCATCGACCGCCCGGGGGATTACCGGATCCAGGTGGACCCCGTCCGCAACACCACTGAGGTGATTCTGCGCCGGGGCTCGGCCACTGCCCACGATGAAGCGGGCCGCCGTCGCTTGGAAGCCCCTCTCCATGCCCGTTTCCAGGATGGGCGGCTAACCTGGGAGGATCCTGACCTGCCCTGGCGCGACGGCTTCGACCGTTGGGTAGAAAGCCGCATCGAGCGGGAGCGGAGCCGGGCCGCCGGCCGCTACCTGTCCCCGGACATGGTGGGCTATGAAGACCTGGACGACTACGGCGACTGGCGAGACGAACCGGGCTATGGCCAGGTGTGGGCGCCCCGCATCACCATCACCGGCTGGGCGCCCTACCGCCATGGCCACTGGGCCTGGATCGCCCCCTGGGGCTGGACGTGGGTGGACGACGCCCCCTGGGGTTTCGCCCCCTTCCACTACGGCCGCTGGGCCCAGGTGCGCAGCCGCTGGATCTGGGTTCCCGGCCCAGTGGTGCGGCGCCCCTGCTACGCCCCGGCCCTGGTGGCCTTCGTGGGGGGCGCGGGCTGGAATCTGTCCGCCTCCAGCGGCCCGGCGGTGGCCTGGTTTCCCCTGGGCCCACGGGAAGCCTATCGGCCCGTCTATTGGGCCAGCGAGGGCTACTACAGCCGGATCAACCGAACCATTCTGGTGGAGCGGGAAGCCCTTCATCGCGAAGGCCCCCGGGATTACCAGAACCGCCGCATCCCGGGTGCCGTGACCGCCCTGACCCAGCGGGCCTTCGTGGAAGGCCGGCCGGTTCATCGGGAGGCCCTTAGGTTTTCCGGGAGGGATCTGGAGCAAGCTCCGGTAGATACCACCATGCCGGCCCTCGCGCCGGTTGCCAACAGCCGGGTGGGGAGGGCGGAACGCCGGGAGGCCCCGCCCAGGTTCGAGCGAGAGCGGCCGGTGTTCACCACCCGTCGTCCCCCAGCGCCGCCGGTGGATCAGGACGAACTGGCCGAGCGTTTCTCCCGCAGCGGTCAGGGGGTTCGGGACGCCGGCCCGCCCCGGGTGGACCCACCCAGCCCCCGGGGAGCCCGCCAAGAACAGCCTATGCGGGTGTTGCCGGCCCCCGGGCCGGCAGAGAGTGGCCCAGAGTCCTCCGAGCTTTCCAAAGCCCGCCAGCGGGCTGAGGAGCGCTCTCAGGATCGGATCCGGGATTTACAGGAAAGCCGTCCATCGATGGCGCCGGATGGCGAACGCCGGGGCAGCGAACGCTTCAGACCTCCGCCCCAGCTCCAGCAACCAACCCATCCCATGCCGGAAACCCACCCCGCCACCCCGCTGCCTTCCCGGATCCAGCGGATGGAGGAGATCCGGCGCCCGGTGGAACTGATGGAGCCTCCCCGTGGCCCGGAGGCTCGCCCGGTTCCGGATACCCGCAGGGAACGCCCTGCCCCGCCGCCTGAAAGCCAGTTTCGCCCGGAACGCCACAATCCTCGCCAGGCGTGGGGAAACAGCAGCGACCAAGGGAACCGCGAATCACGGGCCGGTCCCCAGGAGAATCGGACAGAGGCCCGGATCCCACAGCGCGCCCGGATCGAAACATCCCAGGCCCCACTGCCGGAATCTGGCCTTCAGCGGCGTGAAATCCACCGGGACCAGCGGGAGCTTCAGGAACGCTTCCAGCGGAATCGCCCGCCGGGCCAGTTTGAGGAGCGATGAGGGGATAAAGCATCAGCAAGGGTTTTGTTTACTGTTTTTCTTTATATAAATACCAATTAGTAAACATGCTCCGACGGTTTCTGTGGATAAGCCGCCATCGGCCTTGCAGGACAAGGGTTTCAAGTTTTGAGCAAGCGACCGGGAGGGCCGTGGGCAGGCTGTGGGTGGATTGTGGATGAATTTTCCGGGATGGCCCCCGGCCCGGTTTGTCCCCAACTGGCCAAGCTGTTTTTCATACCTTATGCACAGCTCGGGGAGCGGATCGTGGCACTGCCGCCTTCAGCTTGCCTGGATGCTGTGCTGAACGGCGTTTCCCCCTGAGGGGCGTAAGGGGGCCTTCGCCAGCCCTCTTCAGTCAGGAGCCAGGTGGAAGGCGGCGTGCCGGCAGGGTGTTGTGGGAGTATCGGCGGGTTAGCCGGGGCTCCTGGCCAGACCCATCATGGGGAATGGGGCCGGAGAATCAGGGTGTCGCCGCGCTGGGTGAATTCCAGGTGGCGCAGGGCGCTCATGCCCAGCAGAACTTCTTCGCCGGTCTGACCTGGGTTCAACTGCCCCGGGATGCCCCGCAGTTCGAAGGGGCCCAGGATCAGGCTGTCGAGGGTGGTCTGGCGCACGATTACCGTGCCATTGGCGGTATGGGTCTGGGCGGCGCGGCCGGCAACCAGGCCGAGCCGTGGGCCCAAGTGGGCTGGAATCGCTACTTGGGTGGCGCCGGTGTCCAGCAGGAAGCTCACCGCTTGGCCGTTGATGTGGCCGGGGATCAGGTAGTGGCCGGCCCGGTTGCGCTGGATGGTGATTTCACCGGAACCGGGCGTCACCACCAGGTTCCGGTTCGGATTGCGGCGCGCTTCCAGCTCGTTTTCAAAGTACAGCCAGAGCAGCCCCAGTAGGGCCAGGGCCGCCAGGGCGTACATCACCAGGCCCTGGCGGCGGGTGGGGTGGCTGGCCTGGCTCATGGCAAATACCGCCCGCCTCAGGCCAGCTTCTGGCCATGCTCCCGGGTGGCATGGAAGCCCACCTTTGGCCATTTTTCCATGGTTACGTCCAGGTTGTAGCGGGTGGAGGCCAGATACACCGGGTTGCCATCCACGTCCTTGCCCAGGCGCATGGCCTGCTCCCGCTCGAAGTTGCGGCGGGTGAGCTCATCCGGGAAGGTGAGCCAGCGGGCAGTGTAGATGTCTGCCGGTTCGAAGATGGCATCCACCTTGTATTCGGCCTGGAGGCGGCTGGCCACCACCTCGAACTGGAGAAAGCCCACCGCCCCCAGGAGCATGTTGCCCCCTTCCAGCTCGAAGACCTGGATCGCCCCTTCCTCCCCCAGCTCCTGCAGGCCTTTTTGCAGCTGTTTGGCCTTGAGGGGGTCCCGCAGGCGGGCAGCCCGGAAGAGTTCCGGCGAGAAGTAGGGAATACCCTTGAAGCCCAGGCTTTCCCCCTCGGTGAGGGTGTCGCCGATGGAGAGTTGGCCGTGGTTGTGGATGCCGATGATGTCGCCAGCCACCGCCTCATCCATGATGACCCGTTCGTTGGCCATGAAGGTCAGAGCATTGGCCAGCTTCATCTCCCGGCCCGTGCGCACCTGCTTGACCTTCATGCCCGAGCCGTAGCGGCCCGAACAGACCCGGAAGAAGGCGATCCGGTCCCGGTGGCGGGGGTCCATATTGGCCTGGATCTTGAATACGAAACCCGAAAAGGCGGGTTCCGCAGGTTGCACCATGCGGCTGCCCCCATCCCGGGGCTGGGGCGGCGGGGCCCAGTCCAGCAGGGCCTGGAGGATTTCCTGGACCCCGAAGTTGTTGATCCCGGAGCCGAAGAACACCGGGGTCTGCCGGCCCGCCAGGAAGGCTTCCAGGTCGAAGGGGTTGGAGGCGCCCTGGATCAGCTCCACGTCGTTGGTGAGCTGGCCGATTTCCAGGGGGAAAAGTTCCGCCAGTTGCGGGTTGGCCAGGCCGTCGATGGATTCAGCCTCGGTGCGCCGTTCCTCGCCGGGGGTAAAGCGTAGCAGGCGGTCGTTCTGGAGGTGATAGACCCCCCGGAAAGCCTTGCCCATCCCCAGGGGCCAGGTGACCGGGGCGCATTCGATCTTGAGCACGTCCTCGATCTCGGAGAGCAACTCGAAGGGCTCCCGCACCTCCCGGTCCAGTTTGTTGATGAAGGTGATGATGGGGGTGTTGCGCAGCCGGCACACGTCCAGCAGCTTGATGGTCTGGGCCTCCACCCCCTTGGCGGCATCGATCACCATCACCGCCGCATCCACGGCGGTGAGCACCCGGTAGGTATCTTCGGAAAAATCCTCGTGGCCGGGGGTGTCCAGCAGGTTGATGGTGTGGTCCTGATACTCGAACTGCATCACCGAGCTGGTCACCGAAATGCCCCGCTGCTTTTCCACCTCCATCCAGTCCGAAGTGGCGTGGCGGGCGGATTTGCGCGCCTTCACCGTGCCGGCCAGCTGGATCGCGCCGCCGAACAGCAGCAGCTTTTCGGTCAGGGTGGTCTTGCCCGCGTCGGGGTGGGAAATGATGGCGAAGGTGCGGCGCTTGGCCACATCCCGCAGCAGTTCGGGAGGGAAAGGGGTGTTCATGGTCGGCGGGAGGGGAAAAACAAAGCCGCCCAGGGGGTGGGCGGCGGATTCAGGAATGGCCGGATTCTATCAAGAAATCAGATGGTTGCGGGGCCGTGACCGGGTTCCTTGGGGATGCGGCCCCTTCGCTTGAAACACCCGGTGGTTGGTCCTGGCTCAGTAACCCCCCAACCCGGGCAGCTTCAGAAGGCTGCACCCCTGGCTGAGGGAGTGGGCGACGCTCCTGGCTTACTTGAAGAACCTTCCAAGGGAGCGGCTAAGCCAGTTTCCCTCTTTCTTGTCCTGAATAATGTTGTTAGCTGTTTTTCCTACCTCTGCCACGTAAGCCATGTCGTCTCGCTTGATATGGTGTACGAGCCAGGTTCCAAGCATGCCGTATAGTTGCGCGCCCACGTCTTCCCCGGCTTTGTGTCGTTGGTGATAGGTGGAAACTCGCTTGGCGAACATTTCATGAACGGCCTTGTGGGGTTTTGCAAATTTGTACCCTGCTTCCTCTTGCAGGGATTCCTCGAAGGTGAAATGGGACAAGGTGTAATCCATCAGCTCATCCAATATCGCCCCAATCGAACGCTGGTTGCATTGAGTGACGGTGTCCTCCAGCTGGTTGATGTAATTGACTATCCGCTTATGCTGATTGTCGATGACATCGATTCCAGTATTCAGGTCAGCGGTCCAAGCAATAACCATTTTTCTACTCCTCCCTTTGTTTACAAGTTCAAAGACGGCTCGTTCTTTAAAGTTTCCGGAGTGGGGCGTAGCTGGGTATCGGTAGGAATGTTTCAACACCCTGTTCTTGTCATGCATGCTTTCTTTAGGGCTGTACCCCAAAAATTTTAGTCTCGATTGATTTTTGGCGCTCCAGAGCCCGTAACGCCACCCTGATCCCATTCCCCACCGCCATCTGGGGTAGCGACGCCTCCAGGCCCTCGGCGACTTCCCTTTTGGCCACGGCTTGGCTGGCCTGATCGAAGGCGGCTTCGAAGGAACGGGTTTGGTTGAGGGCTTCCTGGAAGTAGGCGCGGCCGAAGAAGGTCCAGTCGGCCTGGTGGCTGCAGCCATGGGAGTTGCGGTCGGCGGCGGCGGCGCTCATGGCCAGGGTGTCCTCCCCCGCCAGGGCCGGTACGAAGCCGCCGGAATAACAGGCGGAGACCAGCACCACCCGATAGCGGATGCCGGCCTGGTCCAGCATTGCCCGCAGGCGTTGGGGAGTGAGGTCGTCGAAGCGGTAGGGCCACAGGCTGAGGTCGAAGCGGTGGTCCTGGGCGCCGTGGGAGGTCATGAACAGGAAGAGCACGTCTTCGTCCCGGTTCATCTGCTGGCCGATGCGGGCCAGGCTGCGTTCCAGGGCGGTGACGCTGGCGATGGGGAGTTCTCCCACGGTAGCGGGGTTGTTCACCAGCACCATGCTGTGGCCGGCGGTGGCGAAGCGCTGCTGGAAGAGGGCTTCCACGGCTTTCACTTCCCGCAGGAAGACATCCTGCCCGCCGTGGCCGCCGACCGCCAGCAGGAAGATTTCTGGCACCCCGGGACGGCCGGGCTGGATGCGGCCCAGGGCGGCATCCAGCAGGCGGGGCTGGGCGTAGAGGATGGTTTCCCGTGTGGTTGGCTCCCAGCGGGCCCGATTGGCGGCCGCCGCCGCCGGATCGTGGCGTGGGGTGACGATGGGCGGGTTGTCGTCCTGAAGGAAGAGGGGTGCCGACAGGAAGCACAGCACCGCCGGCACGGCGCTCAGGCGTTGCCGGGGGTCCATGCCGATGGTGTGGGCCAGGGCCGGCAGGGAGGCCAGCAGCCCCCAGGCCACCGGCCCCCACCATAGCCAGAGGGCTGCCTGGCCGAGGCTACGCCAGGTTTCCAGGGGCAGCAGGGTCAGGGCCAGGCGCAGGGCATCCACTGCTAGCCAGAGGGTGGCCAGGGCCACCGCGGCCGCAAGGGTGAGGGCTTCCTTGCTGGCCCAACGGGCGCTGGTCCACGCCGCCAGCAGCAGCCAGGGAATGCCGAAGAGCATGGGGGGGAGGCCGGCGGGATTGAATTGGGCGCTCCCCGCCAGGCGCCATAGTTGCAGCCCCAGGCTCAGACCCATGGGCAGCAACAGCAGCAGGATGAGCTGGGGTACTGTCGGCACCAGCCGGTTCGGAGCCCCAGGCCGCAGGGCCAGGAAGGCCAGGCCCGCCAGCAGGTTGCGGAGGAAGCCTCGGAGCGGGCCGGTGCGGGTTGTAATGGCGGCAGGGGCGGGTTGGGCGGAGGCTTGCACGGGGTTGCGGAAAATGGCGATCCCGCGATCATAGCGCCGGTGCTGCCCAGTCTGGGGGGAGGCCCTACACGGCTTGGGGTTCGCCATCTTCCGGGCGGTCTTCATCTCCTTGGGCGATGGCACTGGGTTCCGATCCGACCGCAGTCGGTTTTCAGGTCCCACCCATCCCGGCCTGACTGATCAGGCGGCGTACTTCGGCTGAGCCTACGTCATCATGCCGGGAATGACTGCTGCACCTTTCATCCCGGTGCGGTTAGCATACGCAGCTTTCCAACCTCGCGATTCCGGCCATGCTCGAAATCTTCGCCAGTCCCGAACTCATCATCGCTTTTTTCACCCTCACCGCCCTGGAGCTGGTGCTAGGGATCGATAACATCATCTTCATCTCGATCCTGGTGGATAAGCTGCCGCCGGAGAAGCGCGCCTTTGCCCGCCGGCTGGGGCTGTTCCTCGCCATGTTCATGCGCATCGGGCTGCTGGCTACCCTGTCCTTCCTGGCTGGCATGACCGCGCCGTTGTTTACCCTGCCAGTATTGGAGCAGGGCATTTCCGGGCGGGATCTGATCCTGATCCTGGGGGGCCTGTTCCTGTTGTGGAAGAGCGTGGGGGAGGTGCACCAACTCCTGGAAGGGGAGGAAGGCGAGGCTTCCAGCGCGGTGAAGGCCACCTTCGCGGCGGTGATCACCCAGATCATCCTGATCGACCTGGTGTTCTCCCTGGATTCCATCATCACCGCCATCGGCATGGTGAATAACCTGCCGGTGATGATGGCGGCGGTGGTGGCTTCGGTGGGGCTGATGATGTTCTTTGCCGGCCCCATCGGCGATTTCGTCTCCCGCCACCCCACGGTGAAGATGCTGGCCCTGTCCTTCTTGCTGGTGGTGGGGGTGGTGCTGATCGCCGATGGCTTTGGCAACCACGTGCCCAAGGGCTATATCTACTTCGCCATGGCCTTTTCGGTGGTGGTGGAGATGCTCAATATCCGCCTGCGCAAGCACGCCAAGCCGGTGGCCCTGCACGAGCCCTACATGGCACAAGCCGGGCAGCAAAAGGGCTGATGCGGCCCTTGTCCTGTTGGAGGGTAAGCGCCCACGCCATCCCGGTGTGGTCGTTAGCGCAGGGCCGGTAGGGCGGGATTCATCCCGCCTGGTCCGATGAAGCTTCCCCTACCCCTGGGTTGTGGGAAAGGCGGCGGCCACCAGGGCGGGCAGGATGACCCCTGCCGGGCCGGCCAGGTTGTAGTGGGCAATGGAATCCAGGGCGGTGGGGGCCGGATTGATCTGGACCACCGTGGCGCCCCGCCGGGCGGCAGCGGCGGGAATGTCGGCGGCAGGGTAGACCAGGGCCGAAGTGCCCACGGAAAACACCAGATCAGCCTCGGCCAGGGCCCCCATGGCCCGCTCCCAAGCGTCTGCCGGCAGGCTTTCGCCAAACCAGACCACCCCGGGGCGCACGGGGCCGTGGCAAATCCGGCAGCGCAGGGGTTCCAGGCGCCGGCCATCCTCGGGTTCTTCCGGGATGCCCGGGGGGTAGCGGGCGGGCCGGCCGCAGTCGAAGCAGCGGGGGCGGGCCAGTTCCCCATGGAGGTGGGCCAGTACCCGGCTGCCGGCCCGCTCGTGGAGGTCATCCACGTTCTGGGTCAGCAGGGAGAATTCGGGCACTTGCCGGGCCAGTTCGGCGATGGCCCGGTGGCCCGGGTTGGGCTGGGCCTGGAGCACCTTCATCCGCCGCCATTCGTACCAGCCCCACACCAGGGCCGGATCTCGTCGGAATGCTTGGGCGGTGGCTAACTCGCTCGGGTCGAAGCGGGCCCAGAGCCCCGTGGGAGAGTCCCGGAAGGTGGAGATGCCGCTTTCGGCTGAAATGCCGGCCCCGGTGAACACCAGCAGGTGGCGGGTCGTGCGCAGCTTTTCCAGGAGTCCTGGGGGGAAGGGCGCAATTGCGTCGGCCAAGGCGGCCCCAAACAGACTTAGCGCTGAACCCGCTTGCGGGCTTCGTGGCGTTCCTGGGCTTCCACGCTGAACACGGCGGTGGGGCGGGCGATGAGGCGGGCCACCCCGATGGGCTCGCCGCTTTCTTCGCACCAGCCAAAATCGCCGCTGTCGATGCGGGCGATGGCTTCGTCGATCTTGTGAAGGAGCTTGCGTTCCCGGTCCCGCACCCGCAGTTCCAGGGTGTGGTCTTCTTCGAGGGTGGCCCGATCCGAGGGATCCGGGGTGGCCTGGAAATCCTGCAGGTGGGTGGTGGTGTCCTTGGCCGAGGCCAGCAGGGCATCCCGCTCGGCGCACAGGCGGGCGCGGAAGAAAGCCAACTGGCGCGGTGACATGTAGTCTTCGGCGGGGGCGGCGAGCATTTCTTCCACGGTGGGTAGGGGGGCGGTGATGGTGGCTTGAGTCATATTGGTGGTCTCCCTTTGGCCAGGCCCCATGGGTCCTTTGGCAATCAAGATACTGCCGGCGTGGATGCGCCGGGGGGTGATTGGATTGACGGGGGCGGCAGGGGATCAGGATACTCCCGAAATAGCTTTTGGATATCCCATCCCTGTTGTTCCCCTGGAGGAGACCGTCATGCAATTCATGCAGCAGCCCGGCAATGAGGCTTGCCCGTTCCAGTTCAACTTCGACCCGGCCACCTTCAAGGTGGGGGACATGGTCAGCTACCGGGTGGATAGCATGGGGGAATTCCCCTTCGTCGGCATCCTTCTGGAGGTGGGTGAAGACTACGTGGTGATTTCCCCCAACGATCCCCAGGATCCGGACCGCCGGATGCGCGGCAGTCGCGCCAGCAGGCCCCTGGTGCCGGCCTCCGAAGCCCTGGAATAGGACGCTTTTCACGGAGGCCGCCGGGGCCGATCCTAGACCCGGAAATGGCCCACGGTTGATTCCAGCTCGGTGGCCAGCTGTTCCAGGCGCTGGGTGCCCTGGGCGATGCCATCGGTCTCGGCCCGGTTCTGTTCGGCCATGGCGACAATCTGCTCGACCCGGCTGGTCACCACATCCACCACGCTGGTCTGCTCGGCCAGGGCGCTGAACACCTCATTCACCGCCGTGGCCACCTCGTCGGCGCCGGCCCGGATCTGGGCCATGGAGCTGCCAGACGCCAGGGCCCGGGCGACCCCCTGATCCACCTGGCCGCAGCTGGCTTCCATGCCGCCCACCGCCGCCGCCGTGCCGGTGCCGATTTCGTTGATGACCGCCACGATTTCCTGGGTGGATCGGGCGGTGCGTTCGGCCAGCTTGCGCACTTCGTCCGCGACCACCGCGAAGCCCCGGCCGTGCTCGCCGGCCCGGGCCGCCTCGATGGCGGCGTTCAGTGCCAGCAGATTGGTCTGGTCGGCGATTTCCCGGATGGTGTCCACCATCCCGGCGATCATGCTGGAACGCTGGCCCAGATCCCGGACCCGCCCGGCCGCGTCCTGGACCGCGGCGGAGATCCGCTGCATCTCCTCGGCGGTGCCCGCCACCATGACTTCCCCCTGGCGGGAGAGCTCGCCGGAGCGCTCGGCAATCAGGCGGGTCTGGTTGGAACCGTCAGCCACCTGCTGGATGCTGGCCCGGGCCTCTTCCATGGCCACCGCCATCTCGGAGGACGCGTCACACTGTCGGGCGGACCCCCGGGCCACCTCGGAGGCCCCCTGGGAGACCCCGCCGGACAGCTTGCGGACCTCGCCGGCGGATTGGGCGACCCGGCACACCAGGTCCTGGCAGCTGGCCACCACCTGGTTGAAGGAGGTGCCGATGCGGTCCAGTTCGCTGCCGGTGTCGGCCCGCACCCGGCGGGTGAGGTCGTGGCGGGTTTCCACTTCGCTCATGGTCTGGCTGATTTCCTGGATCTGGGTGGTGATGCCCCGCAGCACCAGGGCCATGATCAGGGCGGCGCCCGCCACGATGATCAGGGCTACGCTGCCGAGTTGTTTGGCCTTGGCCCAGAACAGGGCTTCCACGTCATCCACGTAGATGCCCGAGCCCACCACCCAGCCCCAGGGGGCGAAGCCCTGTACATAGGAAATCTTGGCCACCGGATCGACCTGCCCGGGCTTGGGCCAATGGTAGGCCACCACGCCGCCGCCCTCGGTTTTCACCTTCTCGGCGAAGAGCACGAAGATGTGCAGCCCGTTGGGATCCTTGAAGTCTGTCAGATCCTTACCATCCAGGTCCGGCTTGATCGGGTGCATCACCATCCGGGCGTTCAGGTCGTTGATCCAGAAATAGTTGTCCTTGTCATAGCGTAGGGCCCCCACCGCCTTGAGAGCGGCCGCCCGGGCTGCGGTTTCGTCCAGCTCCCCCTTCTGTTGCAGCCCATGGTAGTGGGCCGCCAACCCCACGGCGGTTTCCACCAGGTTCTGAGTCTTGGCCGCCCGTTCTGCAAGCATGGACGAACGCTCGGAGATCAGCCCGCTGATCACCACGGAGAGCATGCCAATCAAGGAAATCAACAAACCCAATAGCAGGCGGCCACGAATTGTTTTTGGAAGTAGGGGCATGGGAATTCGGCGACGGAAGATTAAATTCATCAATTGAGATACCTATTTCCCTTGTATCAGAAGGGGAATAGGTCTTTCAAGGATTTTATGGGCCCGGGTGTCGGAAAAGGCTCATGGCTTTCCCCAAGCCGGGCTTCGAGACATATGGCTTTGAGCATATAATAAGGATTACTTACTACTTGAGGTTCCATCTCCTGTGCCGGAAGAGAGTCTTGGATTCCTGATGGCGGACATTTCCCGCCTGATGCGGCGGGCTTTCGAGCAGCGGCTCGAAGGCCCCCTCACCTTGGCCAAGGCCCGGGCGCTGGTGTTCGTGGCCAGTCACGAGGGGATCCGCCAGGTGGATCTGGCCGAGTTGCTGAACGTCCAGCCAATTACCCTGGCCCGGCTGCTGGATCAACTGGAAGGTGCCGGCCTGGTGGAACGCCGGCCGGATCCAGACGACCGGCGGGCCCATCAGATATTTCTGCAGCCAGCGGCCGCCAGCCATCTGGAAGTGATCGGCAAAGTGGTGGTGGGCATCCGGGCCGATGCCCTGCGCGACATGGATGAAGGGCAGACCGCCCTGGTGATCCAGGCCCTCAGGAGAATGCGCGCCAACCTGGCTGTCCCTGTGAAGAACAAGTCTGAGAGTGTTTCCCCATGAGCAATCCATCCAATCCCCCGGAGTCCTCCTCTGATGAGTTGGCCATGTCGGCCGGGCAAAGGCTCAAGCGCCGCCTCCTCCTGGGGGTGGTGCCCGCTCTTTTCCTGGGAGGGGTGGCGGTCATCTACCTGGCGGGGGGGCGCTATGTGGAGACCGACAACGCCTACGTGAAGGCGGACAAGGTGCCGGTCAGCGCCGATGTCTCCGCCACGGTCAAGGAAGTGCTGGTGGTGGAGAACCAGGCGGTGGTGGCCGGCCAGCCCCTCTTCCGCCTCGATCCGGCCGCCTTCCGGATCGCTGTCGGCAAGGCCGAGGCCAAGCTTGGCCAGGTGCGGGCCGAGCTGGAAGCTTTGAAGGCCAGCTACCGGGAGAAACAGTATGAGATCGCCCTGGCCCGCACCCGTCACGCCTTTGCCCTGAAGGCCCAGCAGCGTCAGGCCGATTTGTTGAGCAAGAATTTCGTGTCCCCCGCCGGATTCGACGACGCCAAGCAGAACGCGGATCTGGCCGCCCAGCAGATCCCGGCCCTGGAGCAGGACCTGAAACGCATCGCCGAGACCCTGGCCGGCAACGTGGATGCCCCGGTGGAACGGCACCCGAGCTACCTGGCGGCTCTGGCGGAGCTGGAACAGGCCCGTCTCGACGCGGAGCGGGTGGAGGTGCGGGCGGCCCTGGCGGGCATCGTCAGCAAGCCTCCCCAGCCGGGGCAGTACATTTCGGTGGGGGATACCGCCATGGCCCTGGTGGTGAGCGGCAGGCCGTGGATCGAGGCCAACTTCACCGAGACGGAACTCACCCACATCCGGCCCGGCCAGCCTGCCACCGTGCGCCTGGATACCTATCCCGGGGTGGTCTGGAAGGGCGTGGTGGATAGCCTGAGCCCGGCCACCGGCGCTGAGTTTTCCCTGATCCCGGCCCAGAACGCCACCGGCAACTGGGTCAAGATCGCCCAGCGGGTACCGGTTCGGATCCGCCTCGACGATGCCAGCGAGCAGCCTCCCATGCGGGTGGGCCTGAGCGCCGTCGTGGAGGTGGACACCGGCCATCGGCGCAAGCTCTTGGGGATGTCCTGGTGAGGGTGGGGCAATGAGCGCCGCAGCCCAACCGGGGGGTGACACCGCCCACCGGGGGTTCGTGGTGCTGGCGGTGATGCTGGCCACCACCATGCAGGCCCTGGACTCCACCATCGCCAACGTGGCCCTGCCCCATATGCAGGGGTCGATGGGGGCCACCCAGGGGCAGATTTCCTGGGTGCTCACCTCCTACATCGTGGCGGCGGCCGTGTTCATCCCCCTGACCGGTTTCGTCACCTCCCGCTTCGGCCGCAAACGGGTGTTCATGTGGGCGGTGGCCGGCTTCACGATTGCCTCGATGCTCTGCGGAGCGGCCCAGAGCCTGACCCAGATCGTGATCTTCCGGGTGTTGCAGGGCCTGTTCGGCGCCTGCCTGGTGCCCTTGTCCCAAGCGGTGATGCTGGACACCTTTGCCCCTTCGGAACACGCCCGGGCCATGGCCATGTGGGGGGTGGGGGTGATGGTCGGCCCGATCCTTGGCCCCACCCTGGGGGGCTGGCTCACCGAGTACTACAACTGGCGCTGGGTGTTCTACATCAACCTGCCCTTCGGCCTGCTAGCCTGGTTCGGCCTGGCCGCCTATGTGCGGGAAACCCCCATCGACCGCTCCCGGCCCTTCGATCTGCTGGGCTATGCCTTCCTCAGCCTCGCCATCGGGGCATTCCAGATGATGCTGGACCGGGGCGAATCCCTGGACTGGTTCGCCAGCCCGGAGGTGGTCGCGGAGGCGCTCCTGGCCGGCCTGATGTTTTACCTGTTCCTGGCCCACATCTTCACCCACCCGCGGCCCTTCATGGAGCCGGCGATTTTCCGGGACCGCCAATTCAGCATCGGCCTGGTGCTCATCTTCACCATCGGCGCGGTGATGTTCTCCACCATGGCCCTGCTGCCCCCGTTCCTCCAGCACCTGGGGGGGCTGCCCGTGCTCGACGTGGGATTGGTGCTGGCGCCGCGAGGCATCGGCACCATGCTGGCAATGATGGCCTTCGGCCGACTTGCCAGCCGGGTGGATGGCCGCCACGTGATCTTCCTGGGCATGGGGCTGATCGCCTTCTCCATGTGGGAGATGACCCACTTCACTGCCGACGTGACCGCCGCCGAGGTGATCCGGACCGGGGTGGTGCAGGGCCTGGGCCTGGGCTTCGCCTTCACCCCCACCTCCACCCTGACTTTTGCCACCCTGGCACCCCATTTCCGCACCGAGGGAACGGCCATCTACAGCCTGCTGCGCAATCTGGGCAGCAGCATTGGGATTTCCATCGTGGTGAGCAACCTGGCCCAGTGGACCCAGGCCAACCATGGGGCCCTGGCGGGCTTCATCAACCCCTTCAGCCTGCCCCTGCGCCAGGCCGCCGAGTCCGGCGCCATCAACCTCGCCTCCCCCACCGGCCTGGCCTTGGTCAACGCCGAAGTCACCCGCCAGGCGGCGGTGCTGGCCTATCTGCAGGACTTCCGGCTGATGATGTTCCTCACCCTGATCGTCATGCCCCTGCCGTTCCTGATGCGCCGCCCGGCCCTTGGCGAACCGGCCGAGCCTGGGGTGGCGGTGGAGTGAAATTCCCGCTCGATCCAAGTCAGTGATGTAAATGGTGGCGGCTCGTTGCTGGCACACGGCCAGATCCGGCGCTCAGGATCGGCGCTCAACGCCAGCTTGCGAACGCCACGCCTGGCCGGATTTGGTTTTCTTGATAAGCACGTTCGATAAGCGGCTTCGCCTTCTCGAAATCCCGTGACTTGCGCAAAACCACTTCCAGGTCACCCATTCCCCAGTGGCCGATATTGGTCATATCCCGAGTTGTATCCGAGATTGATCCGGACCACCATTACCCTTCAATGCGCCATACACCTTGTGCAACAGGTGCTCCATCGCCAGCCGGCGAAACTCGCCATCGCTCATCAGCTTGCCGAAGATATCCTCGTTGCCGTCCATCCGGTCGATCACCAGGCCTTCAAAGGCCTTCTCGAAGACATAGCGGAAATCCTCCTTCGAATTTGAAGCCGCCGCCTTGCGCAAGACCTCGCTCTCGATGGCTTCTTCCTGAATCTGATCGAAAAACAGCTGGTCGGCTTGGGTGAAATCGGTGCCAAAACGCTCGTTGAGAATATCGATCAACTCGGACAAACGAATGGTTTCATCCTGCTGCCCGGTACCAACATCGCCGGGGCCTTTCAGTGGCTGACCATCCCCTGAGTTCAGATCAATCTGCCCCTCGCTGATCTTCTGCAAGCGGTAATACTGCAGCTCTACCTCATCCTCTAGATGCGCCGGGCCGGAACCCTCGCGCCTGGGCAACTTGGTCAGCAGGAAACGCAGGTAGGTGTAGAGCAATTCCAGATCGCTGTCCTGATAGGGAATCACCTGCGAGAGAAAGCCGTAGAGATTGCGGAAATTCACCAGCAGCGCCTTGATCTCCTCACGCGCTTCCTCGTCCCGTTCCTGGAAACGATCCACCGCCTGATCAAGGATGCCGTTCATGGCCGCATGGTCATGAATCGTCTCCTTGCGGCGGGGTTTGAAATACACCGCGCTAAAGGCTTTGACCTCCTCTTCGTAGATCAGGCCAAGCTCCTCGATCTGGTGATGAAGCCGATACAAATGCTGGGCATCGGTCAGTGGTTCGGTCGGCGTGTCCTCGTAATACGGTTTGAAGGCCTTGAAGATTTCTTCCGGCTTGTTCCGGAAATCGAGGATGAAGGTATCTTCCTTGCCGGCACAGGTCCGGTTCAGGCGCGACAAGGTCTGCACCGCCTGCAGACCGGTCAGTTTGCGATCCACGTACATCGTATGCAGCAAAGGCTGGTCGAAACCCGTCTGGTACTTCTCCGCCACCAGCAACACCTGGTATTCGTTGCTGTCGAAGCGTTCCGGCAGCTCGGTTTCCTTGATGCCACCGTTCATGCCAACTTCGGTCCACGTCTTGCCCGGCGCCTCCGGGTCTTCCACCACGCCGGAAAACGCCACCAGGGTTTTCACGTCGGTATAGCCCTTCTCGGCGATGTAGCGGTCAAAAGTCTGCTTGTAGCGCACCGCGTGCAAGCGGCCATCCGTCACCACCATCGCCTTGGCCCGCCCGCCGATCTTGTGGCGCACATGGGTACGGAAATGTTCGACCATCACTTCGGTCTTGGTACGCAGGTTCACCTCATGGAAAGCCAGCGTCCGCGCCAGCGCCCGCGCCGCCTTCTTGCGCTCGACGTGCGGATCATCATCGCCCACCTGTACCAGCCGGAAATAAGCTTCGTAGGTCACGTAGTGCTTCAGCACATCGAGAATGAA
>JAVEWG010000041.1:0-31034 GCA_034004685.1 Rhodocyclaceae bacterium | reverse complement strand
TCGTCGTCCGGATGAAGGAGGATTGTCTTGCAGCGGACATTTTACTTGGGCAGCCCAGGACAGCAGGAGCCCCTCGCGCACCGCTCCCCCAAGATCGACCGAGAAAAACCCGGATGGGCCTCAACGCACAGCGCCGCCCCCCAGGCCGGGACCGGCCTCAGCCCGGACCTTGCTCGACCCCGGCGATGGTCAGCATGCCGCCATCCACTTCCATGAGCTGGCCGTTCACAAAGGCGGACGCCGGGGACGCGAGAAAGGCGATGGGCCAGGCCAGTTCCCGGGGCTGGCCGATGCGCTCCACGTAGCGGGTGAAGCCCGCCACCAGCTGCTCATAACTGCCCACGGTGGATTGGCGGGGTTGCTGGGTATCCACCAGACCCGGCGCCACCACGTTGAGGCGGATGCCATGGCGGCGGGTGAGATCGGGCACCGCCAGGCGCGTCCACCAGTTGATGGCCTCCTTCGAAAAAGGATAGGGGTCCGGCAGGGGCGCATGATCCTTCAGCCAGGCCAGCGCGCCGTCAAAGCCTTCGGCGGCCACCAGGGGCCGCAGCAGGGCCGCCTTCTCCCGCCAGCCCCGGGCCGCCCCCGAGGACACACAGACAATGGCACCCCCCCGGCCGATGTGCGGCACCAGGGCTTCGGTGAGGTGGCGGGTGCCCACATAATTGATGGCCACGATGCGCTCCGGCGGCAGCCCGCAGCCCGAGGGCGCCGCGGCCACGTTGCACAGGGCGTGGATCTCGCCGGATCCCAGCGCCTTGACCGCCGCCTCGATGGAGGCCCGCTCTCCCAGGTCCACCGGCAAGTACTCCACGCCGGGCAGATCCACCGGCTTCCAATCCAGGGCCACGACCCGGGCCCCCAGATCCCGGATCAGTTCAGCGGTCGCCCGACCGATCCCCGACGCAGCCCCGCTCACCACCACCCGCCGGCCCTCGAACCCCAGGCTTGGCCCCATTCCGCGCGCCCCTTGATTGATCGACCCATCATCATGATAGCGCCACCGCCGGGCGCCACCGGCATGCCAGGGATCCGCCGAAGCCCCTAGGCCAGGCCCCGCAGCAGCTTGAGGCAGGCCCGGGTGGCGCACAAATCCACCGCCCGGGCGTCATCAAAATTGCGGATCCGGGGGTCGGCCCCGGCCGCCAGGAGCCGCGCCACCATCTCGTGTTTGCCGCTGGAAGCCGCGTACATCAGGCAAGTGGCCCCCATGTCGTTACGATTGTCCTGGTCGATGCCGGCCGCCACCAGGCGGTCCACCAGCGCCCCGTTACCGGACACGCAGGCCAGCCACAGGGCGTTGTTGCCATCGCTGTTCCGGGTATTGACCGCCACCCCGCAGGCCAGCAGTTCCTCCACCAGATCCAGGCGCCCCACCAGCGCCGCCCGCATCAAGGGGGTCAGACCATGAGCCCGGGGCTGCTCCAGATGGGCGCCGTCAAAAGCGTATTCCGCCAGAAAGGCCGCCAGGGCCGGGCTGGGGTCGGGCGCCGCCGCGCCACCGCGCCAGGCCCGCCGCTCCAGGGCACCTGCCAGGAAGGCATATCCCCCATCCACGCTATATACCTCCTGGTAGCGGAAGTCTGCGAACATGCCGGCCCAGGTCTGGCTGGCGTTGCCGTGGTAGCAATAGATGAGCACCGGCGAGGCCCGGGACAGGCCGGCCATGGCGGCGGCGAAGCCGGCGTCAGTGAGATGGGCCGCCCCCTGGACATGACCCCCGTCGAAGGCGGCCCGGTCCCGGGAGTCGAACAGGGCCAGACTGGGCAGCACCCCCTGGCGGCGGCGGATGATGAGATCGGCGGCGGTGTCGGCGTCGATGCGGCGAAAACGTCCTCGGGGCGGGACGGAAACAGCGGAATGGGTCATGGCGAGGACCGGCGGAAGGCAACACCCAGCCTTGAGCAAAATGGAGGCCAGCCGGCCCGCCCCCGCCGTCCCGAGGTTTTCCGGGCATGGGCCCTGGCCGGCGCCTGTCGGCTAGACGACAAAGGGCCCCCAGGAGGCGCGCTCCCCGACAAAGCGCCGGCGGCCCGCCCGGGAGCTGCCCGCGTCCTTTCGGCAAACCATTCCCGGGCGTCCTAATATGAATGAATAGGGTTTGTCGCCCACGGACCCACCCGTGGCGGCCGCTGATAACAATCGGAGACAGCATCATGGCTACTATTTGGTCGGGATCCGTCCCGAGCGGGCCCTCCCTGGAGTGCGAATTCCTGCCGCCCCTGGACCTGGGGGACGATGCGGAGGTCAGCTGGAACATCCCCTGGGAGCAACAACTCCGGGTGGTTGCCGCCTGGCAGGAGGCCTTGGCCAGCCATGACGGCGGTTCGGCGGGGAGGATCAAGCCGGGCCATCCCGGGCGCTAGAGCGTGTTCTCGTTCACCGCGGGAGTGGCCGGAAGGCAGATCGGGCCGAAGATTAAGAACTCTTCATCTCCCGTCGAGGTCGCCATGAGGCGGGAAACGGGAAACTTGTCCTCGACGACGGGGGCTTCCCGTCGGTCATCCGAATCGAACCTCCGAGGAGAAGTCCCATGACCCGCGTTTCCCGCATCAAGCTCGGCGCCGCCGCCCTGGCTACCCTGTTCACCCTGGGCACCGGCCTGGCCTGCGCCGCCGAAGACGCAGCCCCGACCAACCCACCCAAGAAGGCGGCGAAGAAGCACGCCGTCAAGAAGCCCGCCAAGGCCAAGAAGCCCGCCGCGACGCCCGCCGCCCCGGCCAACTGACCGGCGCCTGCCCGGCCTGCCGCCGCCCCGCCCCTCCCCGGGACCGGGGCGGCGGTGGTATTTTGGGGGACGCCGCAGGAACGCTATCCTATCGTCCTTCCCTGCGGAGACAGCATGAAAATCCTTGGCCTCTTCCGGTGGATCGGACTTGCCGCCCTGGGATTGGCCGGGGCCAACGCCCTGGCCGGGGCCGCTCCCGGCCGGGAGCAAAAAGCGCCCGTCGCCAGCCCGGATGCCGCCTCGGTGCGAGTCACCCGCGCCTATGGCTGGAAGCCGCTTTCCGCCACCCGGCTGGTACTCTGGTTGGGGGTGGAGGAACCCTATCTGATCGATCTGGCCCCCGGCTGTCCGGACCTGCGAACCCTGCGGGTGCAGGGGGTCACCGCCCACAACCGCCGCCTGACCCCCCGCCTGGACAGCCTGGTGACCGCCGCCGGCCCATGCGTCCTGGCCCACCTGCAACGGGCCGACCGCGCCGCCCTGGCCGCCCAGGGCCTGAGCCGGGACAAGGCCCAACCCCTGCTGATCCTGCCCGCCGCTGTCCCGGCCAAGCCCAAATGAAGATCCTGTTGGTGGAGGACGACGCCGAACAGGCCCACTTCACCGCCCGGGGGCTGCGGGAGGCCGGCCACGTGGTGGACCTGGCCCGGGACGGCCGGGAAGGCCTGTTCCTGGCCACCACCGAGAACTTCGACGCCATCGTGCTGGACCGCATGCTGCCCCGGGTGGACGGACTGGCGGTGCTGCGCACCCTGCGGGCCTCGGAAATCACCACCCCGGTGCTGATCCTCTCCGCCCTGGGGGAGGTGGATGACCGGGTGGAGGGCCTGCGGGCCGGCGGCGACGACTACCTGGTGAAACCCTTCGCCAGCGCCGAACTCCTGGCCCGCCTGGAAGCCCTCCAGCGCCGGGTCCGCCCGGAGCCCCAGGGGGAAGCCACCCGCTTGGCCGTGGCGGACCTGGAAATGAACCTGCTGCGCCACACCGTCACCCGGGCCGGCCGGGCGGTGGAGCTCAAGCCCAAGGAATTCCGCCTGCTGGAATACCTGATGCGCCACGCCGAACAGGTGGTGACCCGCACCATGCTGCTGGAGGGGGTGTGGGACTACCACTTCGACCCCCGCACCAACGTGATCGACGTGCATATCTCCAACCTGCGGGCCAAGGTGGATCTGCCCGGCCAACCGCCCCTGATCCACACCGTGCGGGGCGCCGGCTACCGCCTGGGCCGGGCCGAATGAACGGGCACCTCGGCTTCCGCTGGCTCGCCAGCCCCTTCCTGCGCTTCGCCCTGCTGATGCCCCTGGTGATGGGCTGCATCGTGGCGGCGGTGTTCTGGCCCCTCTACCAGGAGGCTGAGGAGCACATCCGGAACGAAGTCCATGCCGCCATCGAGCAGGAGATCCTGGCTCTGGACGGCCACCTCCACGACAAGGGCCTGGATGGCCTGACGGCGGAACTCTCTGCCCGGGCCGCCTCCCCCATGGATCCCGACGCGATCTATGCCCTGGCAGCCCCGGATGGACACCTCCTGGCGGGCAACCTGGCCGCCTGGCCCGGGGGCTTGCCCTCCCAGGACGACGCCTGGTTCCGCATCCGGGATGAGGGGGGCCACTACCTGGAAGGCAAGCTCTTCCTCCTCTTTGGCGGCGAGCGTCTGCTGGTGGGGCGCCGCTCGCCCCTGGCGGGCTTTCGCCAGGCCATGGGAGAACGGTTGTGGTGGTCGGGGGCCCTCCTGCTCCTGGCCACCGGCCTCCTGGTGGGCCTCTTCATGGGGCGGCTCCATCGCCGCCTGGGCACCCTCGCCACCGAGGCGGACGCCATCCGCCAGGGCCACCTCTCCCGCCGCCTGACGGTCGGCCCCCGGGGGGACGAGCTGGACCAGCTGGCGGTGCGCTTCAACGAAGCCTTCGACGAGATCGAGCACCAGGTGGAGGCCACCCGCCACATCTCCAGCGCCCTGGCCCACGACCTGCGCCGTCCCCTCATCGCCCTGTCCAACGCCATCGACGAAACCCTGGCCAGCGATGCCGCCCGGGCTTCCCCCCTGGCTCCCCGCCTGGAGGCCCTCGGGGGCCAGACGGAAAGGCTGCTCCACGCCTTCTCCGCCCTCCTGCGGCTGGCCCGCCTGGAGGCGGGCAACTGGTCCATCCAGCACGACCCCTGCAACCTGGCCCGGATTGCCGAGGATGCCGGGGAACTCTACGAAGCCCTGGCGGAACGCCAGGGCTACCCCCTGACCCTGGCCCTGACGCCCCTGGAAGTGCCAGGCGACCGGGACCTCCTTTTTCAGTTGTGCCAGAACCTGCTGGAAAACGCCTGCCTCCACGGCGCCGGGCCGATCCGGCTGAGTTTGGCGCAGGCAGGGCAGGAAGCCTTGCTGGAGGTGGCGGACCAGGGACCCGGGGTGCCGGAAGCCGCCCTGCCCCGCCTCTTCGACCGCTTCTACCGGGCCGACCCAAGCCGCTCCGGCGACACCGGCAGCGGAATCGGCCTGGCCCTGGTCAAAGGCATCGCCCAAGCCCACGGCGGCCGGGTCAGGGCCGACAACACCCACCCGGGGCTGCGCATCCGGGTTTGGCTTCCCCTCTGGAACGGCTACCATGCCGCCTCCCATCCCCAAGGACCCACCCCGTGAAACTCACCGACCTGGAAAAGAACAAGGGACTCAAGATCAACAACCGCCTGAAGCAAGGCAGCGCCCCGGGCCGTTTCGGCGGCGAAGCCCCCCTGGATCGCAAGGCCCAGCGCAAGCTGGACCAGGAAAAGGGCCTGGTGCCCTTCGCCGTGAAGATCCCGGCGGACCTGGCCGCCCGCCTGCGGGCAGAAGCCACCACCCAGGGGATCGACCTCAACGACCTGGTGGCACGACTGCTGGAACAGGGCCTGACGGCCGCTTGAGGCCCCTCGACCCCCGGGGCGAAGGGCCTGCCCACGACCTCACGGGCCTTCATCCTTGGGGCCGACCCAGAACAAGGGGTTGTGGGCCACCTCCCACAAGTGGCCATCCAGATCCTTGAAGTAGCCGCTATAGCCCCCCCAGAACACCTTCTCGGGCTTTTTCACCAGGCTCGCGCCGGCGGCCACGGCCTGGGCCACCACTTCATCCACCTCTTGCTCCGAAGCCACGTTATGGGCCAGGGTGAATGCCGCGAAGCCCGTCCCCTGGGGCGACACCCGAGCGTCTTCAGCCAGGGCTTCACGGCCATACAGCCCCAGCCAGGTGCCGTTGAGGGTGAAGAACGCCACCTCGGGGGGCGAAGCCATGCGGGGGAAGCCCAGCCCATGCTCGTAGAACTGGACCGCCGCCGCCAGATCCCCCACGCCGAGGGTCACCATGCTGATTCGTGGTTTCACTGCCCCATCCCTCCTTTCCAGTCCACCCCAATCACCCAGAATTCGTAGGGTGCGCTTGCGCACCACGCAATCGGCCATCGACAGGCAAGCGCGCTCCGGGGCGGAAAACCACCGCCGGCCCTAATCCGCCCCCTTGGCCTTGTCCGCCGGCTTGTCCTCGGCGGTCACCGCCCGCACCCCGGCAGCGGTCACGTCGATGGCGGCCCCGGCCACCGCCGCGCCGGCCTTCACCGCCGTGGCGGCCACCGTCACCGTGGCGTCCGCCACCGCCAGAATCGAACAACCGCTCACCGCCACCAACAGGCTCGACAGGATCGCCAGGCCTTTCATGCACCGGCCCCCTGGGCATCCAGCAGGGCCCGGAACAGGGGCGAACCCAGGGCCAGCTCGGCCACCGTGCCCACCCCCACCACCCGGCCAGTTTCCATCAGGATCACCCGGTCGAAGCGCTCCAGCAGATGCAGCCGGTGCACCGAGGAGACCACGCAGGCCTCCCGGAAGTGCTGGAAGATCCGCTCATACAGGCGGGCCTCGGTTTCCGGGTCCAGGCTGGCGGTGGGTTCGTCCAGCAGCACCAGGGCGCTGCCCTCCGCCGCCAGGGTGCCCCGGGCCAGGGCCAGGCGCTGGCGCTGGCCGCCGGACCAGTTGGCGCCCCCCTCCGCCACCGGCGCCGCCAGCCCCGCCGGCTGGGCCGCCACGAAGCCCTCGGCACAGGCCGCCCGCAGGGCTTCATGGATCCGCTCGGGGCCGGCCTCTTCCCCCAGCAACAGGTTCTCCGCCAGGCTGCCCTCGAAAATCTCGGCCTGCTGGGGAATCAGGGTGGCCTCCTGGCGCAATCGGGCGTACCCCTCCGCCACCGCCACCCCATCCAGCAGCACCTGGCCCTGGGCCGGCGTTTCCAGCCCCGCCAGCACCCGCATCAGGGTGGTCTTGCCGGCCCCGCTGGGGCCCACCAGGGCGTAGCGCAGGCCCCGCTCCAGGGTGAGATCCACCCCGGCCAGGGCTGGGGCCGCCTCGGCCTCATCCCCATCGTGAAAATGACGCACCCCGGCCAGGCCCAGTTGCCGCCAGCCACTGGCCCGGGGCGCCAGGGAAGGCACCGCCCGGGGGGCCTGGAGAATGGGGTGGCCGGCGGCGTAATCGGAGCGCTGGCGGGCCAGGGACTGGAAATGGGCAGCAATGGCGGTGATCACCCCGCCGGCCTGCTGGGCGTATTCATAGACCATGAACACCTTGCCTAGGGCCACCGTGGCCACCGCCCCCGCCGCCACCCCAGCGGCGGCCGGGCCGGAAGCCTGCCAGGCATAGAGGGCCACCAGCACGCACCACAGCAGGCTGGAGAGCAGATCCACCGTGGCCCACTTGGCTTCGTTGAGGACGATGCCGCGGCGCAGGGGCGCGAAGGAGGCCCGCAGCCGCCCCATCACCAGGGCCGCCACCCCCCGCCCCCGGCGCAGGGCAAAGAGGCTTTCCACGTTGCCCAGGGCGTCCACCAGGGCGGCGGTGTAACGCCGCTCGGCGTGGTTCTCGGTCATGGCCAGACCCATCATGCGCCGGTCGAAAATCACGATGATGCCCCCCAGGCAGGCGTAGCCCGCCACCGCCACCATCCCCACCAGGGGCGAGATCAGCCACAGGGCCACCACCGGGCCCACCAGCCGCACGGTATTCTGCAAATAGATGAACTGGCTCTGGGCGAAGTCGTAGAGGGCATGGGTGCTTTGCTGCACCCGGTGGGTGGTCTCGCCGGAATGGTGGCGGCGGTGCCAGGCCAGGGGCGCGGCCAGCAGGCTCTCCATCAGCCGCCCCACCAGCTTTTCCTTGACCCTTAGCGCCACGTTGCGCTCCAGGATCCGCCCCGGCCCATGGAGCGCCCAGCTCGCCACCGTGGCGGCGAACACCAGCAGCAGCCAGCGGGCCGCCTCCGCCAACCCGGCCAATCCGCCATGCTGGATGGCATCAATGGCCTGGCCCGCCACCCAGGGCACCCCCAATTTGAAGAGCTGGGAAGCCAGGAGCATGGCAAAGGCCAGCACGATGCTGCCCCGGGCCCCCTCGGCGTGGTGCCACAGGGCGCGGTAAAGGGCGGCAAGGGATTCGGGGCGTTCGGTGGGCATGGGGGGCAGGTCAGCTTGGGAAGAGGGGCCGGAAATGGTGGGTCTGATGGTGGATGCGTCGGGAATTCAAAGGCTTGGGTTCAGTACTCCCGGACTGGCATGGACAGCCGCAAGGAGCCTGGCAGAGGGGGCCGGACCCTTCTGCGCGGATCCGAAGGCATTGCTCACCGTTACCGGGAGGCCGCCATACCCCCTACCTTCCAATCCGGCCCAGGCCAGGCACAGGCGCCCGATCAGGCAGCCCCGGACCCTGCTTCCCAGCCGGCCACGGCCTTCATCAGCCCGCTAAGTTTGTTCTTGACTTCCAGCAGCTCTTTTTCGGGCTCCGATTCAGCGATGACACCGACCCCACCCTGGGTGAAGAGCACGTCCCGCCTGGCCAACGCGGCCCGCAGGTTAAGGTAGAAGGCTGACTGGCGTTGATCGGCGGAAACCCGGCCCAGAATGCCGCCATAGAAGCGCAGCGGCTGGCTGGCGTTATCCGCCAGGGGCTGGAGGGCATCGGGATAGGAGCTCAAGGCGGGAAACGAAGCGGCCAGAAGGGTAGCCCAGTTCAAATCCGGCCCCATCTCCCCGGAGAGGCGCGAGTAGAGATGGCGCACATTGCCCAACTGCAGCACCTGCATGAGCTGCTCCACGACAAGGCTGCCCGGCCTGATCAGGGTTTCGATCCGGGACTTGTAGCGATCAAAGGCCATCAGATGCTCGCGCCGCTCCTTGGGGTCGGCTTGCAGCGCGGCAAGCCAGCGGGCGTCTACAACCGGATCCGGGGACACGCCTCGCGTGCCCGCGACAACATCGAAAGCCAGGCGTCCATCGTGGACCTCAAAAACGTTTTCCGGACTACAACCCAGGGAGAAGACGGCATCATCGACCTTCAGGAAATGGTTGCAGGCCGCATGGGATTCGGTCCGGGCAAACCACTTGAAGAGCTCAAACGGGTCGCGGCCGCCAATCGGGCGCTGGTAGGGTCGGGTGATGATCATTTTGCCCTGGGGATAGGCCTGGAGAATCTCGATGGCGCTTTTCAAACGCTCCAGAAAGACTTGGTCGGACTCGGTCTCCCAGCCCTGGGCGGCCGCTCCGTCGCCCCTGGGCGGCGCAGCGGCGGGCATTTCGAAGCCGCACACCTGAATCTCCATGCTGGGCTGCAGGCAGATGATCAGGGGCACGTCAGGATCATGGGCCTGACGGGCCAGATCCGGGCTCACCATCCAGAAACTGGGAAAACCGGGATCCAGGAGCGCACCCATGGCCGGAAGAGGATCCTGAACCGGCGGCAAACGGGTGATCTGGCCTCGGCTTTCGATGTGAAAACCATCGGTCTGATAGCGGATGCGCTGGTGGCAGCCCAGGCCCACGAAGGTCTTTGCCTGCCTAGGCAAATCAAAAATGTATTGGCTGGACAGCCTTTCATCGCGGGACTGTTCAAAGTATTCACAGGCGTGGGCAAGCACAGTCATGGCGTCATCCGTTCCTCTTGGTCAAAGCTGCTGCCAGATCGGCCACCTGCCGCGCCACCAGCCCCATCATTTCTTCAGCATTCGGCATCACCCGAAGGGTTTTCGGGAACCTCACACCCATCTTCTGAAGGGCATGCGCCAAACCTTGGTTGCTCAGGACTACATCCCCGACACAATTATCCAGAATCATCTCCAGGCTACGGGGAAGCCATGCCACGTTGGCTTCGGGGCCTTCGTGCGGATGGGCTACCACCAATGCGTCATAAGCATCGCATGGCAGCCCGGTCCGGAGTAACGAATCGTCATCGACCACGATCAGCAGGGCCTCGGTTTCACGCTGCAACAACATCCCCCTGCCCGCTGCAAAGGGCGACAGGCCCGCCCGCCCCACGAATTCCTCGCCCAGCCACAAACCCTTGCGGGAAGCCAGACCGGTAACCGGTCGAAGATCCCCCAGCCCCTGCAGGACGCCCTCGGCGATGGCCAGGGCGTCGCGCCCCACGAACGCCACGACGGGAATGCGGCCCCGGCCGGTCACCCGCGCCTCCAGGATCGTTCTGTAGAGGTGGGATTGAGATGCGGCAACAAGCTGGGGCTGGGCGTTCACCTCGATGATCCCTCCGCCGCTGTTTCGCCAGGAGACAGTGATATCCGGAACGATCAAATCCACCCCCGCCAGATCCAGGCGGAGCAGACTGGCGGCGCGCTCCACCAGACTGCGGTTGTCCGGGTGGACCTGATCGGTCACAACCACGGGTAGCCCGCCCGAGGAAAGATTGGAGGCCCGCCGCAAGCGTGCGAACTGTCCTGCCGGCAAAACCGTGGCCGCTGAATACCCGTCCTCGGCAAGCAGGTCCAAGGCCTCCTCGTCCAGACTCAGAGGGCGCAAGGTGGCCGTGGCATGATAGCCACGCCGGGGGTCCAGGTTGGCTCGGGCGACCAGCTCGGCAATCGACAGGCCCCCATCGCCCGTCACGCCGGCGGGCTGCCGTCCGACTGCCCACACCAGTCGACCATTGAAGACAATCAGGCGGTAATCCTCCCCCGGCTGGTGCTTCTCCACGAGAATGGAGTTGCTGTGGAGGATGGTCTTGGCCCATGCCTGCTCCAGCTGCTCCACGTTCTGCAATCCGGCGGCCACCCCCACCCCTCCATCCAGATTCACGGGCTTGATCACCACCGGATAGCCGAGGCGCTCGGCGATTCCCCGGGCCTCTTCCAGATTTTTCGCCAACCCATGATCCGGAACGGGCAGCCCGGCCCGCCGCAAAACCAGGGCGCAGGCCTGCTTGTTCCGGGCGAGGGTCACCGCCAACCCGGAGGTGGTATCGAGAATGCTGCTGTTGGCCCAGACCTGGCGGGCGCCCCACCCGTACTGGTGGTACAAATTCGCGACGGGGTTCCAGGGAATGCCCGCCTCGTGGGCCGCCCCCAGGAATCGCAAGGTATTGGTACCTTTTTGCCGTTTCGTGCCCAACTCCTTGATCAACGCTGCCTGCTGGGCCAGGACCAAGCCCTGGGTTTCCGGGGAACACCCCCGGTCAATCAGGGTCCAGACGCACCGCGTAGCCCAGGCCAGGGCTTCAAAACAGGGTTTCGCGAGGTCTGGCGCATAGGGCAGGGCCAACAGGCATTCCCAGGTATCCGCTCCCTGCCCGCGCACCCCCAGCAGCCGCCCCTTGCCGAAGACCGGCAGGCCCGCCTGGACCATTCCGTCGATGGCCAGATGGGCGATCCGGCCGGCAAGCCCATCCACCCACCCCTCCTCCCCGGCCCCCGGCTGCCACGGAGCCTGGGCGATCTGCCCGATAGATTGATCGATTGACACCCAATCCGGCCGGGACCTGTTTGACCCACGGTGGAGCGCCACCAGCACCGGCTGCCTGATGCCGTAGGCACAACCTTCCAAGACATTCACCAAACGCAGCTGCCGCGACTGCTTGCCTGCAGGAAGGGGACTCGGGGTATTCGTCTTTTGATTCATGGGATGCCACCGCAAATTTCAGGATCTTTGATCCGCCGCCGAGAAACGCCGATCGGCCATCAACTTTTTTCCGCAACCTGCTTCTAGCGGAATCGACCGATCATGTCCAATTTCCCGACCCAGCCTCGTTTGCCCGGAAAAACGCCAGCATGCCCATTTGCAGCCTGAAACAACTTTCCGTCCCGAAGAATTCATCAGAAATTCCTGCAGGTTTCATAACTCGGTAACATTGCGCACCCCCCGATTTCCGGGTTCCCTCCTGGAGGGTCTCAGCCATGCGTCTCCGATCTGTCGCCAAGCCCCTCGCCTATCTCCTGGGCTGCCTGCTCTATGGGGTGTCGGACTGGCTGACGGACGAATTCGGCTCGGTCACGGTGGACCAAGTGCTCTACCACCTGTCCTTCGGCGCTTCGGGGCTGCTCAACAGCGATCCGGAACTGTTCTGGCGCTTCGTCCGCCGGGCGCTGGTGCTACCCATGGGCATGGGTCTGGGCCTGTGGGGGGTGGACGCATTCATCGGCTACAGCCGGGTCCATGGGGTCAGCGCCACCTGGGCGCGGATCGGCGCGGCCCTGGGAGCAGCCTGGAACGGGCTCGGCCGGGCCGGCCATCTGGCGGTGGCCTTGGGACACCGGGTATTCCATCGGCGCCTGCCCTGGCTGGTGGCCCTGGCCGGGGCGATCTACTTCATCGACAGCTTTTCCCTGGTGAGCTACGTGCGCCAGTACTTCGGGCCGGACTACTTTTCCGGCTCCTACGTGGCCCCTCGCCTGGCGACCAGCAAGGGCAAGGAAAAACCCAGGAACCTGGTGCTGATCTATGTGGAGAGCCTGGAGAACACCTACTCCGACCCCAATCTCTTCGGCCATGACCTGCTGGCCCGCCTCAACGCCCTCAAGGACCGGGGGGCGGTGTCCTTCGAGGACTACCAGCAGATGCCCGGCGCCCACTTCACCATTGCCGGCATCGTCTCTTCCCAATGCGGCATGCCCTTGAAGTCCCTGGCCATGTTCAGCGGCAACGAGCAAGGGGAGAAGGTGGCCCGCTTCCTGCCCCGGGCCACCTGCCTCGGCGACATCCTGGCCCGCCAGGGCTACAGCAACACCTTCCTCAACGGCTCCAGCCTGGAATTCGCCGGGGTGGGCAAGTTCCTCTCCGACCACCACTACAAGAAGGTGGTGGGGCGGGAAGAATGGATCGGCCTGGGGGAAAAGCAGGAAACCATGAGCGGCTGGGGCCTCTATGACGACGACCTGTTCCGCCGCGCCCGGGGAGAGTTGGCCATGCTCATGAAGGCCGGCAAGCCCTTCAACCTGACCCTCCTCACCATCGACACCCACCACCCCTACGGCCAGCTCTCCACCCGCTGCCGGCGGGACGGCTACAGTGACTTCGAGGGCATCGTGGAATGCACCGCCAACCAGGTTGCGGAGTTCATCGAGCACATCGAGAAAAACGGCTGGATGGACAAGGTGGCGGTGGTGGTCCAGGGAGATCACCTGGCCATGGGCAACACCGCCTACGACAAGCTCACCAGCAACCCCCATCGCACGGTGTTCAACCTGCTGATGACCGGTCACCGCAAGCTCACCAAGAACACCGAGCAAGTCACCCACTTCGACATGCTCCCCACCATCCTGGAACTGATGGGCTTCACGGTGGAAGGGGAGCGGGCCGGCCTGGGCTACACCGCCCTGGGACCGGCCACGGCGCCCCGCCCCGCCGACCGCCTGGCCACCATGAACGCCCAGCTCATGAACTACAGCCAGGCCTACCGGGACCTGTGGGATCAGCCCCAGCCCCCGGCGGAAGTGGCCGCCCCCACCGAACCCAGCCCGGCGCCGGCGCCCCTCTCCACCCGGACTTCGGCCCTCAACTGAACCCCGTCCCCGGTCGGGGTAGAACTCTTTTCCGGCCGCCCTTTCAAATCCAGGAATTTTCCGGAAACCGGGCCCCGCCCGAGATGGCCCGTCGCTTGTTTGTCTCCACCCTGGGAGGACCACCCCATGCGTCAGCCTATCCACCGCCTCGCCGGGCTCGCCCTAGCGGCCATGACCTTCAGCCTCGGGGCCCGGTCCGCCCCCCTCAAGGACGAACTACCCGCCCTTGATCCCGCCTTCGCCGCCCTCCTCCGCAATGCCGACGTGGGGGCCGGCGCCGCCTATTTCGAGCGCAAATGCTCCCAGTGCCATGACGGCAACCGGGAGGGGGGCAACTTCAAGGGCCCCCACCTGTGGAACGTGGTCGGTCGCATGGCCGCTAGCCGGGAAGGCTTCGCCTATTCAGACGCCATGAAACAGGTCCGCCGCCCGTGGACCTATGCCACCCTCAACGCCTATCTCAAGGACACGGCAGCGGCGGTGCCCGGCCGGGAGATGAATTTCACCGGCATTGCCGACGCCACCGCCCGGGCCAACGTGATCGCCTACCTGCGAACCCTGAACGACGCGCCGCCGGCCTTGCCTTAGGGTCAGCAGCCCTTCCCGGGAGAAGCCACCGATGTGCTCGATTCAAGCAGGCCGGATGAATCCGGCCCTACGGCAAATCTAAGGATCTCCTGCCCGGGTTCGTAGGGCGGGATTCATCCTGCCAACACCTCCCGGATACACTTGGCAAACACAATCCCTACCGAGTTTGTAGCACTACAACGGGGCATATTCGGGGCGCTCCCCTGCCGCCCCGGCTACAAACCTGGTCATCCCCGCCCCCAACCCAACAGGAGGCATCACCCCCATGCTCGTCATCCACCATCTCAACCGTTCCCGCTCCGAACGCATCGTGTGGCTCGCCGAAGAACTCGGCCTGCCCTACCGCATCGTCCATCACAAGCGGGAGGTCCCCTCCAAGCGGGCGCCGGCCAGCCTGAAAGCCATCAATCCCCTGGGCAAGGCCCCCGCCATCGAAGACGGCGAGGTCAAGCTGGCCGAATCCGGGGCGATCGTGGAATACCTGCTGGAAAAATACGGCCAGGGCCGCCTGCAGCCGGCCGTTGGCGATCCGGCCCGGCCCCGCTATCTGCACTGGATGCACGCCGCCGAATCCACCCTCATGGTGGCGCCCCTGACAGACCTGCTGACCCTGGCGATGAACAACCGCTCCGCTCCGCTGGAAGCCTTCCTGCGGCACGACTACCAGACCCTCCTGGGCCACCTGGAAGAGGTTCTGGGAAAGCAGGACTATGTGGCCGGGGACGCCTTCACGGCGGCGGACATCATGGTGTCCTTTCCCTTGAGCATGATCGAGGTGGAACTCTTTCCCGGCGTGAAACTGCAAGCCAGCCTGGACGACTTTCCGGCTGTCCGCGCCTACCTCCGACGCCTGCGGGCCCGCCCCGCCTGGCAGCGGGCGGTCACTCAGTTCATCGAGTAAGCGCGAGAGCCTTTAGAACAGCAGCAGCCCCGCCCACACCCAGGCGGCCAGGGCCAGGGACAGCATCACCGCCGCGCTGCCCAGGTCCTTGGCCCGTTTGGAAAGATCGTGGCGGTCCATGGAAACCCGGTCCACCACCGCTTCCACGGCGGAGTTGAGGATCTCCACGATCAGCACCTGGAGCAAGCTACCCACCAGCAGCACCCGCTCCAGGATGTCGTCCCCCAGCCACAGGGCCAGGGGCACCAGCACCAGCACCAGGGCCAGCTCCTGACGGAAGGCCGCCTCATGGACCAGGGCAGCCTTGAAGCCGTCGAGGGAATAGGTAAAGGCCCGCCAGATGCGCATGAGCCCACCGCGGCTTTTGAAGGCGGAGGCGTCCTGGGGTTCGGGATGGGGTGCGTTCATGGTTTTCCGTGTTGTGATTAGTGAGCCTGGTCCCAGTTGGCGCCCACGCCGACTTCCGCCACCAGGGGCACCGCCAGGCTGGCCACGCTGGCCATCAGGCGGGGCAGCTGCTCCCGCACCAGGGGGATCTCCGCCTCCGGGACTTCCAGCACCAGTTCGTCATGAACCTGGAGGATCAAGCGGCTGGCCAGCCTTTCGGTCTTGAGCCAGTGGGCCACCGCCACCATGGCCTTCTTGATGAGATCGGCGGCGGTACCCTGCATGGGGGCGTTGATGGCGGCCCGCTCCGCTGCCTGGCGGCGGCCCGCCTGCTGGGCGCGGATCTCGGGCAGATGGAGGCGCCGGCCGAAGACGGTTTCCACATAGCCCTGGTCCCGGGCCTCCTGGCGGGTGCGCTCCATGTAGGCGGCCACCCCGGGGTAGCGGGCGAAGTAACGCTCGATGTAATTGGCCGCCGCCTGGCGCTCGATCCCCAGGTTCTTGGCCAGGCCGTGGGCGCTCATGCCATAGATCAGGCCGAAGTTGATCACCTTGGCGTAACGGCGCTGCTCGCTGGTGACCTCCAGGGGGGTGACGGCGAAAATCTCCGCGGCGGTGGCCCGGTGCACGTCCTCCCCCCGGGCAAAGGCCCCCAGGAGTCCGGCGTCATTGGAGAGATGGGCCATGATCCGCAGTTCGATCTGGGAGTAATCGGCGGACACGATGGCGTGGCCCCTGGGGGCGATGAAGGCGGCCCGAATGCGCCGGCCTTCCTCGGTGCGGATGGGGATGTTCTGCAGGTTGGGCTCGGAGCTGGCCAGGCGCCCGGTCACCGCCACCGCCTGGGAGAAGCTGGTGTGCACCCGCCCGGTCCCGGGATTGACCATCTGGGGCAGCTTGTCGGTGTAGGTGTTCTTCAGCTTGGCCAGGCTGCGGTGCGCCAGCAACAGCTTGGGCAGGGGGTAGTCCTCCGCCAGCTGGCTGAGCACGTCCTCGTCGGTGGAGGGCTGGCCGGTGGCGGTCTTTTTGACCACCGGCAGGCCCAGCTTGGTAAACAGGATCTCGCCGAGTTGCTTGGGGGAGCCCAGGTTGAAGGGCTGGCCCGCCAGAACATGGGCCTCCTGCTCCAGGCCGTGAAGGCGACGGCCCAGTTCCTCGGACTGCTGGGCCAGCAGGAAGGCGTCCACCAACACCCCGGTGCGCTCCATATCCAGCAACACCGGCAGCACCGGTAGTTCCACCTCCCGGTAGAGCCGGGCCAGCCCGGGCTGGGCGGCCAGCTGGCCGGAGAGGGTCTGGTGCAGGCGCAGGGTGATGTCGGCGTCTTCCGCCGCATATTCGGTAGCCCGCGCCACCGCCACCTGGCCAAAACCGATCTGCTTGGCCCCCTTGCCGCATACCTCGGCGTAGGCGAGGGTTTTCAGCCCCAGGTGGCGGCTGGCCAGGGAATCCATGTCGTGGGATTTGTCCGACTCCAGCACGTAGGACTCCAGCAGGGTGTCCTCGGCGATACCCGCCAGGGCGATGCCGTGGTTAGCCAGCACGTGGGCGTCGTACTTGAGGTTCTGGCCCACCTTGGCATGGGCCGGGCTCTCCAGCCAGGGCTGGAGCCGACCCAGCACTTCCTCCAGGGGCAGCTGGACGGGCGCATCCGGGCCGTGGTGGGCCAGGGGCAGGTAGGCCGCCTCGCCGGGGGTGACGCTGAAGGACATCCCCACCAGGCGGGCTGTCATGGGGTCCAGGCCGGTGGTTTCGGTATCGAAGGCGGTGAGGCGGGCGGCGGAAATCCTCGCCAGCCAGGCATCGAAGCCCTCCCAGGTGAGGATGCAATCGTAGCCCCCCCGGTGGTCGCCGGTGAGGGCGGGCGGATCCTCGGCGGGAGCCGCGCCGGGGACGGTGGGCGCCGCCCGGGGGCGCTCCCCGGTGGTTTCCAGCTCCTTGAGCCAGCTCTTGAACTCCAGGCGCTGGTAGAGGGCCAGCAGGGCGGCCTTGTCGTCCGGCTGGGCGGCAAGATCCTCCGGCTTGACGGGCAATTCCAGATCGGTCACGACGGTAACAAGCTGGCGCCCCAGGGGCAGGAAATCCAGGTGCTTGCGCAGATTTTCCCCCACCTTGCCCCCCACCTGGTGGGCCTGGGCCACCAGCTGGTCCAGGGTGCCGAACTCGCTGAGCCACTTCACCGCCGTCTTGGGGCCGCACTTTTCCACCCCGGGGACGTTATCCACCGCATCCCCCACCAGGGCCAGGTAATCCACGATGAGTTCCGGCGGCACGCCAAACTTGGCCGTCACCCCGGCCTCATCGAGCACCTCGTCGCTCATGGTATTGACCCAGCGCACCCCCGGTTGCACCAGCTGGGTGAGGTCCTTGTCGCCAGTGGAGATCACCACCTCCCAGCCCGCCTCCACGGCCTGGCGGGTGAGGGTGCCGATCACGTCGTCGGCTTCGACCCCTTCAATGGACAGCAGGGGCCAGCCCTCGGCCCGCACCGCCTGGTGCAGGGGCTCGATCTGGGCCCGCAGATCCTCCGGCATGGGGGGGCGGTGGGACTTGTAGTCCGGGTAGAGATCATCCCGGAAGGTCTTGCCCTTGGCATCGAAGACGCAGGCCCGGTACTCTGCCTTGTAGTCGCTTTCCAGCCGACGTAGCATGGACAGCACCCCCCGCACCGCCCCGGTGGGCTCGCCGGCGGAGTTGCGCAGGTCAGGCAGGGCGTGGAAGGCACGGTAGAGATAGCTGGAACCATCCACCAGCAGCAGAGTCGGCATCGGCATACCCATGAGATCTCATGAACGAATCGACCGGGCGGGCCAAACGCCAGCCGCCCGCCACGATCACTGCATGAAATCTGAAGCAAGAAAAACGAAAAACGGGCGCCACCGGCGCCCCCACGGGCTTACATCATGACAGCGAAAGAAAAACTCCCCCGCGTCGTCGCCACCCCCGCCGAACAGCAGTTCACGGCCCGGGAATCCTGGCGGATCTTTGGAATTATGGCAGAGTTCGTGGAGGGCACCGAAAGGCTCAAGCCCATCCGCCCGGCGGTTTCCATCTTCGGCTCGGCCCGCACCCCGGCCGACCACATGTATTACATGCTCACCGAAAAGATCGCCCGGCTGCTGTCGGACGCAGGTTTCTCGGTGATCTCCGGCGGCGGCCCGGGGATCATGGAAGCGGCCAACAAGGGCGCCTACTTCGGCCGGAGTCCCTCCATCGGCCTCAACATCCAGCTCCCCATGGAGCAGGCGGCCAATCCCTACCAGGACATTTCCCAGACCTTCCAGCACTTCTTCGCCCGCAAATTCATGTTCGTGAAGTTCGCCTCGGCCTATGTGGTGATGCCCGGCGGCTTCGGCACCGTGGACGAGCTGCTGGAGGCCATGACCCTGGTCCAGACCGGCAAGACCCGCAAGATTCCCATCATCCTGGTGCACCGCCCTTTCTGGCAGGGGCTCCTGGACTGGTTCCAGGACCGCCTGGTGGCCGAGGGCATGATCCACAAGGACGACCTGGATCTGGTCCAGCTCATCGACAAACCGGAAGACGTGGTGGACGCCATCTTCAAGCATTACGAAACCCGTGGCTTCCTGCCCCTGCCGGAAGAGCACGAGCTGATGCTGAACCTGTAGCGGAGGGCCCATCCGGTGATGCAGGGCGGGGGTAGGGCGGGCTTCAGCCCGCCTGGTGCGCTTACGCCCGCCCTATACCCGCCCCACCGGGGCGGATCGATGGGAACACACCCTAAGCCAGGCTCCCTTCAAGCTTCTCCACCACCAGGCCCGCCACATCGAACCCCTTCTGCTCGGCGATCTCCACCATGCAGGTGGGGCTGGTGACATTCACCTCGGTGAGAAAGCCGCCGATCACGTCCAGCCCCACGATCAACAGGCCCCGGGCCCACAGGATGGGCGCCAGGGTCTCGGCGATCTCCCGCTCCCGTTCGGTCAGGGGCATAGCCACGCCCTTGCCGCCGGCGGCCAGATTGCCCCGGGTCTCCCCGGCCTTGGGGATGCGGGCCAGGCTGTATGGCACCACCTGGCCGCCGATGATCAGCACCCGCTTGTCCCCCTCCGTGATGGCCGGGATGTAACGCTGGGCCATGATGGTGCGGCTGCCCAGGGCGGTGAGGGTTTCCAGGATGGCGTTGCGGTTGGGGTCATCGGCCCGCACCCGAAAGATGCCGCTGCCCCCCATGGCGTCCAGGGGCTTGACGATGACGTCCTCCATCCCGTCGATGAAGGCGTTGAGGTCGTCCGGATGGCGGGCCACCAGGGTGGGGGCGGTGAATGGGGCGAATTCGGTGATGGCGATCTTTTCGGAATGGTCCCGCACCGAACGGGGGTCGTTGTACACCCGTGCGCCGGCGGCCACCGCCCGCTCCAGGAGCCAGGTGGCGGTGAGGTATTCGAAATCGAAAGGGGGGTCCTGGCGCATCAGCACCGCGTCGAACTCAGTGAGGGGCGCGGTGAAGCTTTCCCCCGGGACATACCAGGCGCGGTCGTCGGCGGTGGGGGCGAGAGCCAGAACCCGGGCGGACACCGTGCCTTCCCGCCAGGACAGATCCTCCCGCTGGATGGCGAAGACCTGGTGGCCCCGGGCAGCGGCGGCCCGCAGGATGGCGATGGAGGAGTCCTTGTAGGCTTTGAGATGGTCCAGGGGATCGAGGATGCAGGCAAGACGCATCAGGGGTTTCCTTGTTCCGTATCGGTGGCCGGCCTGAGGGTGGCCCACAGGCGCCGGCCGGCGTAGAAACCGGCGGCCAGGGCCACCAGGCCCGCCGGCAGGATGACCACGGCCCCCGCCACCCCCAGCATGCCGGGCTCGGTGGTGCCCCCCACCAGGCTGAGGAGGCCCACCAGCAGCACCCCGGCGGTGACGAGCCCGCCCAGCGCCGCCGCCACCAGGGCGATGGGCGCCGGCATCAGGACGCCACCGACGCCGGGACGTCCTCGGCCGGGGCGGTTTCCTCGATTTCGATGGCCGCGGCCAGCAGCGCCAGGCGAGCCACCACGCCATAAGCGTAGAAGCGGTTGGGGGCGGCGTCCGGCCAGCGGTTGCAATCGGGCAGGGTGCAACAGGTCTCGAAGGCCAGGGGCTTGAAGTGCATGCCCGGCGCATTGAGGTTCTCGTCCCGTCCGCGCTCGGTATGGACCCGATAGAAGCCCCCCACCACGTAGTGGTCCATCATGTACACCACCGGCTCGGCCACGGCCCCTTCCACGGTCTCGAAGGTGTGCACCCCTTCCTGGATGATCACCTCCTGGACCTGGAGGCCCTCCTTCACCACGCTCATCTTGTTGCGCTGGCGGCGGTTGAGGCCCACCACCTCGGCGGCATCCTTGACCGTCATGACCCCCATGCCGTAGGTGCCGGCGTCGGCCTTGACCACCACGAAGGGGGTGTCGCTGATCTCGTATTCCTGGTACTTGGCCCGGATCCGGGTGAGAAGCTCATCCACCTGCTGGGCCAGGCATTCCTCCCCGGTGCGCTCCTGGAAATTGATCTGGCCGCAGACCCGGAACTCCGGGTTGATCCGCCAGGGGTCGATGCCGATCACCTGGGCAAACTCCGTCGCCACCCGGTCGTAGGCGGCGGCGTGGCGGGTCTTGCGGCGGGTATGCCAGCCGGCATGGAGCGGCGGGATCACCCATTGTTCGTCCAGGCCCTTGAGCACCTCCGGCACCCCGCCGGACAGATCGTTGTTGAGGAGCACTGCGCAGGGCGAGAACCCTGCCAATCCCAGCCGTCCCCCCTGGCGCACCAGGGGCTCCAGGGTCAGGGTGGCGCCGTTGTCCAGCTCCAGAGTGGTGGTGGCGGTGACATCCGGCAACAGGCTGCCCAGGCGCACGTTGAGCCCGGTCAGCCGCAGGATGGACACCAGCTTGGCCACGTTCTGGAGGTAGAACTGGTTGCGGGTATGGTTCTCGGGAATCAGCAGGAGATTCCGGGCGTCCGGACAAATCCGCTCCACCGCCGCCTGGGCTGCCTGGATGCACAAGGGCAGGAAGGCGTCATTGAGGTTGTTGAAGCCGCCGGGGAAGAGGTTGAGATCCACCGGAGCCAGCTTGAAGCCGGAGTTGCGCAGATCGGTGGAGGCGTAGAAGGGGGGCGGATGATCCACCCACTGGCCGCGCATCCATTGCTCGATCTCGGTGGTGTGGTCGAGGAAGCGCCTCTCCAGTTCCAGCAGGGGGCCGGTGAGAGCGGTGGTGAGATGGGGGACCATGGCTGTTCTCTCGTGGGACGCCGCCAAGGCGGGTCCGGCAATGATGGTGGCGGGATGTTACATCATGGGGGAGGACCGCCCCCGCCCCGGGGGGTTCATTCCACCACCTGATCCGGCTTGTTGTTCCCCAGGAACTGGAGGCGCCCCCCCAGGGCCCGGGTGACCTGAATGCGGCCATTGCCGTCCACCCGCAGGGCGTGGGTGATGTGGTAGCGGGCCAGATACGCCCGCCAGTGCTCGCCGGCCAGGAACAGGGGTTTGCTGGCGGCGTCCGACAGGGTGCCGGCCCCGGGGCGGGGGGTGATCAGGACGGTGAGGGCCTCGGTGCCGGTGGCTGGCTCGCCGCTGCGGGGGTCCAGGAGGTGGGAATAGCGCCGCCCGTCCACCTCGAAGTAGCGCTGGTAATCGCCGGAGGTGCCGATGGCTTCCCCGTCATAAAGCGGCAAAGCGGCCAGGGGCGCTGGACCACGGGGGTGGCTGATGCCCACCCGCCAGGGCTGCGCCCCCTTGCTCCCCAGGGCCATCACGTTGCCGCCGATGTTGATCAAGGCGTTCCTGATGCCCTGCTCCCCCAGGATGGCCGCCGCCCGATCCAGGGCATAGCCCTTGGCGTAGCCCCCCAGGTCCAGCTCCACCGCCCGGTTGCGGCTGGTCACGGTAGTGCCGGCGATGGTCAGATCCGCCATGGAAGGCGCCGCCTTGACCACCTCGGCCAGGGCCGCCGGGTCCGGCAAGCGGGGTACGAAGGTATCAGTATGGAAACCCCACAGGCCGATCAACCGGCCCATGGCCGGGTTGAACAGGCCGTCCCCGGTGGCGGCGATGGCCTGGGCATCTGTCAGCATGGCCGCCAGTTCCGGCGACACCGTGGCCGCCTCGCCCCGGGCGATGGTCTGGTTGAGGGTGGTGAGTTCCGAGGGCTCCCAGGCATGGTAGGCCCGGTGCAGCCGATCGAACTCTCGCAGCACGGCGGCGGTGGCGGCCCGGGCCTGGGGTTCCGAGTCCCCATACACCGCCACTTCCACCCGGGTGCCGAATACATAGCTTTCCTGCTGGAACACCTGGGCCCGCTGGCAGGCGGCCAGGCCAAGCAGCATCAACAGGGGCGCGAACCAGCGCACGGCAAGAGGCATGACGTTCATGCCGGAAGTTTAACCTCGCCGCGCCCTCCGCCCGGCGGCCGCGCTTACAAATCCTGACAAGCCGGCCCGGGCCGCCTTAAGTCTGGTTTAAGTCTGGCCCCGCTAAGGTCGCCCCATCGCAATCGACCCACGGGGAGAACAACATGGAAAAGACCACCCTGAAACGCAGCGCCATCGGATTGGCCCTGGGCGTAGTCCTGGGCGCCGGTTACGAGCTGGGAGCCATGGGCGTGCACAGCATCTCCGAAGCCCGGGCCCTGCCCGCCGAAAACCAGCCCCTCAACCCCGCCAGCCTGGCCCCGGTGGCCGCGCCAGCCGGCGTGCAGGCCGCCCTGCCGGACTTCCAGGCCATCATCAGCCGGGCCGGGCCGGCGGTGGTGAACATCTCGGTGGAGGGCACCGTGAAGACCGCCGTCCGGGGCGCGGGCCCGCAGCTTGATCCCCAGGACCCCCTGGCGGAGTTCTTCCGCCGCTTCGGCCCCCGGGTTCCCCTGCCCCAGGGGGGCGAGCAGGTGGTGCGGGGCCAGGGTTCGGGCTTCATCGTCAGCACCGACGGGCTGATCCTCACCAACGCCCACGTGGTGGCCGAAGCCTCCGAAGTGACGGTGAAACTCACCGACAAGCGGGAATTCAAGGCCAAGGTGCTGGGCCTGGACAAGCCCACCGACGTGGCGGTGCTCAAGATCGAGGCCAGCGGCCTCCCCACCCTGCCCCTGGGCAACCCGGAAAATGCCCGGGTGGGGGAATGGGTACTGGCCATCGGCTCGCCCTTCGGCTTCGAGAACTCGGTGACCGCCGGGATCATTTCCGCCAAGTCCCGCTCCCTGCCCGACGAGGGTTACGTGCCCTTCATCCAGACCGATGTGGCCATCAACCCGGGCAATTCCGGCGGGCCGCTCCTCAACCTGCGGGGCGAGGTGGTGGGGATCAACTCCCAGATCTACTCCCGCTCCGGCGGCTACCAAGGCCTGTCCTTCGCCATCCCCATCAACGTGGCCGCCAAGGTCAAGGAAGACATCGTGGCCCACGGCAAGGTTACCCGGGGCCGCATCGGCGTGGCCATCCAGGACGTGAACCAGGCCCTGGCGGAATCCTTCGGCCTGCCCCGACCGGAGGGCGCCCTGGTGAGTTCGGTGGAAAAGGGCAGCCCAGGCGACAAGGCCGGCCTCAAGGCGGGAGACGTGATCCTGGGGCTCAACGGCACCCCGGTCCGCAGTTCCGCCGAACTGCCCCCCAAGGTGGCGGACGTCAAGCCCGGCGCCAGCATCAAGCTCCAGGTCTGGCGCAAGGGCAAGACCCAGGACCTGGAAATCACGGTGGGAGAACACCACCCCGAAGCGGTGGCCGCCGCCCAGGACACGGCCGCCCAGGGCCGGCTGGGCCTGGCGGTGCGCCCCTTGTCCCCCGAGGAGCAGCGCCAGATCGAGGGGCCAGGCCTGCTGGTGCTGGATACCGCCGGCGCCGCCGCCCGGGCTGGCATCCAGCCCGGCGACGTAATCCTGTCCCTCAACGGCACCCCGGTGCGCAACGTCGAAGAATTACGCGCCCTGGTGGCCAAGGCGGACCACCACGTGGCCCTGCTGATCCAGCGGGAAGACGCCAAGATCTTCATCCCGGTGAATCTGGGCTGACACCCCCCCCCGGCACCCACAGAGAAGGAGCCTCCCATGAACAACAAAAATGAATTCAACCCCGGCGTTGTCCGCCGCTTCCTCAAGGTTGCCGCTATTGCCCTGGCGGTGGGCAGCAACCCGGCCTTGGTCCGGGCCGGCGAAAGCGAGGGCAGCGGCCCCCCCAGGGGCGGCCATGAAAACCGGTCCACCCGCAGAAGCCAGGAAGCCCAGTTCCCCCTGGCCATCCGCCCAACCACGGGGATCGGGGGCGAGGCCGCTCCTGAGCGGATCCGGGTGCGGGTGCTGGACACCCGGGGGCGCTGCCCGGTGGACACCACCGTGAGCGGCCCCTGCCACCTAGGCCCCCTGCCAGCCGGGGACTACCTGGTCATGTACAAGTCCCAGGGCCGGGTGGACTGGCAACGCCTCTCCCTCGGGGCCGCCCCCATCCCGGAAATCCTGGTGCGCGGCGTGGCCTGAACCCGGGCCAGCCCGGCCCTCCGCAGCACCGACGCCCGGCTTCGGCCGCCGCCGGGCAGGATCTCCCTTTCTCGCCGCCACCGGCCAACCCGCCATGCCCCCCACGCCCACCCCCGCGCCGCTGCCCGCTCCCCGCCTCCTGGCCGCCTGGCGCCTGGCCGCCCCCTTCTGGCACGCCCCCGGCGAGCGCGGCCCGGCCTTGGCCCTGCTGGCGGCAGTGGTGGCCCTGAGCCTCGCCAGCGTTTGGCTCAACGTCCAGTTCAACGCCTGGAACAACCGCTTCTACACTGCCCTCCAGGCCCGGGACCTGGCCACCTTCTGGCATGAACTGGGCTACTTTTCCCTGCTGGCGGGGGCCTTCATCGTGGCGGCGGTGTACCAGCTCTACCTCAACCAGCTGCTCCAGCTCCGCTGGCGGCGCTGGATGACCGACCACCTCACCCGCCGCTGGCTGGTGGACGGCCAGCAATACCGCCTGCGCTTTGCCGCTGCCGGCGCCCCCGACAACCCGGACCAGCGCATCGCCGAAGACGTGCGGCTGTTCGTGGAATCCACCCTCGGCCTGAGCCTGGGGCTCCTGAGCGCGGTGGTCACCCTTGCCTCCTTCGCCGGCATCCTGTGGAGCCTATCGGGGGATTTCACCTTTGAGGTCGCCGGCCAAAGCTGGCAGATCCCCGGGTTCATGCTGTGGGCGGCCCTAGCCTACTCGGTAGCGGGCTCCTGGCTGATGCACCGCCTGGGGCGGCCCCTCACCGTTCTGAACCGGGAACAGCAACGCCGGGAGGCGGACTACCGATTCGGCCTGATGCGGGCCCGGGAACACGCCGAGGCCATCGCCCTGTCCCGGGACGAGGCCCGGGAGCGCGCCCGCCTGGACGGCCTGTTCCAGCACGTCCTGGGCAACTGGCGGGCCCTCATCGGCCAGGTCAAGCGGCTCACCTGGTTTTCCTCGGGCTTTGCCCAGCTGGCGGTGATCTTCCCCTTCCTGGCCGCCGCGCCCCGCTACTTCTCCGGCGGCATCGAGCTGGGGGGCCTGATGCAGACCGCCTCGGCCTTCGGCCAGGTCCAGGAATCCACCAGCTGGTTCGTCTCGGCCTACACCAGTCTGGCCGAGTGGTTCGCCACCATCGACCGCCTGGCGGGCTTCGAGACCGCCCTGGAATCCACCCGCCAGGCCCACGCCGGCAACCCGATCCGCCGCCATCCGGGCGCCGCCGATCGCTTGCACATCCCGGCCCTGGAAACCCGCCTGCCCGACGGCAGCCCCCTGTCCAGCCTGACCGATTTCGAGCTGCCCGCCGGCGAACACCTTCTGGTGGCGGGCCCTTCCGGCGTGGGCAAGAGCACCCTGCTGCGCGCCATGGCCGGCCTATGGTCCCATGGCCAGGGGGACATTCACCTACCCCCGGCGGACCACCTGCTGTTCCTGCCCCAGAAACCCTACCTGCCCAGCGGCCCCCTGGCGGACCTCCTGCTGCCCGAGCCATCAGGCTCGGCCGAGGATCTGGCCGCGACCCGCCAGGCGCTGGCCGACGTGGGGCTCGGCCCCCTGGCCGAAGGGCTCCACGAAACCCGGGACTGGAGCCAGGAACTTTCCCCGGGGGAACAACAGCGCCTGGCCCTGGCCCGGGCCCTTCTGGCCCGCCCCCAATGGCTGTTTCTGGACGAAGCCACCTCGGCCCTGGACGAAGCCAGCGAAGCCCGCCTCTACCGCCTGCTGGCCGAACGCCTGCCGGACACCACTCTGGTGAGCGTGGCCCACCGCAGCAGCCTGCAGTGCCATCATCCCCGCCGGATGGAGCTGACCCCCCTCGGGGCCTGACGGGGCACGGGGCCCATCAGGCCTACGAATCCAGGGTCCCAGCCCCCCCGGCGCCTCCATTCACCCCGAGGGTCACGTTCCCCCAGGCTCGTCGAGCAAGGCCTGCCGCCGCGGCCCGGCCAAATCCCAAGAATGGGAACACGCCCTGGCACCCTGGCACCCTGGCACCGGTGTAGAATCCAGCAAATTTGTCAATTCCAGGGCAAACCATGGCCGACGCAAAAGAAGGCGAGAAAGAGTACTGCAGCACCTCAGAGGCGGCCCAACGCCTGGGCTTGTCCCTGGGCACGGTGCAACAGATGGTGGAGAGCGGGTCGCTGGAAGGCTGGAAGACCGCCGGGGGCCACCGCCGCATCCGGCGCAGCTCGGTGGAGGCCTTCCTGGCCCGCTCCCAGACCGGCACGCCGGCCCAGCGCCATGGCGACGAGCTGCTGGTGATCATTGCCGAGGATGACGAAATCCTCCAGCAGCTCTACCAGCACACCTTTGAAAGCTGGGGCTTTCCCGTCCGCCTGAAAATCGTGGCCAGCGGCTTCGATGTACTCCTGGAGGTGGGCCGCTATCCGCCGGATCTGTTGATTTCCGACCTGAAGATGCCGGGCATGGACGGTTTCGAGATGATTCGCCGGATCCGGGAAAACACCCATATGTCCGACATGGACATCGTGGTGGTATCGGGCCTTTCGCCGGAAGACATCACCCGGGAGGGCGGCCTGCCGGCGGACGTCACCCTCTTTGGCAAGCCTGTTCCCTTCCGGGAACTCAAGGGCTACGTCCAGGCCCTGGTGGCCCGGCTCAAGCGCCGCCAGCGGGGCTGAGGGCCCCGTTCAGGTCCGGTGATGGCCCATGGCGGCAAGCCCCGCCCGGGCCAGCCGCCCCAGCAGGGTCAGCACCGTCTGGCTGGCCTTTTCCATCCGCTCCAGTTCCAGCAGGGCCTGAGCCCCGTCCCCGGCGCGGAAGGCCCGCAGGGCAGCGGTGCCGTGGGCATGGACCGCCTTGTGGGGCGCATCCAGTTCCCGATAGCCCTCCAGGCCGGAACAGGTCTCCCGCCCTTCGGCCTGATACCAGTGGCCCAGGCGGCAATGGAGGTGGTCCACCACCCCATCCGGGGCCAGGTCGGAAAGCCCCAGGAGGGCCTTGTAGATCTCGAACTTGAAGATCAGGTGGTCGAACTTGGCCAGCTCGGTGAAGCAGGACAGGTTATGGGTAGCGATCACCCCGTACAGATCCTCCGCCAGCTTGGCCACTTCCCGGATGCCCTGGTCTGTGGCGGCGCAATCGCTGCGGATCGCGGCGGTCTGGGCCGGATCGATCTTGATCTGCTTTTCCATCACCCCGGTTTCCCCCTGGATCGCCGTTACCAGGCCGGAGATTTCCCGGGTGGCGCCGGTAGTCCGCTCGGCGAGCTTCCTCACCTCATCAGCCACCACCGCGAAACCCCGTCCCTGCTCCCCGGCCCGGGCCGCCTCGATGGCGGCATTGAGGGCCAGCAGGTTGGTCTGATCGGCGATCTCCTTGATCAGGGCCACGAAACGGTCGATCTCCCCGACCCGGGAGGCCAGGCGCCCCACCGCCCCGGCGGCATCGTCGGCCCGGGAGATCAGCCCCAGGACATCCTGCTGCAGGCTGCCCACCAGCCCGACCCGGGATTCCACCGAGGACCGGGCGGTTTCGGCCTGCCCCCGGTCATCCCGGATGGCGCCGGCCAGGGTGGCCAGGGAGTCCTGCACTTCCGAGAACGAGGAGGAGAACAGAGCCAGCTTGCCGGTGACCTCCTGGGTCAGTTCGGTGGCCATCCGCATCCGCGCCAGCTCCTGCTCCAGTTCCGCCACCCGCTGATCCCGGGCCGCCAGCTGATCCCGCGCAGCCATCAATTCCCGGGCCAGGGGATCGGAGCCAGAGCTGGTGAGGGTGGATGCCTCGGAATGGCGCTTGCGAAACAGCATGTAGGCTCCTGGGGGGCGGAAAAAATTGGAAACAAAACGGCTTGCAGATTACCACTTTCGGCCAATAGGCGGCCATGCACCCCGGGGCCGGCTCAGATCAGCACGGGCTCCATCTCCAGGGCGACGCCGAAACGGGCCCAGACATCCGCCTGGATGGCGGCGGCGGCCCGCAGCACGTCCTCGCCACGGGCCCCGCCCCGATTCACCAGCACCAGGGCCTGGCCCGCGTGGGTACCCACCGGCCCCAGGGCCCGGCCCTTCCAGCCGCACTGGTCGATCAGCCAGCCCGCCGCCAGCTTGAAGCGTCCGTCCGCCTGGGGGTAGGCCGGCAGGGCGGGATACAGCGCCGCCAACTCGGCATGACAGTGGGCCTCCACCACCGGGTTCTTGAAAAAGCTGCCCACGTTCCCGATGGCCGCCGGGTCCGGCAGCTTGCGGCGGCGGATACGGATCACCGCGTCGGAAATGTCCAGGGGCGTGGGCTCGGCGATCCGGCTTTCCGCCAGTTCCGCCGCCACCTCGCCGTAGCGGGTCACCGCCCGCCAGGGCTTGGGCAAGACCAGGCACACCTCCAGGATCAGGTAACGGCCGGCCTCTTGCTTGAACAGGCTGTCCCGATAGGCAAAGCGGCAGGCTGCCCGATCCAGCCGCCGGACCTCCCCGGTGGCAAGGTCCAGGGCATCGAGCCAGGCAAAGCGCTCCGCCAGTTCCAGACCATAGGCGCCGATGTTCTGTACCGGGGCGGCCCCCACCGTGCCAGGGATCAGGGAAAGGTTCTCCAGCCCGGGCGAGCCCTGGGCCAGGGTCCAGCGGACGAATTCGTGCCAGTTCTCACCCCCCCCGGCGGCCACGTACCAGGCCCGCTCGTCCTCCGCCACCCGGCGCCGGCCAGGGATGGCCACCCGCAGCACCAGACCGGGGAAGTCCCGGGTCAACACCAGATTGCTGCCCCCCCCCAGCACCAGGCGCGGCGTGGCGGCCCAGCCCGGCTCTGCCATCAGCGCCCGCACCTGGTCGACCCGCTCAATGGTGGCCAGCCGCGCTGCCCGGGCCGGCAGGCCAAAGGTGTTCAAGGCGGACAGGTCCGCGTCGATCTCGATCAGGGGCAGGGTCATGGCGCGATGGGAAACAGCCGGTCGTAGAGCAGGTTGAAGAGGAAAGCATAGCCCGCGTAGGCCATGGCCAAGCCCATGTCCGCCACCAGGGCCGGCCACCAGCCCAGGCCGGTCCACGCCACCACCACCGGCAGGGTGAGCAGCAACAGCCCCCCCTCGAAGCCCAGGGCGTGGCCCACCCGCAGGCCCCAGGGACGACGGTCGGCGGACCGCCCGGTGAGCCGCCCCTCCAGCCAGTCGAAAGCCGTGTTGTACACGCCGTTCCAGAGGGCCGCGATCAAGGCCAGCACCGCCAGCAACCCCAGGGATTCAACCAGGGGCACTCCGCTGACCCAGGCGAAGGGCGGGGTGATGAAGAGCAGCCCGCCCGCCTCGAAAAGGACGATCTGGCGCAAACGATCCGGCAGGGAACGGAGCTTGGGGGCAGGCACGGGGCAATCAGCAAAAAAGCAGGAAGATAGAGGCCCCTGCCCCCCCGCGCAAGCACGCTTTTGCTCCGCAACATCACCCAACCCGGAGCCCGCCATGACCGCCCATCACCCCGCCGCCCTGTGGGCCGCCCGCACCCCCCTGCCCCCCCGCCACGTGGATTGCGTCACCGCCATCATGCTCAAGATCCTGGACGGCAAGTGCAAGATGGCCCCCCAGGAAAAGGCCGCCCTGGCGGCGGTGTACCAGGTGGTCAAGGATCAACCGGGCGAACGGCTCGAAGCCACCCTCCACCTCCTCATCGCCCGAGCCCTGGCGGCACCCGAGCCCGCGCTGCTGGAGGCCATCTACGAACAGCGGGTACTGGCGGAAACCCGCATCTCCCGCCCGGTGATGAAGGGTTTCAAGGCCTGGCTGCGGGCAGAGGGGGTGATCGGCGGAGCTGCAGCCGGCGACCAGTAACGGAGCGTCCCCGGCACGGATTGACCCGGCCAGATTCCCCTGAACCGGCTGGTGATGAGCCCCGCGCTTCACAGCGCTGGCGCCAACTTCTTAAAGAGGGAACCGGGGTGGCCAATAGTCGGCGCTGGCGACACGGCGCTGACTCGCACTCACTTGAGGTCAAGGCACAAGGGCTGCATGGAGGCAATGACCTTCGGGTCGGTCACCGGCTGAGGCACTGGCTGCGGATTGGCCTTTGCTTCCGCAATCAACTGACGCATGGGTGTTACTAACCTTCCAGAAAGTAATGTCAGATAAGCGCGTACTGGCACTCGGGCTGAAGGAAGAAGGACTTTACGAGGCTCGGCAGGCGTTGAATCCGACGCAGCGCGCCGAGGGCCAGCCGCTTCAT
>JAVEWG010000040.1:0-31645 GCA_034004685.1 Rhodocyclaceae bacterium | reverse complement strand
CCATGGTGATCCGCTCCGTGCTGGCGGGGGAAACCCTCCCCGCCCCCCACGACCCCAATCCCCAGAGCCCCATCCATATCGAAGACATGAAATGGCAACTGGAAGCCCTGCTGGGCTCCGCCGGCAAAAACGCCCTCATCACCAACTGGTGCGGCGACGAAACCCTGCCCACCCAGGACTGGGCCCGCTGGACGGCCGAGTATGCCGGCACTCAAGCCAGGCTGGCGGTGAAAACCGTCCCCGGCGTGCCCCTGGGCAGCGCTGCCGACCCCACCCGCCGCCAGTCCATCACCGGCCCCTGCCGCACCGTGTTCAAGGACGAGTTCCGCAAGCTCTACGACGAACTCACCACGCCCGCCTGAGGCCCGCCTCACGGAAGACTCAGAACCGCCCGCCCCTAGGGGTGGGCGGTTTGCGGGGCGGCCTGGGGGCCTTGGGGGGCAGGGTCGTGACAAAGGCCAGGCCCAGTTCCAGCCAGGCCTCCAGGGCCTCGTCACGATCGAAACCTTCCGGCGCCACCAGGACGAAGCCCGTCATGGGCCGCCCCGCCCCATCGAAAGGCCGCGCCGCCGGGTCCGCCAGGGCCCGGGCCATGCCCGCTGGCCCCACCCGCAGCATCAGGCCCTTCCTGGTGGCGGCGCAGAGCATGTGGCCCTGGACCATGAAGACCACCGCGCCAAACATCCGCCGCTCGGAAAACAGGGTACCCAAGAGGCCGAAACGGATCCGCTCGGCCAGCCGCATCTGCGCGGCAGCGGGGAGAGCGCTCATGCCGCCCTCGCCCGGGTGGGGAAGGGCAGGGTTCCGGCACGCGTGGAAAGGGGCTTGCCGCGCCACCGGGGGATGAATTCTTGGGGGCTCATGGCCCGGGAGTATGCCATCGGGCGCCCCCATGGTCAGGACAGGCGGCGGGGCTTCCCGCCCCCTGTCCCGGCCCCGCCAATTACAGGCGGCCTTTGACCCGCATGCCCTCGGGCACCCAGTTGGGGGAACGGCGCTCCTTGAAGGCGCGGAAGCCCTCCGCCATTTCCGCGCTGTAGCAGCTGGCGTTGAATTCCGCCGTGCGGGGGTTGCCGTAGAAGTCGTCCATCACCCGCTTGACCTCCTGGCGGGCGTTGGGGGCGCAGCGGATGCAGGCCTTGAGGACTTCCACCGCTTCGTCCATGAGCTTTTCGTGGGGCACCAGGCGGGCCACCACCCCCCAGTCCACCGCCTCGGCGGCGGTCAGGGTGCGGCCGGTCATCAGAATGTCGCGGGCCCGGGCCGGGCCCACCTGGCGGGGCAGGATCTGGCCGTACCAGACGTCGGCGATGCCCCGCAGCAGTTCCGGGGCGCGAAAGGTGGCCTTGTCGCTGGCCACGGATACATCGGCGAGCATGGCGATCTGCATGCCGCCGCCGTGGGCCACGCCATTGACGGCGCACACCACGGGCTTGGTGGCTTCGCGCACGGCGCGGAAGGGGGTGATGTCGGTGCCCAGTAGATTGAAGTCGGTCCACCAGTCTTCCGGATCCTTGCCCAGGTCGCCACCGGGGGCGAAGTAGTCGCCGGTGCCGGTAATCAGCAGGCCGCCCAGGGCCGGGTCCTGTTCCACCACGTTGATGGCGTAGCGGATGCCGAAATACATGGCGCCGGTCAGCGCGTTGTACTTGTGCGGCCGGTCGATGGTGAGCAGGGCATAACCGTCCTTGCGCTCGAAGCGCAGATAGGGGGTGCCCATCCAGTCACCTTCCGGCGGGCGAGGGGGTTTGGTCGTGGTCATGGGTGTCTCCTGATCGATGGGTTGATTGCGCTGATGGCCGCTGCTGCGCCCGGTTTAGCCGGGCTTGTGAACCGGGTGATGACGCCCCAGGAATTCGAGGATCGCGGTATTGAAGGCGTCGTTCTTGTCGCCGGCCACCATGTGGCCGGTCTTCTGGATCTCCATCACTTCCAGATGGGGAATGAGGGCCTGGAACTCCGCCACCCCTTCCGGGCTGACCACGTCGCTGGCCATGCCCCGCACCAGCAGGGTGGGAATGCGGACGTGGCGGGCCGCCGCCGCCATCTGCTGGCTCATGGCCGCCGCCTTGCCCTCGGCCCGGTCGTCCGCCATGAAGGCCGGGTCCCAGTGCCAGCCCCAGTTGCCATTGGGCAGGCGACGCAGGTTTTTCTTGAGGCCCTCCAGGTCAGAGGGGGGCGGGCGGTGGGGGTTGTAGGCGGCGATGGCCTGGGCCACTTCCTCCAGGCTGGCGAAGCCTTCCGGGCGGGCCTTCATGAACTGGATGATGTTGTTCACCCCCTGGGGCTCCAGGCGGGGCGCCACATCCACCAGCACCAGGGCCGCAGCCAGATCCGGGTTCAGGCCCTGAGCCAGCAAGGCCGAGGAGCCCCCCAGGGAAGCCCCCACCAAGGCCGGCTTGCCCGGCAGGGTGGCGGCCACGGCCTGAAGGTCGGCCACGAAGGATTCCAGGGCGTAATCCCCGTCGGCGGCCCAGTCCGACTCCCCGTGGCCCCGCAGGTCCAGGGACAGGACGTGGTAGCCGGCAGCCACCAGCTGGTGGAGGGCCTTGCCCCAGGCGTGGCGGGTCTGGCCGCCGCCGTGGAGGAGGATGACCGCCGGGCTGGCGGGGTCGCCCCCCACCTCAGCGGCGATGGTCAGGCCACCCTTGCCGGGGATCTTCAAGAAGTGTTTTCTGGCTGGAGGATTCATTTGTGGAGCATGGCAAAAAAGATTGAAGGTGCCGCCTAGGGTTGGCGCAAGGCCCCCGCGGCCACCAGGGCTTCGATACGGGCCAGGGAAAAGCCCCAGTCCGCCAGGGTTTCCTGCTGCCGGGCGGCAGGCGAGGAAGCTTGGACGGCGCTGGGGGTGCGGGTGTAGCGGGGCGCCGGGGCCGGCAGCCTGACGCCTTCCACCTCGATAAAGGCCCGGCGGGCGAGGTTGTGGGGATGCCGGGGCACCTCGGCCATGCTCAGCACGGGGGCAAAGCAGGCGTCCGAGCCTTCCATGATCACGCACCACTCGTCCCGCGTCCGGGTGGCGAAGATGGCCGCCAGCTTGGCCTTGAGGCTGGGCCAGTGACAGGGGTCGTGCTGGCGGGCGAACTCCGGGTCGGCGCAAGCGCCGGTGCGCTTGAGCAACTCGGCGTAAAACTGGGGCTCATAGGCGCACACAGTGACGAACTGGCCATCGGCGCAGCGGTACACATTGGAGAAATGCCGCGCTTCATAGGCGCCGCTGCCCGCCCGCTCGCCGCTCACCTCGCCAGCGGCGAAAGCGCCATAGAGGGACGTCATGAGAGACAGGACCCCATCCACGATGGCCGCGTCCACCACCTGGCCCTGGCCGGTCGCCCGGGCATGGAGCAGCGCGCTCAGGATGCCGAAGGCCAAATACAGCCCGCCCCCGCCAAAATCCCCCAGGATGTTCAGGGGCAGCACGGGCCGCTCGGGGGGGCCGATGGCGTTGAGGGCGCCGGTCAGGGCCAGGTAATTGGGGTCGTGGCCCGCCGCCTGGGCCAGAGGCCCCGCCTGGCCCCAGCCGGTCATGCGGCCATAGACCAGCCGCGGATTGCGGGCCAGGGCCACATCGGGGCCCAGGCCCAGGCGCTCCATGACGCCGGGGCGGTAGCCTTCGATCAGCACGTCGGCCACCTCGATCAGGCCCAGACAGGCCTCGACGCCAGCCGCGGCTTTCAGGTCCAGGGCCACGGAGCGGCGGCCTCGCTCGATGGCGGTCTCGATGGCCGCCCGGCGGACTCCCCCTGGGCCCCGCTCGATCCGCACCACGTCGGCGCCGCTATCGGACAACAGCATGGCACAGAAGGGCGCCGGGCCGCTGCCGGCCATCTCCACCACCTTGAGGCCCGCCAGCGGGCCGCTGGCTTTGACTTGCCGCCCCATGCCGTCACGCACCGGAAATGCCGCCATTGCAACTCACCACCTGGCCGGTGATGTGGGAGGCCAGGGGGCTCACCAGGAAAGCGATGAGATTGGCCAGATCCTGGGGGCCGGGCAGGCCCAGCTGGGCGCGCTTCTCGATCTTCTGGAACAGCTGGCGGCTGTATTCCGAACCCATCACCAGTTCGTAATTGCGGGTGTCCTTCACCAGGGAGGGGGTCACCGTGTTGATGCGGATGCCGTCCCGCCCCACCTCCCGGGCCAGGGTGCGCAGGAACATTACCGATCCGGCCAGGGCGCCGCCGTGAACCGCCTCGCCAGGGGTAGGCACCTTGGCAGCGTCGGAAGCCACCCCCACGATGGCGCCCCCCCCCCGGGCCCGCAGCATGGGCACAGCGAAGTGGCAGCAGTAGATCAGGCTCAGCATGATCCCCGCCACGGTTTCCGCCGAGGACCTGGGGGTCATGTTGCAAAACAGGTCGGGCAGGCTGCCAGCCCCGCCGCCGTAGCCGGAGTGGACGAAGACGTCGAGTCCTCCGCCCAGCTCTCCCACTTTCGCGAACAGGGCTTCTATCTGACCCAGGTCGTACATGTCGGCGGCCACGAACTCGAAGCGGGCGCTGGGCACGGCCGCCCCCAGGCGCTCCAGGGCCGCCGCGCCGTTGGCCGCGCTGCGGCCATTGACCACCAACAGCCGGGCACCGGAGCGGGCCAGGGTTTCCGCCGTGGCCAGGCCGATACCCGAGGTGGAGCCGGTCACCAAGGCCACCTTGTCCTGCAGTAGATCGGACAGCATGGGGTCTGTTCCTCCCTCTTGATTTGAACCACCTGCCAACGGCGCGCTTCTGCAATTGGAGCGCCGTCGCAGGCCAGGCTTTAGCCCGCCTTGACGGACTGAAGTCCACCCTACGGAGGGCCGCTATTGCATTTCGCAAGCCCCCCTGGCCCCCAGCCGGCCCAGATGCAGGGCCACCGAACCGCCGAGGTTTCTCAGCATCAACAGGCGCTTGAAGTAGTGGCCGATGGCGCATTCGTCTGCCATGCCCATGCCGCCATGGAGTTGAATGGACTGGGCACCCACGAAATAGCCCCCCTTGCCCACCTGAACCTTGGCCTGGGACAGGGTCCGGTCCCGTATCTCCGGGGTCCGGTGGAAATCCGCCAGGGCCCGCAGCACCAGGGAACGGGATAGCTCGGTTTCCACCACCATGTCCGCCATGCGATGCTGCACCGCCTGGAAGCTGCCGATCTCCACCCCGAACTGCTTGCGGGTGCGCACATAGTCCCGGGTGAGCCACAGGGCCCGCTCCATGGCCCCCAGGGCCTCGGCGCAGAAGCCCAGGAGCTGCCAGGCCAGGGCTTCCCGGATCGCCGGGAAGCCCTCCCCCAGCCGCCCCACCAGGGCGGAATCCGGCAAGAACAGGCCATCGAAGGTCAGGTCGGCGCCCCAGCCATCGTCGGTGAGGGGCACCACCCGCCGGCCCAGGCCCGGCGCGTCGGCCGCCACCAGGAACAGGGTGAGGCCCTCCTCCCCATCCACCGCGCCCCCCGTGCGGGCCGAGACGATGTAGTGGTCGGCCGCCGCACCCCCCAGCACCAGGGATTTGTTGCCAGTAAGGCGCCAGCCGCCTGCCACCGGCTCGGCCCGGGTGGCCACCCATGCCGGCACGCCCCGGGCGGCCACCTCGCCGTGGGCCATGGCCAGCAGGGTGTCGCCGGCCACCAGCGACGGGATGAGGGCCTGGGCCCGGGCCACGTCGCCGCTGGCCAGCAACAGACGCGGCGCCACCACGGCACAGGCCAGCACCGGCTCCAGCACCAGGCCCGCTCCCAGCTCTTCGAGCAGGATGGCCAGGTCGCGGATATCGCCCAGACCGCCGTATTCCTCCGGCAGGGCCAGTCCCAGCCAGCCCATGTCGGCGAAACGGCGCCAGACCTCCCGGCTGAAGCCGCCCTCGGCGGCGATCCGGCGACGGGTGGCGGGCGGGTAGTCCTTGTCCATCAGGCGGCGGACGCTTTCGCGAAGCAGGGTCTGCTCCGGGCTGAGTTTGAAATCCATGCTCAAAGCTCCAGGTATTGCTTGGCGATCAGGGTGCGCTGAATCTCGTTGGCACCCCCGTAGATGGAGGAAGCCCGGCGGTACATGGCCTCGGCCCAGAGCCCCGGGGCGAGGTCGGGGCCGGGGGCGAGCTGGGGCTCGCCGGCCAGGAAGCGCGCTTCCGAGTAGAGATAGGCGCCGTAATCCCCCAGCACCTCCACCAGCATTTCGCCGATGCGCTGGCACAGCTCGGAGCCCCGCACTTTGAGGATGGAGCCCACCGGCAGGCGGCCTTCGTCGATACCGGACAGGGCCCGCAGGGTCATGTACTCCAGGGCCGCCAGTTCCACCTCCAACTCGGCGATGCGGGCCGCGAAAGCCGGGTCGTCCGCCAGGGACCGGCCGTTCTGGCGGGTTTCGGCCGCCAGGGTCTTGAGGGTGCGCAGATTCTTGCTGTTGAGGGGAATCTCGGCGGCGAAGGCTCGTTCGTTCTCCAGCAGGAAGCGGGCGTATTTCCAGCCCTTGTTTTCCTCGCCGATCAGGTTGGCCGCCGGCACCCGCACCCCATCGAAGAACACTTCATTGAGGCTGTGGCTCTTGCTGATGTCGATGATGGGCCGGATGGTGATGCCGGGCGAGCGGGCATCCACCAGAATCATGGACAGTCCGCCGGAGCCCGGACCGCCGGTGCGCACCAGGCAGAAGATGTAGTCGGCCTGATGGGCCCCGGAGGTCCAGATCTTGCGGCCGTCGATCACGTAGTGGTCACCGTCCCGGGTGGCCCGAGTGGAGAGGGAGCCCAGGTCGGAGCCGGCATTGGGTTCGGAAAAGCCCTGGGCCCAGGAGATCTCCCCCCGCCGGAAGGGCACCAGGAAGCGCTCCACCAGGTCGGCGCTGCCGAAGGTATAAATCACCGGCCCCACCAGTTTGAGGCCGAAGATGTCCAACAGGGGCGCGCCGGCCCGGGTGCATTCGTCATCGAAGATGAACTGCTGCATCAGGCTCCAGCCCGGGCCGCCCAGCTCCTCCGGCCAACCGGGCACCGACCAGCCTTTTTTCTCATGGAGGATGCGGGTCCATGCCTTGGTGTCGGCCCGGGAGGCGTGGTAGCCGTGACTGTTGCGCCGGGCCATGTCCGCCGGCAGGTTTTCCGCGATGAAACGGCGCACTTCCTGGCGGAACCGGGCGTCCCGGGAATCTTCGTCCAGCGTGTTCATGATGCCTTGGTCTCCTGTGCCACAAGGGGCTTCACCTCATATAGTTACCTATACAATATTAGCCAAAGGGCAAGCCTGTCAACGAGGAGCGCCTCCGCCCCCACCACAGACCAATCGATTCCATGGCGTACCAACGCTAAATCAGCAGGATCATCGCCTCCGCTGCACCGGCACCCACGACCCAGGCCTGGCTAGGGGCCAGCCATAGTAAATACCTATATAATCAGATCGCCAGTAGCGGCCACGGTGACCGACCCTGCCCCATGGAAGACAATGGCGGCAGGCACTCCGCCAGGGGGGCCACGGCAAACCTCACGCGCGGGATGCGGAACACGGATGAAACAGATCAAACAAGCAGGAGACGCAGTGGGCAAGCCGGCCGACCGGGTGCGCCGGGAGGCAACCCGGCGCCTGCGCAAGATGGCCCTGGATGCCCGCGAAGGGGCTTTTCTCGGCTCGGAGGCGGATCTCCTGGAACGGCTGGCCGTCAGCCGCCCCACCCTGCGCCAGGCCCTGCGTCTGCTGGAGCATGAGCAGTTGGTGCAGGTGCGGATGGGGCCCCTGGGGGGCTGCTACGCCGCCCGGCCGGAGGTGGGCAGCGTGGTCCGGGCCGCGGCCACCTATCTCCAGGCCAGGCACGCCACCCTCCACGAGATGCTCAATGTTTCAAGCATGCTGACCATCCACGTGATTCGCCTGGCAGCGGATTGCACAGACAACGCCCAACGGGAAGGACTTCAGGATTTTGTAAGCCGGGTGGAAGCCCTGGAGGGCGCCCTTCCCCAGGACGAATTCCAGGCCCTGGAGGCGGAGTTCAACAACCATCTGTTGGCCATGGCGGCCAACCGTACCTTGGACCTCTTCCTCCAGGTGGCCCACCGGGTCATCGACATCAACCCTCACGCCCAAGTGTTCATCGAAGACCCGGGCATCATGCGGCTACGCCGCCGCATGTGGTTGCAGCTGGCCCAGGCGCTCCTCAACCGGGATAAAGCCCTGGCCTTGCAACTGGCCGAGCAGCAGCTCGACCTGATCGTCGGCACGATCCGTCCGGACGCCCTGGACAACTCTCTGGTGGCCAGCGATTCCACCATGTCCGCCCCCTGACCCACCCGGCCGGGGGGGCCAAGCCCCGACCTGACCGAGCCTGGAACACCCCGAGGGCCATCGACGCAGCAAAAACTCTGTATGAAACAGGAGACACCATGACCAACCAGCTAGTCATCTTCATCGACATTCTGCAAAGCGAACTGGAGAAGCTGGTCATCCCTGACCCGAGCAGCGAAGTAGCCAGAAACACCACAGTGCTGGCAACCAAGGCGCTGCGTCGACTGCTGGTGGAGGAAATGGACATGCCGGCCTTGCGGCAAACCGCCCTGGCAGCCTACGCCGCGCTGCTCCCCAAACTACGGGAAGTGCTGGACCACGGGGCCCTGGCCCCCCTCCGCCAGGTTCTTGCCATGGCCGACAGCGCCGACTGGCGGCCCGTGGAAGCTGCCCTGGCCGGCGTGATGGGCGCCCTGATCGCCCGGAACGACGAAACCGCCCGCCAGCTGGCGGGCCAACTGGCCACCATCGATGCCCGCCTGCGGGAAGGGCGGGAAGCGGCCTGGGCCGAGCGCAGCAAGCCCCGCCCCCCCCGGGCCGGCGGCAAGACCGCCCGGGGCGGCTCAGAGGAGGAGCAGGCCCGCCTGCTGGACTTCATCCAGCGCCACTTCCCCCGGGAAACGACCCTCAGGATCGCCAGCATCCAGCAGATACCCGGCGGCTTTTCCAAGCACACCCTGTTCATCAACCTGGAAGGCAACCAGGAACTGCCCGATTGCATCGTGATGCGCCGGGACGGTCCCTTTCCCGGCACCTCCGTCACCACCGAATACCCCATCATCCAGAAGATGTTCGCCGCCGGCGTGGCCCTGCCCCGGCCCTTCGCCATGGACGCCGCCGGGGAGGTGTATGGCAAGCCCTTCATCCTGGTGTCCCGGGCGGCGGGGGGCATCATCGGGGATTTTGTGACGGTGCGGGAACCCAGCCGGGAAACGGCCCTGGACCTGGCCCGCAAGATGGCCCGGCTCCACACCGCGCCCTTCGACGGCATCGAGGAATATCTGGTGGGAGGCACCGCCCCCATCACCGAACGCCTGCTCAAGGAGATCGAAGCCTGCGAGGCGGACTGGAAGCAGGTGACCCATCGGCCGGCCTACGTGGTTCAGGCCGCCTTCGACTGGCTCAAGGCCCACATCGCCCTGGCCGATGGTCCCCGGGCGGTGCTCCACCGGGACATCGGCACCCACAACATGCTGATCCACGATCACCAGGTGAGTGCATTCCTGGACTGGGAAACCGCCGCCGTCGGCGCCCCCGCCGAGGATCTGGGCTATGCCTATTACACCGCCGTCCAGATGATCGACTGGCCGGAATTCCTGGCGGCCTACCAGGCAGCCTCGGGTTTCCAGGTCAACCAGCGCCAGCTCGATTACTACATCCTGTGGGCCTCGGTGCGGATCCTGGTGCCCATCCTCAAGAACGTGGACCCGGTTTTCGGCGGCGGCCGCAAGAGCCTCTCCGATTACTACCTGGGGGACCACATCGGCCAGGTGCTGATCCAGCGGGTAGCCACCAAGCTGGCGGAAATCCTGGCTTGAGACACTCGATTTCAGAGGAGACCTAAATTGGATATCAACTGCCAACCCAATCATGACCTGCCCATGTGGAGCGAAACCCGCTGGGCGGGCTGCTTCAACCCCGACCAAGGGGTGGGCCTCTACCTCCACGCCGGCCGCCTGCGGGGCAAGCTGGACTGGTGGTGGGCCCAGACCGCCATCTACCTGCCGGGGGGGCGGGTGGCGGTAGACCGCTCCTGGGTCCGCCATCCGGCGGATACCGGGGTCAACACCCCCAACCTGGATCTGCGGGTGGCGGACGTGGGCTGGTCCGCCCGCTTCGACGGCATCGTGGAGCTGTCCTCCAGCGCGGCCCTGGCCCGGGCCCCCGGGGGCAACTCCGCCCCTTCGGTGCCAGCCCGCTTCGAAGTCACCGCCGACGGCAGCCGCCCCTGGTGGGACATGTTCGCCCTGGTCACCACCAAGCAGGACTTCGGGGACATGCACGTGGAGCAGATGGGCCGCTGCCAGGGCAGCCTCCAGGTGGGGGACGAGCAGTTCCGGCTCGACGGCATCAGCTACTACGACCACTCCTCCGGGGTGCGGGACTGGACCCACTTCCATTCCCACCACTTCGCCCTCATTGCCATGCCCGACTACACCCTCCACCTGGGCCAGACCTACACCTCCCCCACCGAGGCCCGCAAGGGGGGCGGGGTATGGTTCACCCAGGACGGCACCCAGCGCCGCATCAGCCGTTCCGAGATGCCCCGGATCAGCGACGTGCTGGGCAACCCCACCGAGTTCGACTGGCTGATCAAGGTGGAAGGGCAGGAGATGATCTACCGGGTGGGGGTGCTCCATACCTTCCCGTCCACCATCACCTTCGACAACGACAACATCAACGGCATCGACTGGCTGATCCCCGGCGACCCCCTCTACCCCATCGAATGCCAGGTGAGGGTAACTGCCCCCGATGGCGCGGTGGGCTACGGCCATATCGAGCGCAGCACCCGCAGGAGCTGCCTGGTCTAGGAGCCTGTCGGACCTGGGGCGGAATTCACCCCGCCCCAGGTTTCACGAGCCCGCCGATTGGGCGCCGTTCAGGCCGCCTTCTTCATCTGTTTCTGATAGAGGAATTCCACGATGGCCGCCCGGTAGCGGGCAAACTCCGGGTCGTGGGCCAGGGCCAGACGCTCCCGGGGCTTGGCCAACTTCACTTCCAGGATCTCGCCGATGGTGGCGGCGGGTCCGTTGGTCATCATCACCACCCGGTCGGACAGCAGCACCGCCTCTTCCACGTCGTGGGTCACCATCACCACCGTGGCACCGGTCTTGGCCATCACCCCGATCAGTTCGTCCTGGAGGCTGGCCCGGGTGAGGGCATCCAGGGCGCCGAAGGGCTCGTCCATCAACAGGATCTGGGGCTCCATGGCGAAGGCCCGGGCGATGCCCACCCGCTGCTTCATGCCACCGGAGACCTCGTGGGGGTATTTGGTCATGGCGTGATCCATATGCACCATCTCCAGGGCGGCAGCGGTGCGGGCCTTGAGCTTGGCCTTGCCTTCCTTGGCGCCGAAGACCCGCTCCACCGCCAGGTAGACGTTCTCGAAGCAGGTGAGCCAGGGCAGCAGGGAGTGGTTCTGGAAGACCACCGCCCGCTCCGGGCCCGGGCCGGCGATTTCCCGCCCGTTGCAGATCAGGACCCCCTCGGTAGGCAGGGTAAGGCCGGCGATGAGGTTGAGGAGGGTGGATTTGCCGCAGCCGGAGTGGCCGATCAGGGCGATGACCTCCCCCTTGCTGATGGTGAGGTCGATGTCCCGCAGGGCGACGAAGCGACCCTGCTTGGTGTTGAAAGTCATGCCGGCATTTTCGATCTTGACGATGGTATCCATGGCAGTGGTCCCGGTCTCAGTTGGAATCATAGGTAAAGCGCTTGGCGATCAGCAGCAGGGCCTGCTCCAGGATCAACCCGACGACGCCGATGACGAAAATGGCGATGACGATGTGCTCGACCTTGAGGTTGTTCCACTCGTCCCACACCCAGAAACCGATCCCCACCCCGCCGGTGAGCATTTCGGCGGCCACGATCACCAGCCAGGCGGTACCGATGGACAGGCGGATGCCGGTGAGCATGTAGGGCAGCACCGCCGGGAAGAGGATCTTGGTGATGATCTTCATCTCCGAGAGGTTGAGCACCCGGGCCACGTTGAGATAATCCTGGGGCACCCGCTGCACCCCCTGGGCGGTGTTGAGGATCATGGGCCAGATGGAGCAAATGAAGATGGTCCAGGTGGCGGCCGGATCGGCGGCCTTGAATACCATCAGGCCGATGGGCAACCAGGCCAGGGGCGAGACCGGCCGCAGCAGGCTGATGATGGGATCGAGCATGCTGTTCATGAAGGCGAAGCGGCCGATGATGAAGCCCAGGGGAATGCCCACCAGGGCGGCAAAACCAAAGCCGACGCCTACCCGCTTGAGGGAGGAAAGGATGTTCCAGCCAATGCCCTGGTCATTCGGACCATTGCTGTAGAACGGATCGGCAAAGATCTTCGTGGCGGCATCCCAGGTTTGCGCGGGCCCTGGAAAGGACGACTCCTTGCTGGCCACCAGGGCCCAGATGCCCACCAGCAGGGCCAGGCCGATGAGGGGCGGCAGGACGGCTTTGAGGAAGGCGTTGAAACGCGCCATGAGGGGCACCTTTTGGGATTTTGGCGAGGCGGTCTTGGCCGGCGCCGGGGCTGCAGCCAGGACCGCCGGGGCGGCGCCGGCCTTGGCGGCGGGCTCGGCGGTTCTTGCGCCGGCCGGGGTGTTCAGGCCGACGGGCAGAGTTGCTGTGCTCATGCTGTTCTCCATGGTCAGGAATGATCCGGGGCGGCATCCCGCCCCCGGAGGACATCCGGCCGTCAGGCCTTGATCTTGAAACTGGCGGCGTACTTCTTGGGATCCTTGCCGTCCCACACCACCCCGTCGATGAGCTTGTGGCTGCGCATGTCGCTCTTGGGCAGGGGCACGTTGGCGGCGGCGGCGGCCTGCTTGTAGATATCAATGCGGTTGATCTGCTTGGCCACGCCCAGGTAATCCACGTCGCTGGCGAGCAGCCCCCAGCGGCGATGCTGGGTGAGGAACCACATGCCGTCGGAGAGGTAGGGGAAATTCACCGCCCCGTCGTTGTAGAACTTCATGTGGTTGGGGTCGTCCCAGCTCTTGCCCAGGCCGTTGGAGTAGCGGCCCAGCATGCGCTCCAGAATCACGTCCATGTCGGTGTTGATGTAGGATTTTTGCGCCACCACTTCGGCGGTGGTGCGGCGGTTGGCCAGGGAGCTGTCGATCCAGCGGCCGGCCTCCAGGATGGCAGCGGTCATGGCCCGGGCGGTGTTGGGGTTCTTGGCCACCCATTCGGAGGTGGTGCCCAGCACCTTTTCCGGGTGGTCCTGCCAGATCTCCTGGGTGGTGACGGCGGTAAAGCCGATCTTGTCCATAATGGCCCGGTTGTTCCAGGGTTCCCCCACGCAGAAGCCGTCCATGTTGCCCACCCGCATGTTGGCCACCATCTGGGGGGGCGGCACGGTGATGACTTTGACGTCCTTGAAGGGGTTGATGTCGTTGGCCGCGAGCCAGTAGTACAGCCACATGGCGTGGGTGCCGGTGGGGAAGGTCTGGGCGAAGGTGTATTCGCCGGGTTTGGTGGTGATGAGCTTCTTGAGGCTGGCCCCGTCCGTGACCCCCTGCTCCTTCAGCTTGTTGGCCAGGGTGATGGCCTGACCGTTGTTATTCAGGGACATGAGCACCGCCATGTCCTTCTTGGGCCCGCCGATCCCCAGGTGCACCCCATAGACCAGGCCATAGAGCACGTGGGCGGCGTCCAGCTCGCCGTTGACCAGCTTGTCCCGCACGGCGGCCCAGGAGGCCTCCTTGGAGGGGATGATCTTGATGCCGTACTTCTCGTCGAACTTCTGCACCGCCGCCATCACCACCGAGGAGCAGTCGGTGAGGGGGATGAAGCCGATCCGGACTTCCTTCTTCTCGGGGGCATCGGAGCCCGCCGCCCAGGCGCCCTGGGAAAGCACCCCGCTCATGGCCGCCGCTCCGCCGAGGGCCGCGCCGGTCTTGAGGAAACCCCGGCGGGAAACGCTGTTTTGACTGTTTTCATTCATTCTTGGCTCCTGAAAGTGACCCACCCATGACCCATAAACACAAAAGGCGCCGCACCGCCCCGCCCGGTGAGGCCGGGGGCGATGGACGCCACTGTCCTGAAACGAACCATCCTGGTTCTGGCCCGACCGCCGTTGGCCGGGCCTGTGCCTTTCCTTTAGCGAAGAACGTGCCAGTTGATAAGAATCAAGTCCGCAGGCGGGTTTGAAGGCCGCTGGAAGCTGGCAAGCCGTGTCTGATGCCCGCAATGCCGCACCATTCCGCACTATTCGGGAGCACGCCGCACTGCCGCAGTGCAGCAAAACAAAGGGGCGCGGAACGGAGAAGGGCGGCCTGGCCTGGGCAGCGGCGCTGATGCGCTCAATTCCAGCTGGCGGGATTCATCCCGCCAATACAGCTGCGGTTTCCAGGATCAAAGCAGCAGGCTGGCGCTGTCGATGACCGACTGGGCCACATCCACGATGCGCCGACCCCGCTCCATGGCCAGCTTGCGCAGGGCGTGGTAGGCGTCGGACTCCTCCAACCCCTTGGTCTTCATCAGGATGCCCTTGGCCCGCTCAATGGTGACCCGCTCGGTCAGTTTGCGGGAGGCGTCATCCCGCTCCCGGCGCAGGGCCTGGACCTCCTCGAACTGGGCCAGGGCCACCGCCACGATGGAGTCCAGCCGGGCCGAATCCACCGACTCCACCACATAGGCCGCCACCCCGGCCTGGAGAGCCCGGCGGATGGTGCCTCCGTCCTTTTCCCGGGAGAACAGCAGCACCGGGCGGGGATTGTCCCGGGACAGGGCGGCCAGATGCTCCAGGGTATCCCGGCTGGGGGAATCGGAATCAATGAGGATCACGTCGGGACGGATGGCCGCCACCTGATGCACCAAATTGAGGGCATCGGGCAGCACCGCCGCCACTTGATAGCCCGCCTTGAGGAGCCCAAGGCTGATCTCAGCGGCCCGTTCGCGGGATTCATCGATGACGAGGACTTTGAGCATGCTGATTCCGGCCAAGGGGATAACGGGATCAAGCAGAAATCAAGCCACCCAAGGAGCCTGCCAGACTTGGGGCTGATCGACTGCGCCGGTGGGAGAGCGGTGCATATCTGTACTCACTCCCCCACCCGGCTCGCCACGATCCCCGACAGGCTCCTGGCGCCAACGGCTCAAGGAAAACGGCAGTCCACCACCAGCACGGACATGTCGTCGTGGGCGGGCGCCCCTGCCAGATGGGCGGCCAGGTGTTCCCGGACCCGCGCCACCCGTGCGGCCGGACCGGCGGCCGCCAGGCAGGCCAGCAGGCGCTCCGGGCCGAAGGGTGGGCCGCCGGGGGCGCTGGCCTCCAGCACCCCGTCGGAGGCCATCACCACTTGCAGGCTGGGCTGGATCGCGAAGGTCTGGGGCTGGCTCTCCTGGGGGGTGCTGGCCTCGATGCCCAGGGGCAGATGGGTGGAGGGAAAACGGGTCGTTACCTGGCCAGCCCCATCCAGCAGCCAGACTTCGGGAATCCCGCCCACCCACACCTCGCCGCAGCCCCTGACCTCGTCCAGGCACAGCAGGGCCGCCCCGACGAAGCGCCCCACGGGCAAGCTATCCCGCAACTGGTTGTTGATTTCTGCGACCAACGCTGCCAAGGGCTGATTGCTGGCGGCGCCGCGGTAAAAGGTACTGAGGGCGGGTTGCACGCTCAGGGCCGCCGCCAGACCATGGCCGGTGGCATCTGCCAGCATGGCGTAAAGGCGCCCCTCGTTCCGGGCCACCACCACCAAGTCCCCGGAAAAATGGCGGGTGGGCATCACCGCGTGCTGAACCCGGGGATCGGCCATCCAGTCCTTGCGGATCTGGCGGGCCATGATGGAACGGGCCAGTTCCTGCTCGGCCTCCTGCTCGTCATGGTAGGACTGGAGGCGGGCGGCATTGTCCGCCAGGGCCTGTTGCACCCGCAGCCGCTCGGTGACGTCCCGCACCACGCCGATGAATGCCGGTCCGTCCGCCAGTTGAACGTGGCTGACCCCCAGCTCCAGGGTAAACACCTCACCGCTGGCGCGCCGCCCCATCACCTCCCGCAGGGCGCCGATGACGTGGCGCTCCCCCGTGGCCAGGTAGCGGGCGATGTGCCCATCGTGCCGGGAGCGGTCGGGTTCGGGCATCAGGAGGCTCACGTTGCGACCCACCAGATCCTCCTGCCGGTAGCCGAAGATCCGGGCTACCGCCGGGTTGGCGGACTGGATGAGGCCCGCCTGGTCGATGGCGATGATGCCGTCGATGACCGAATCGGTGATGGCCGACATGCGCCCCAGGGCATCTTCCAGATTGCGCTGGGCGGCCAGGAGCCGGACCATGGTACGCAACTTGGCGGAGAACACCGCGAAGGACACGGGCTTGACCAGATAGTCGTCGGCCTGGGCATCCAGGCCCGCCACCACATCCTGGTCGGAGGTCAGGGCCGACATGATGACGATGGGCACCCAGCGCTCCCCCTGGATCTGGCGAATCCGGCGGGTGGCCTCGAAGCCATCCATCTCGGGCATCATCAGATCCATCAGGATCATATCCGGGCGCTCCCGCTCGAACAGCTCCACCGCCTCCCGCCCATTCTCGGCCGCCAGATACTGGAAGCCCAGCTTGCGCAGGAAGGCCCCCATCAGGTTGCGGTTGGCGGCGGTGTCATCCACCACCAGCACCCGGATCCGGCCATGGTCGATCACGCTCACGCTGGCCTCCCGGCTCCGGCAATGCCCCTGGCGCGCCCGGTGGCCAGGAACCTGTCGTCCATCCTGGTCATGGCGAACCCCTTCACGGCCGGGGCCGCCGGAGCACGACTGCCCGCACCTGATTGCCCACGCCCAGGAACTCCATCTCGGCAAAAGCCAGCTGGCGGGCCAAGGCGATGCCCCGCCCGTTGGGGGCGAAGGCCCGTTCGGGCTCCATGTCCAGGTAGGGCTGCCAGGCAAAGCCCGGCCCCTCGTCGCGGATCAGGAACTCCCACCCCTCCAGGCCCCGGCTCACCTGGATGCGCACCCGCTTGCCAGCGTTCTCGGGCAAGGCCAGGCGCCGCTCCACCTCATCCCGCCAGGCGTTGTCTTCCTTGAGGCGGGATTTCTCGCGAAAGTCGATGCCCAGATTGCCATGCTCGATCCCGTTGATCAGCAACTCCGACAAGCCCAGGGCGGCCAGCTCCGGGCTGGGGCTGAGGGAAGCCAGCAAGGCCGCCAGACCCTGGGCTTCGTCCAGGGTCCGCACCGCGAACTCCGCCCGCTCCAGCAGCCCGAGGGCGCTGCCATGCTCCTGGAGCTGGCGCATCAGATCCCGCCTGGCCCGGGCGTCATCCACCGCCGCCCGCACGATGGTCTGGAGGGTCTCCGGCTCGAAGGGCTTGGTGAGGTAATAGTAGGCGCCAGCGGCCAGGCCTTCCCGCACCTGTTCCGGCGCCACCGCGGCAGTCTGCATGATCACCGGGATCTCGGCCAGGCGCTGGTCGGCCTTCATCAAGCCCATCAGCTCAATGCCGTCCATGCCCGGCATCATCCGGTCCAGCACCACCAGATCAAAGGGCTCCACACCGGGGTTGGCGAGTAGCGCCCAAGCCTCTTCGCCGCTTTGGGCCAAGGTCAGGACGTGCCCCGAGTCCTCCAGATATTCGGCGATGATGTCCACGTTGAAGGGCTCATCATCCACCACCAGGATCCGAACTCCACTCATTCCTGCGCCTCCCGTATCCACCCGTCCAGCCAGCGTGAGCCGGACAGGGTTTGGCTGAATTCCCGCCCCGGCTCATCGGGAGCCGGCAGCACCATTTCAAAGCAGGCCCCGCCCTCCGGCCGATTGAAGGCCCGGATGCTGCCCCGGTGGGCCAGCACGATTTCCCGGCAGATGGCCAGGCCCAGGCCGGTTCCCCCGGCCCCCGAGCGGGTCTTGCTGCTCTGGACAAACTTGTCGAACACCGCCTCCAGCTCCGCCTCCGGAATACCGATGCCCTCATCCTCCACCACCAGCCGCACTGCTGGCACCCAGCGCCCCTCCTGGCGCGAGGCCAGCCGGGCCGGCGCAAGGCGCAGGCTGACGGTCCGCCCCTCGGGGCTGAACTTGGCCGCGTTGGACAAGAGATTGCGCACCACCTGGCCGATGCGGTTGGCGTCCCCCAGGCCCCGGGGCGTATCCTGCGCCCACTCCACCCGCAGGGTCAGCTGCCGTGCGTGATACAAGGCTTCGAACTCACCCGCCGCCTCCCGCGCCACCTGGACCAGATCCAGGACCTTGAACTCCATCACCATCTTGCCCGCTTCCAGCTTGGAGAGATCCAGCAGATCGTTGAGCAGGTGCAGCAGGCGGTTGCCGCTGGCATGGATGCGCTCGAAGTATTCCTTGAGCCGCTCCAGGGGCATCCGCTCCGCCTTGCCCTGACCCAGCTTGGCATAACTCATGATTGCGTGTAGCGGGGTGCGCAGTTCGTGGGACATGTTGGCCAGGAACTGGGACTTGGCGGCGTTGGCGGCCTCGGCCTGATCCCGGGCCACGACCAGATCCCGGGTCTGCTCCCGCACCATGGCGGAAAGCTGCTCGGAATGAGCCCGCAGCTCCTGTTCGGCGCGCTTTTGATCGGTGATGTCGAAACAGGTCCCGATATAGCCCACCAGGTTGCCCAGTTCATCGAAGCGGGGCTCCCCCCGGGACATTATCCAGCGATACTCCCCGTCCCCCCTGCGCATCCGGAACTCGGCGTGCACCGCCCGATCCCGGGCACCCTGTCCCTGGCCCCAGCTCACCCGGGAACGATCGTCGGGATGGACCACCGCGAGGGCGCCGTCCCCCAGGGCCTCGTCCACCCGACGGCCGGTGAATTGGCTCCAGGTCTTGTTCACATAGGTGACTTCCCCGGAGGGGGAGGACATCCAGATCAGCACCGGCGCGGTGTCGGCAATCCGGCGAAAACGCGCCTCGCTCTCCCGCAGGGCCCATTCCGCTCGTTTGCGCTCGGCCATGTCGCTGGTGGTGCCCAGCACCCGGTAGGGGCGGCCGGTGGCGTCCCGCTCCATGAGCTTGCCCCGGGCCAGTACCCAGCGCCACTGGCCATTGCCGTCCCGCAGGCGATATTCGTTGGTGTAAGTCTCGGTGGCGCCAGCGCGTAGTTCGGCCAGCAGTTCAACCGTGCGGGCACGGTCATCCGGATGAATGGCGGCGATCCAGGCCGCCTCCGGCTGCCAATTTTCATCCTGAGGGAAGTCCAGCATGCCGAACCAGCGGGGCGAGCGATAAATCCGACCATGGATCAGGTCCAGATCCCATACCCCGTCCCCCGTTCCATCCAGGGCGAAGCGCCAGCGCATCTCGCTTTCCCGCAAGGCCTGGTCCTGGCGCCGGATGGTGGTGATCTCCGGGTACACCGCCACGATCCGAGGATCCCCGTCCGGGCCGTCGATCAGGGTCCGGTGCACCAGGAAGGAACGCATCGCCCCATCGGCGGCGCGGAACTCCACTTCTTGATCCCCCACTGCCTGGCCCCCCAGGAGGGCGTCTTCATCCGACCCTATCCGCTGGGCCATCCCAGGGGGCATCAGGGAGCCCGACTGCCTGCCCACCAGATCCTGATCCGGCCGCCCGAGCATTTCGGCATAGGCCCGATTGCCAATCAGGATGCAACGATCCTTGCCGCTCTTGACCACCACCGGGGTGGGCAACTTATCCACCAGGCGCTGCAGATAGGCCTCCTGGCGCCGCAGCTGCTCCCCCCGAGCCAGCACCTCCCGGTTCATCCGGCGGGCTTCCCCCCGGGCCCGTTCCCGCTGGGTCAACAGATGCCAGATATAGCTGGCCAGCAGCAAGGCCAGCAGCAGGCCGGCGCCCAGCAGCATTCTGGAGCCAAAGAGCTGAGCCGGATCATGGCGATCCTCGAATTCCAGCAGCCAGGATTCCCCCAGGTAGTTCAGGTCCAAAACCCGCTCGATGCTGCCTGATCCGAGGCGGGTGTCGAACAGGATGCGCCCGTCGGGCCGCGCCTCCCGCATCCGCAAACCGGAAAACTCCTGGTTGTCCGCCAGCAGGGGGGCCACCAATGGCGCCAGGCGCAGGGCGATGAACAGGCTGGCGTCCGATCCGCGCCAGCCGCCAGGCAGGGTTGTCCACTCCGATTTACCAATCGACTGGAACAGCACCACGCCAGGTTCTGCCCGGGTCGCAGCCAGTTCCGGGAGCAGTTCCAGATCCACCACCGCCATGGTGGTCTGGTGACTTAGCAAGGTGCGTTGCAGCGCCTTTGCGAAGGTCGGATCAGCAGCCAGATCGGCGCCCAACTGATGCCACTTTGGCTCCCGAGGCTCACGATAAACCACGATCCAGTGCTGATCGCCACGCGCAAAACGAATCTCGCCCGACCCGCCCTGTTCCCGCTGGATGAGGGACCGTAATTCCGCCCCCTGGGATGGGCTGGCTCCCAGAATGAGGCCCATGGCATGGAAGCCTGGCCGCCTGGCTGGATCCATGCTGCCGCTGAAATGGCGCCACTCCGCCCCGCTGACCTGTTCCGAAGCCTCGAAGAAAGCTACGGCCAAACGCAAGGCCTCCATCTGGTCGTCCAGACTGCCCTTCAAGGCATCCCGCAAGCGCTCGGCGGCGTGCCGGGCGTTGCCCTCGATCCGTTCAGTCTCTGCCTCCCGCAGCTGCCCACCGGACCACAGGGTGATAGCGCAGCCCGCCACCAGCACCGCTAGCGTCGCGCCCAAGGCCTGCCAATACTCCTGGCGCCGGCCCGACCGGGAGGGCGGGGAATCAGGAACAACGCCAGAGGAAGGGAAGTCGGGGATCATGGCTCTTCTTATCGACCCTGACGGACCATTCTTTAATATGTCAATATCCCTCAATATCGCCACATTTGCAACAAACAGCCAAACATGATGGTTTTGCAAATTTATAGGGATCCCCTGTAAAGAATCTTGCGCGGGGGCCGACAATGCAGACAACCATCCCAACGGGACTGGCTGAAAGTTGGGGTTTGTTGACACCGGCCCCCTTCCGTCATGCCCGCGCACCCAGAAGACAAAGACAATGAGCGTCTCGATCCCTCGCCCTGGACAGCTATGGCGGGGCCCAGGAATCGGCGCTGGACAAGGTCGAGCAGGAATGGGTGAGGCCTACCGGGACGGCGACGACCCGACCATTGCCCATGGGGCGGCGGCCGACGCCAGCCCCGCCAAACTGACCGGCGAGCTACGGGACGTCTTGGGTGCCACGCCGCCCCAGAAAAATCATCCAGATTCCGACGATGGAGCCGGTCAATGAAAATCAAATCCGTGAGCAGGGCCATCATTGTCGTCGTCGGGCTTCTGACCCTCGTCAGCGTGGCGGCCACCCTGGTATTCGTCGACACGGCGAAGACCCGTCGCGATCTACTGATTGACCACCACCAGGAAGAAGCCTCCGCCCGAACAATAGAAGAACGCAGCAACGCTCTGGACCAATCGGCGCGAGCCTATATCGCCACCAGCGAAGATCTCTATCGGACGGCATTCGAAGCCGAACTGGAACGGATCCAGACCAGTCACCAGGCGGCTCAAGCACCGCCTCCGCTGCAGCGCACCCCAGAACTGTCAGGATGGTCAAAGGAAATCCGGGAAACGGCGGACGCACTGGCAGCGACCAACCTACGCGCCGTTGCCGCCGAAAAGGCAGGTGACCACGCCGGTGCCTTCGCGCTGGTTTCCAGTCTGGCCCATCGGGCGGACAAAGCCAGGCTTACCAATGCGACCGAACGGCTCATTGCCGCCCTCAACCGCGCACAGCTCAACGCCCTGGAGGAACTCAACGCCAATGCCGATGCGGCGGCGGCAATTTCGATGGCGGCGACGATGCTCAATGGGCTGGTGGTGATGGTGGCCCTGCTGAGCTTCTACCAGCGCCGCCTGGTCACCCCCTTGACCCACATCACCCAGCACGCCCGACAAATCAGCACCCAAGGAGGGGACGAACGGTTCAGCCTGGTGAATGCAGCCACCCTGCCCGAAGAAATCACTGCCCTCACCCAGGCGCTGGATGGTTACCACCTGATCCAGCAGAGCCTGAAAACAACGTCCGCTGAGCTGCAAATGCTGTTTGACGTGGCCAATGTGGGCATCGCCATAATCGATGGCAGGGTCTTCAGCCGTTGCAACCAACGACTGGAGACCCTGCTGGGCAGCTACCCCGGAGGGCTGGAAGGCTGCATGGCAAATTTCGTACTGCGGGGGGGAGATGGGTCCGATCCTCGTCCCGGGCTGTCACCGGGCGAAACCGGGCATGCCATCCGGCAGCTGACACGCCAGGACGGCAGCCTGTTCTGGGCTCGCGTTTCGATTGGAACGATTGATCGAGTCGGGGCACCACCAAGACTGATATGCACCGTTGAAGACATCGACGAGCTCGTCCGCGCCAAGGAGGCTGCCAACGCGGCAAGCGAAGCCAAGAGCACCTTTCTGGCCACGATGAGCCACGAAATCCGCACACCGATGAATGGTGTCATCGGCATGGTGGAGCTGCTGGAAGACACGGAGCTGACAGCCGACCAGCGCCGCATGACCAAAACCATCCGCGACTCGGGCGACGCCCTGCTTCGCATCATCAACGACATTCTGGATTTTTCGCGCATTGAAGCGGACCGGCTCATCCTGGAAAAGGAGCCCTTCTCCCTGACGGAGATTGTTCTGGGCGTGGCCGATCTGCTCAAACCCGGAGCAACCCAAAAGGGTATTGATTTCCAGACCATCACATCAGGGGCCCTCCCCGAATGCTTGATCGGCGATCCCCTGCGGGTCAGACAGATATTGATGAACCTCGTGGCCAACGCCATCAAGTTTACCGCCGCCGTCAATGCCAAGGGCCAGGCGGGGCGGGTGGAACTCAGGGTCGAGCCTGTTCCCAGCCCTGCCGAGAACCCGCGGCTCATCCGCTTCGTGATCACGGACAACGGCATCGGCATGAACGAAGAGGCCCAGTCCCGCCTGTTCCAGCCCTTCTCCCAGGCCGATGGCTCCACCACCCGGCGCTACGGCGGATCCGGTCTCGGCCTAGCCATTTGCGCCCGGCTCGTGGGCATGATGGGCGGCCAGATTAGCGTTGCCAGCCAGCCGGGCATGGGATCGGCATTCACCGTGGCCATTCCGCTCGAGACCGGCGATGGGCTCAAGGCCGGCCATGAGCCGGCCACGGCCTCGCCCAGCGTGGTCCCGACGCGAAATCTCCGCGTGCTGGTCGCCGAGGACAATGAAGTCAATCAGGCGCTGATCCGCCGCCAGCTGACCCAGTTGGGCTATGGGGTGGAGGTGGTCAGCAATGGCCTGGAAGCCCTGGACAAACTGACCGAGGCCGGCTACGCAGCGCTCCTCGCCGATTGCGACATGCCCGAGATGGATGGCTACGAACTAGCCCAAGCAGTGCGGGAACAGGAGCAAGCGGCCGGGGACGCCACCACCCATCTGCCGATTATCGCCTTCACGGCCAACATCCTCGCCAGTGAACGGCAGCGTTGCCTGGACGCGGGCATGGACGACATGATCAGCAAGCCCGCCGGACTCAAGGACATGGAGCGCATCCTGGCCCGCTGGATTGGAACGGGCGCGATGGAGCCCCCCTCGCTGTCCCTGGCCGGCCCCCTGGAATGGGCGTCCGAACCCCCATCAACCAAGGCGGCGGTGGTGTGCTTCGATCGTATCAACGACCTGGTGGGGTCCGATCCGGCGGTGCATGCCCGGCTCTTCGGCAAGTTCGTCAACAACGGGCGCGCGCTTCTGGATGAGATTGAAGCGGCCGCAAGGCAAGACGATCGCGCGGCCCTGGGCAAACTCGGACACAAGTTCAAATCTTCCGCCCGGGCCATCGGCGCTGATGCACTGGCCGACGCTTGCGCCGCCCTGGAGACGGCGGGCAAGGTCGGTGACGAGGCGGCCTGTCAGGCCCAAGCCCGTGAAGTAACCAACTGCTTCATGGCGGCCGCCCACCAGATCGAGAAGCGCTTGGCCAAGCCAGGCTAGCAAGCCGGCACATCGGCGAAAAGCCCTTCACACCCAGAAATATCTGCCCCAGCAGCAACGGAGCCATGCCATGAAACCGGAAACAAGCGCTCGACCGATACTCATCGTCAGCAACGATGCTGACGAAACCCGCACCCTACGCAACCTCCTTGAACGGGATGGGAGCCCCCTGCTTGGCGCAGACAATGAGGTTGAAGGCATCCGGAATTTCCAGCAGCACAGGCCCGTTATGCTGGTGCTCGCTTTTTCGGAATTAACCAAGGCGGAACGCTTCTACCTGATGCTCTACCGTCAGTGCCCCACCATCCGGGAGACCCCCCACCAAACCCTGCTGCTGTGCAAGGCCAACGAGAGTGAAGCGGCCTTCTCCTTGTGCCGCAACGGAACCTTTGACGACTACCTCATCAATCGCCCCATGCACGACCCGCTTCGCTTGCGGCTGGCGGTGCATCAAGCCTTGCTGCGTCAATCCGGGCATGGACAGACGATGGCGCTCAACCAGCAGCTCTCCCACATCGGCAGTGATTTTGCCCATCTCAACGCCTTCATCGACAAGACCATGGCTGGCGGCAAGGCCCTTCAAGGCGACGCCATCCAGACCCTGCGCCAGTTTTCCAGCCGCCTGAGCCAAGAACTGGACCAGTTCGAGGCGCAGATGAAAGCGGTTGTCGCTGGAGAGCGGGCAGGCCTGAGCCAGCAGCTCGACCGATTGCGCCGTGACTGCATCGAACCCGACACCCGCCAGCTTGCAGGCACCCTGGAGAAATCAGCCCTATGGATCCAGCAATTCGACGACGGCTACCAGGAACAGACAGCACGGATCAAGTCCCAGACATTCCCTCCAGCCGAGCCCGAGGTCATGCTGGTGGATGACGACGAGATTTACCGGGAAATGCTCTCCACCTTGCTCGAAGAAGTGCAAATGCGGGTAACCCAGGCGGATTCCGGCGAGGAAGCGCTGAGCAAAATGCGCCAGCGGACCCCCGATCTGGTGCTGCTCGACTTCAACATGCCCGGCCTGGATGGCCTGGCCGTCCTCCAGCAAATGAAGTCCGACCCCACGCTGCACCCGGTTCCGGTAGTCATGCTCACCGGCGTCCATGCCCGTGAAACCGTCCGGGACGTCATACAGGCCGGGGCCGCCGGGTTCATCGTCAAACCCAGCAATCGCCCAACCATCCTTGCCAAGATTCAAAGCGTGCTGCAACAACCCCGGACGGAATAGGCGGTAAGGCCCGGATCAATCAGGCGCAGCCGGCGCTGTCCTTCACCCCGAGCTTACGCAGCATGGTTTCCAGGGGGCAAATCCCGGTGAAGCCGCTCTGGAACAGGTTGGCCCCCACGAAGGTGGTGAACCACAGGAAGTTCTTGTTCACGAAGAGGGGCGAGGCCTCCACCCCCAGGGCCAGGGAAATCAATACGAAAGCCCCGGCGAAGATCCGCACGAATTGATTGACGGTGAGGTTCATGATTCGTCTCCATTGGCTTGCAAGGTGGCCAGGCGCTTGCCCATGGCCGCGAAATACAGCACCGGGATCACCACCAGGGTAAGCAGGGTGGATACCAGGATGCCGAAGATCAGGCTGATGGCCAGCCCGTTGAAGATGGGGTCGTCCAGGATGAAGAAGGCCCCGATCATGGCCGCCAGGGCGGTGAGCCCGATGGGCTTGGCCCGCACCGCCGCCGAGCGGATCACCGCCTCGGGAAAGGCCATCCCGTCCCGCAACTGGTGGTTGATGAAGTCCACCAGGAGGATGGAGTTCCTCACGATGATCCCCGCCAGGGCGATCATCCCGATCATGGAGGTGGCGGTGAACTGGGCCCCCATGAGGGCATGGCCGGGCATCACCCCGATGAGGGTCAGGGGGATCGGCGCCATGATGATGAGGGGCACCAGATAGCTGCGAAAATGGGCCACCACCAGCAGATAGATCAGGATCAGGCCGACCCCGTAGGCGATCCCCATGTCCCGGAAGGTTTCATAGGTGATCTGCCATTCCCCGTCCCACTTCACGCTGTAGCCAGCATAGGGGTCGGCGGGCGGGCGGATGAACCACTCCCCCAGCACCCCATCCAGGCGCGGGCCCGCCAGGGGTAGGGCGCGGATCCGGGCGCGGATGTCGAACATGCCGTAAAGGGGCGAATCCAGCCGGCCGGCGGAATCGCCGGTGACATACACCACCGGCAGCAGGTCTTTCCGGTAGAGCACCTGCTCCCGCTCGCTGGCGCGGACCTCCACCACCTCGGAAACCGGCACCAGCCCCCCATCCCGGGCCCGCACCCGCATCTTGAGGAGCTGATCCACGCTGGACTGCAGATTCGAAGGCAGCTGGATGCGCACCGGGATCTCGTACTTGTTGTCGCCCCCATGGACCGGGGTGACGTTCTCCCCGGCCAGCCCCAGGCGCACCACCGCCACGATGTCCGCCTGGGCCACCCCCAGTTGGGCGGCCTTGGCCTGGTTCACCCTCAGGATGATCTTGGGGGCGGCCTCATCCACCGTGTCATCCACGTTCACCACATCCGGGGTGTCCTCGAAGCGGGCCCGCAGCATGCTGGCCACCGCCAGCTGGCCCGGGTAATCCGGCCCATAGACCTCCGCCACGATGGGGGAGAGCACCGGCGGCCCCGGCGGCACCTCCACCACCTTGGCGTTGCCCCCGCCCGCCCTTGCGATCGCCGCCACCTGATCCCGCACACTGCTGGCAATGGCATGGCTCTGGCGGTCCCGCTGGTGCTTGTCCACCAGGTTCACCTGGACGTCCCCCATCTCCGGGGCCGAGCGCAGGTAGTACTGGCGCACCAGGCCGTTGAAGTTGATGGGGCTGGCGGTGCCGGCATAAGTCTGGAGGTCGGTCACCTCCGGCACCTGGACCAGATGGGCGGCAATCTCCTGCAGCACCCGGTTGGTGTCCTCCACCGGCGTACCCACCGGCATGTCCAGCACCACCTGGAACTCCGACTTGTTGTCGAAGGGCAGCATCTTCAGCACCACCAGCTTGACCACCGCCAGGGACACGGAAGCCAGGATCAGCACCAGCACCCCCAGCCACAGCTTGCGGCGGGCCCGGCGGCCGGTATCCCTGGCCAGGAGCGGCAGCATGATCCGGCGGAACAGACGATCCAGGCGCCGGGTCAAGCGGTCTTCCCCCTCATGATGAGCCGGCAGGCCCTTCATCAACCGGCCCGCCAGCCAGGGGGTAACGATGAAGGCCACTCCCAGGGAAATGGCCATGCCCATGGAGGCGTTGATGGGAATGGGGCTCATGTAGGGCCCCATCAGGCCGGTGACGAAGGCCATGGGCAAGAGCGCCGCGATCACCGTCAGGGTGGCCAGGATGGTGGGGCCGCCCACCTCGTCCACCGCCTTGGGAATCAGGCGCCCCATGGGTTGGCCCGGCTCCAGGAGATGCCAGCGGTGGATGTTTTCCACCACCACGATGGCGTCATCCACCAGGATACCGATGGAAAAGATCAGGGCGAACAGGCTCACCCGGTTGAGGGTGAAGCCCCAGGCCCAGGAGGCAAACAAGGTGGCGGCCAGGGTGAGGGTCACCGCCAGCCCCACGATCACCGCCTCCCGCCGCCCCAGGGTGAGGAACACCAGGGCCACCACCGCACTGGTGGCGAAGAGCAGCTTGCCGATGAGCTTGTTGGCCTTGTCGGCGGCGGTGTCGCCGTAGTTGCGGGTCACCGTCATTTCCACCCCGGCGGGAATCACTGCCCCTTCCAGGGCCCGGGCCCGGACCAGCACCGCTTCGGCCACCTCCACCGCGTTGGACCCGGGCTTCTTGGAGACCGCCAGGGTCACCGCCGGAAAGCTGCCCTGGGCGTCGATGCCCCGGCTGGCGGCGGCCGCGCCCGTGGCGAACCACACGTACTGGCTGGCCTGGTCTGGGCCGTCGGCCACCTCCGCCACATCGGTCATGAACACCGGCTTGCCCTGGCTCACCCCCACCACCAGGCGGCGCACGGCCTCGGCGGATTCCAGATAGGTGCCAGTCTGGACCAGCACCTCCCGGTTGTTGGCCACCAAGCTGCCAGCCGGCTGGGACGCGTTGGCGATCTGCAGGGCGGACTTCAGGTCCTGGGCGGTGACCCCAAAGCCATTCATGGCCTCGGGCTTCATCTGCACCCGGATCACATGCCCCGGCCCACCGATGGTGTACACGTCCCGGGTGCCCGCTACCCGTTTAAGCTCGATCTCGGCCGCCCGGGCCACCTGCTGCAGCTCGAAGGCCGAACGCTCCGGATCGGCGGTCCACAGGGTGAGGCTGAGGATGGGCACGTCGTCGATGCCCTTGGGCTTGACGATGGGCTCCCCCACCCCCAGCTGGGGGCTCAGCCAGTCCTGGTTGGAATGGACCGTGTCGTAAAGGCGCACCAGGGCGGTCTGGCTGGGCACCCCCACCTCGAACTGCACGGTGATCACCGCCATCCCGGGCCGGGACACGGAATAGACGTGCTCCACCCCCGTCATGCGGGAGAGCACCTGCTCACCCGGGCGAGCCACCAAGGCCTCCACGTCCCGGGCCGAGGCCCCCGGAAAGGGCACCAGCACGTTGGCCATGGTCACGTCGATCTGGGGCTCTTCCTCCTTGGGGGTCACCAGAACGGCGAAAATCCCCATCAACAGCAGTACCAGCCCGATCAGGGGGGTGATGGCGTTGCGCTGAAAGGCCGCCGCGATCCGGCCGGAAATCCCGAATTTATTCACGCTTTCAGTCATGCCCTGAAGCTGTTCCATTCAAAAAAGGCGGGAAACCCCGCCCATTGTCCCTCAACGGCCCCGGCCGCCCCCCGGCCCCATGCCACCACCGGGGCCCATGCCGCCCCCCATGCCCCGGGCCGGCGGGTCGTCAGGCAAGGTCATTCCCCGGGCCTTGGCCCGCTCCTTCATGGCTTCATGGTGCTCGGCGCGGATCTGCTCTCGCTCCTCCACGCTCCTGGCGGCCCCCATCCGGGCCCGGTAGGCCGCCCGCTCCTGGCTATCCATGAGCTGGGAACCGTAGATCCGCTCCCGAGTCTCCGCCCGGGTCTTCACACCCGTCTTAGAATTCGCCTCGGTGCGTACTTCCGCCGCATTTTGGCCATCTGCAGGCACGACCGCGAACACTGGCGTGGAAAGGGCGCTCCACAGAGTCAGGGCAAGCGATGAGGCAATGGATTGAAATTTCATGGTGATTCCTCCTTACCGGATTAGATCCATTCTGGATCACGCAAAGCGCCATGCCGGCGCCAGCAACCTATTTTTCCGCCGCCGTTCGCCGGGCCGCCATCCCGGCCCGCACCCCGTCCACTGCCACCGTCTCGCCCCCGGCCAGGCCGGACAGCACTTCCACCCAGCCCTCCCCCACCGGCTCGCCGGCACGGATCTGGCGCAGGGCGAAACGCCCCTGGGGGTCCGCCACATAAACGCCGGTCACCTCGCCCCGGCGCAGCACGGCGCTGACCGGCACCGCCAGGCGCGGCACCGCAACCCCGCCCTGGAGATGGAGGCGGGCCGCCATGCCGGGGGCCACCCCGGGCAGGCCGGGGGGCAGATCGACCCGCACCCGCAGGGTATGGGTGCGGGGGTCGGCTGCTGGCAGCAGGGTCACCTGGCCCCCATCCACCCAGCGGCCATCGGGAAACTCCACCCGGGCGGCCAGAGGACCGGCTTGCAGGGCCGGCAAGCGGTACTGGGGAATGTCCGCCCCTACCCGCAGGGTGGCAGGGTCATAGACCGTGACCAAGGGCGTGCCCGGCTGGGCCATTTCCCCCTCTTCCACATAGCGCTTGGCCACCAGGCCGGTGAGGGGCGAGGCAATGGTGGTGAAGCCCAGGGTGGTGGCCGCCTGGCCCCGCCCAGCCTGGGCCGCGATGAGCTGGGCGTCGGCGGCCTTGAGGGCGGCCTCGGCTTGATCCAGGGCCGACTGGCTGACGAATTTCTTCGCCACCAGGCTTTTGGTGCGCTCGAACTGGGCCCGGGCATTGGCCGCATTGGCCCGGGCCTGAGCCACCCCGGCTTCCGCCCCGGCCAGGGCTTGGCCGGCCTGGGCCGGATCAATCCGCAGCAGCACCTCACCCCGCTTCACCGGGCTGCCCGCATCCACCCGCAACTCTACGATCCGCCCTTGAACCTGGGCCGCCAGGGTAGCCTGCTGGCGCGCCTCCACCACCGCCTCAGCGGGATAGCTAAGGGGTAGGGGCCGGGCTTCCACCCGGAGGGTGGGAACGGGACCAGCATCTGCTCGGGCCAGGGGCGACCCGGCCAAGCCCAGAACGCCCATGCACAGGAAAGGGAGAAGCAGGGAAGATTTCATATTATTAGTTTATTCTAATATTTAAACTGGCGGCAAGGCCCTTGCCCTGCCCGCCCCCGATCTTTCAGCCCGCCTCATCCGCGCTCTCCAGCGCGTAGTCCGCCACGGCCGCCACCACCCCCTCCGCCTCCCCCACCGCCTGGGCCAGACGCAGCCGGCAGGCCGGATGCTGCTGACGCAGCTGGTCCACCAGGGCCGGCACGTCCCGCTTGAGATGACCCCCCTGGGCCAGGAACACCGGCACCACCGTGATGGCCACCACCCCCCGGGCCGCCAGCCCGGCCGCCGCCTCCGCCAGGGTTGGCGTCAGGAATTCCATGAAGGCCAGTTCCACCGCCACCTCCGGCCGCTGGGCCCGCATTCGAGCCTGGATGCGCTGCATGGGACCGGCCCATTCCGGATCCCGGGCGCCGTGGCCGAAAAGAATCACCCCTGATTTGTCCTGCATGTCCTGTCTCTCCCGGGGCCGGCTGAACCGGGCCCTGTCGTATGATGGCGGCCCCCTGCTCCGAGCCTTCCCATGCTTCGCCTACTGTTCGCCACCGGCCTGTGGGCCCTGAGCCTCCATGCCCAAGCCGCGCCCCGCATCGACCCGGTGCCCGGCGGCATCGCCGAGGTACTCCTGGCCCCCGCCAACGCCCCCCGGCCCCAGGCCCTGCTCGCCGGCCGGCCGACCCTGGTGATCCCCGGGCCCCACGGCTGGCGGGCCCTGGTGGGCCTGCCCCTGGACCTGCCGCCGGGGGTCCGGAACCTGACGGTACGCCTGGCCAACGGGGCGGAGCGGCAACTGAGCTTCCTGGTGCGGCCCAAGGATTATCCGGTGCAATACCTGCGTTTCAAGGATAGCAGCATGGTGGAGCCGGACCCGGTCACCCTGGCCCGCATCAAGGCCGAACAACGCACCCAGGACGAGGTCAAGACCCTGTGGCGGGACACGCCGGCGGTGGATCTAGCCTTCGTCGCCCCCGCCGAAGGCCGCCGCTCCAGCCGTTTTGGCCTGCGCCGGGTGATGAACGACCAACCCCGGGCGCCCCACCGGGGCCTGGATCTGGCCCTGGCCACCGGCACCCCGGTGCGCAGCCCGGCGGCGGGGGTGGTCACCCATGTGGGGGATTTCTTCTTCAATGGCAAGACGGTCTTCGTGGACCATGGCCAGGGCCTCATCACCATGGTCTGCCACCTGGACCAGGTGGCGGTGGCCGCCGGCCAGGAAGTGGGCCGGGGCGAGAACCTGGGCCGCTCCGGTTCCAGCGGCCGGGCCACCGGCCCCCATCTCCACTGGACGGTGTTTCTCAACGGCACGGCGGTAGATCCGGAACTGTTCCTGCCGCCCACCCGCTAGTGTCCTGAGTTGAAAGTTCGTTGAACCAATATGCGTATTGCATGTCTGAGAGGTTGTACGATTCACCTCTGGAGGATGCGATGGGCGGCAGACCGAAAGCGCAAATAGTGCTGAACGAA
>JAVEWG010000076.1:0-6896 GCA_034004685.1 Rhodocyclaceae bacterium | reverse complement strand
AAGCCACGCCCGCCGACTGAACAAACCGCGCCCGAAACCGCCGAATCTGTTCGGCAAAACGCCCTTTCTTGCTACGCTTCATTTGGGCTGACCCTCCGGCGTTATGCATCACGGCTTCGACAACCGCGTGATAACGCCGACAGGTGTTCAGCCCATTTCTATCTTCTTGATCGCAAAAGACTTTCTCTTAAGGTAGTGCCATTGGGATCAGACCCGAATGGCGCTGAGTTAAGCGGCTTTTGCATGGTACCGACCCCGATGTGGGATTTCGACCATCTGGTGTCGCGGGGCGGTGAGAAGCGCGAAAGGCTTGGGTCGTCGTTTCACGCATCGTGGCTGCCTTCGTCCTGGGCGATAAGGCACGAGATGTCCGGCGATTGAAGATCGAAGTGACCCCAGCAATCGCCGTTGCTCCTTCGGATCGTTCGTTCTGCTGAACAGGGGCTCCCAATGGCGCAAGGCTTGAACGCTGGCCTTGAAGCTCAGCCGGCGCGGCATCTGCCCCACCTCGGTAGCCGCCTCCACCATCAACACGCGGATGGCGTTGTAGGCGATGAAATGCATCAGGATTTCTTTCTCCACCATCTCCGGAGAGCGGCAGCGCAGCACGTCCATGCCCAGAGCGTAGCCGCGTGGATCCCAGCAAAAAAAAAACGGTCTCGCCGCGTCAGCTTCTTCTTCGCGGCGTACTCCAGCCCCCAAAAACTCGACTGCATCCATCAGGGTCTCGTGGGAGGCCCAGAGACAGAATTATCTCGCGTCAGCCCGGGCGTCCGTGTGGAAGGGGAATAAATCAGTGCTTCCCTGGTCGATCCTGAGTATCCATCTTGAGATACGCCAGGACACCGGCGACATGGAAGCACAGCGGTTCCTGATCACCAGCTGAACCGTTCCAGCCAGAATCCAGAAGGCCAATACGACCTTTTGCTTTTTTTGGAAAATGGCCCGCAGCAGCATTTGCGGATTGCCACCAACAGCTCACCGCATCGGATGCAGCGTCTCGCCCAGCCTCCCTTTGCCGTGGCGAACGGACTTGGCTGAATGGGAAGCCTTATCCTCCCAACAGATCCTGAAGACTCTTCCGCACCGACCGCGCCCTGGGCTCCGGGGAAATGCCCACGCGGCAGAAAAAGCCAAAGGGATCAGAAGCGCCCGCCCCCGCCAAGGATTGGAAAGCGTCCGCCAGGGTGGCGGCCGCTGGGTCAATGCCGCCCTGAGCCGAAATCGATTGCCCCGACCGGGCATACCAGCGAAAGATCACGGGCGTCATTTCCGGCTGCAGGCACAGGCCCTGGGCCGTGGCGGTGAGCCACATCCGCTGCATGGCGACGCCCAGTCGCACATGGGCTTCGAGCCCTGACAAGGGGCTTTGGGGACAGATCAGGACATGGGCGCCGCAGCCCAGGGCGGGCAGGAGGTCGAGCTGCACCCGGGGCGCCACGGTGCCCATCAGATAGCGGTTGAAGAACTCCACCCGATCCCAGCTCTGCATCACCCAGCGCATGAGTTTGCCGGTGAGGGGATCGGAGCCCAGGGCCTGTTCGGGAATCCGGTCTGTGCTGAAACGGGCGCCCCATTCGATCACATCCCGATGCACCCGATAGGCCTCCGGGCAAGTCAGGCGGATGTGGGCGTTGCGCCACAGGAGCCTGGCCACGGCCCAACGTTGAGAAAAATCTTCAAAAAACTGAAGGCGGTAGCCCGGCCCCACCGCTGCCTGAAGCCCCTCTTTCTGACCCACGGTGAGGGGGGTCGTTTTCATGGGGCGGCGCTGGACAACCCGCTTTTCGATGAAAGGCAGGAGCGGATCGGCCGGGAGGGCCGGATCGGCGAGCAGGCCCACATCGTAGATGGGGGCGCCGTCCGGGCAGCCCGGGCGGATCACCCAATCCGCCCGCAAGCCAAAGCCGCTGGCGGCAATCCGCAGGGTTTCCAGCAGGGCCCCGTGGGCCATGTGGCTGGCGTGGCCCCGGAAGTCATAAACACACCATTCCCGGGTGTCGTGGCCATGGATGGCGATGCGGTCATCGGCCAGGATTTCGAAGCGCCAAGGCTGGGTGTTGTCGCCACTGGGCGCCCAGCGGGCCAGGTCAAGGATCTTGACCAGAATGTCGCGTTGCGCCATGGCTATCCTTTCGCGCCCATCTGCTTCAACTGCCGCTTGGCCACCCAGCGCATGAGCCGCTGGATGGGATTTTTCGCTCCGCCGGGCCGCCAGGTGCGAACCAGCGTGTTGCGATAGGCGTCGAAGTGCACGCCCCGGGGGGCCGCCAGGACCTTACCGCGCCCCAACAGGATCTTGAGGGCCTCGGTGGCGGCCACTCCGGCGCAGATCTGGCAGGCCATGGCCGTGGAAGGGCCTTTTTTGGCCGCCAGGTTGACCCGGCTCGGGTCCACCAGGTAGTTGCGCTGGAGCATGGCGGGGGAGAGCCCGATCATGAAGCGCAGGGCCAGCTCGTCCTCCGGACAGTCCTTCAGCCCGAAGTAGTCGTCAAAACTCATCCCTCCTGGCAGGAAGTTGAGCATCGCAGCCCCCATCCCCAGGGGCGCCACGGTCACCGCCGGAATGCCCTTTCTGGCGCAGGCCGCAAAAGTGGCCCGCCGGGTGGCGAAGACGAAGAAATCCAGTCCGTCGATGTAAAGGTCCACCCCGTCCAGGAAGGCATCCAGGTTGTCCGCCGCGACCCCCTCTGGAAACAGCTTGATCTCCAGCTCTGGGTTGATGTCCCGGGCCATTTCCGCCATCACCCGGGCCTTGGGCTGATCCAGGTGGGACACGCTGGCGCCGGCCTGGCGGTTGAAATTCACGATATCGAAGGTGTCGAAATCCGCCAGGTGAAATCGGCCGATCCCTAGACGCACCAGGGTCAACAGGTGAACACCCCCGACCCCGCCCATGCCGGCGATGGCAACCCGCTTGCCCCGCAGGAATTGCTGTTCGGCCTCGGTGACCCAGCCGATATTGCGGGAGAAGGCCTCATCGTAGGAAAACCCAGGAACGGTCATTACCACCTCGGAGCGGGGTTTGCACTCCGCTATCATAGTCGACTCCATCGAACCCCCAGCCCACCCATGAGACTAGACACCCTGGCCACGGAAATGCGACTGGCCCTGCGCAATGTCACCCGCCAGCGCAGGCGTGCCTTGTTGGCACTGGCCACCATCGTCGGCGGGGTTGTGGCGCTGCTGCTGGCGGGGGGATTCATTCAGTGGATCCTGGACAGCATGCGGGAATCCACCATTCATTCCCACCTGGGCCACGTCCAGATCGTGCGCCCGGGCTTCTACGAAAAGGGAATTGCCGACCCCTATTCTTACCTCCTCCCCAAACAGAGCAGCACTGTCGAGTCCATTGAGCGGCGGGAAGAAGTCCAGGCCCTCGCGCCACGGCTGGTCTTTAGCGGCTTGATCAGCCACGGCGACGACACCATTTCCTTCGCGGGGGAAGGCGTGGATCCGGCAAAGGAGAAGGAACTCTCCCGCGCCATGAACATCGTCAGCGGAGCAGCGATGGGGCCGGAGGAGCCCAACGGCATCCTCCTCGGCCAGGGCCTTGCCGCCAACCTCGGCGTGGCCCCGGGGGATCTGGTGGTCTTGATGGTGAACACCGCCCAGGGCAATCTGAATGCGGTGGACGCCAAGGTCGTCGGATTATTTGCCACCACGGCCAAGGCCTTTGACGACGGGGCGATCCGCGTTCCCATTGGCTTGGCCCGGCAACTGGTGCGGGTGGAGGGGGCAACCAGCTGGGTCGTCCTTCTCCAGGACACCCAGGCGACCGACGGGGTGGTCCAGTCCCTCCGGAGCACATTGCCGGGAGGGGAATTCGAAGTGGTCCCGTGGCACGCCCTGGCGGATTTCTATAACAAGACGGTCACCCTCTTCTCCAGCCAGGTCAAGGTGGTGGAGATGTTGATCGGCCTGATCATCATCCTGAGCATCACCAACACCCTCTCCATGGCGGTCATTGAACGCACCGGCGAGATCGGCACCGCCATGGCCCTTGGGATGAGCCGGTCTGCGGTGCTGCGCCAGTTTGTTCTGGAGGGCTTGCTCCTGGGAATGATGGGCGGCCTGGCGGGGGTGATGATCGGGTGGCTGGTGGCCCAGATCATCTCAACCATCGGGATCCCCATGCCCCCGCCGCCCGGGATGGCCCAAAGCTTTATCGGCCATATTCTGGTGACCCCGGGTCTGGCCATGAATGCCCTGATTCTGGCCATCGCCACCACCTTCCTGGCCAGCCTGCTGCCCGCCTGGAAGGCCTCCCGCATGATCATCGTGGACGCCCTGCGCCACCAGCGCTAAGGATACAAGATGCTATTCAAGCTGGCGCTTCGTAACGTGCTACGGCAGCGGGTGCGCACCGGGATGACCCTGGGGGCGGTGGTGTTCGGGGTGGCGGTGCTGATCCTGGCGGGGGGATTCATCCAGGACATCTTCGTCCAGCTGGGGGAGGCCATCATCCATTCCCAGACCGGGCACATCCAGGTCTTCAAGCGGGATTTCCTGGAGAAAGGCACCCGCGCCCCCGAGCGCTACCTGATCGATGAACCTGAAGCCTTGATGAGCGCCCTGGAGCACCAGCCCGGGGTGGAGGCGGTCATGGGCAGGCTGTTCTTTGCCGGCGTGATGAACAACGGCCGGCGGGATCTACCCATCATCGGCGAGGGGGTGGAACCCGACAAGGAAGCCCGGCTGGGCAGCTTCATCCAGATCACCGCGGGGCGCCAGCTGGCCAAGGACGACCAGGACGGCATCTTGCTGGGGCAAGGGGTTGCCCATAACCTGGGCCTGGCCCCCGGAGACCGGGCTACCCTGCTGGTGAATACCGGCGACGGGGCCATGAATTCCCTGGATTTCCAGGTGATCGGGGTTTTCCAGAGCTTTTCCAAGGACTTCGACGCCCGCGCCGTGCGCATTCCCCTGGGGGCCGCCCAGGAGTTGCTGGCCACCCCGGGGATCAATCAGATCGTCATGGCCCTGCACAAGACCGAGGACACCGACGCGGCCTACCAGGCCACCACCGCCCAGGTGGGGGCCGCGCTGGAGGTCCGGCACTGGCGCAATCTGTCGGACTTCTATGACAAGGCCGTGCAGCTGTATGACCGGCAGTTCGGCTTCCTGCGCCTGATCGTCCTGATGATGGTGCTGCTCAGCGTGACCAACAGCGTCAACATGAGCGTGTTCGAGCGCCAGGGCGAGTTTGGCACCATGCAGGCCATGGGCAACCCCCGCCGCCAGGTGGCCCGCCTGATCCTGGCGGAAAGCCTCATCATCGGCGCGGCCGGCGCCATCCTGGGGATGGCCCTGGGGCTGCTGGGCGCCGCGCTGCTTTCCGCCATTGGCATACCAATGCCCCCACCGCCCAATGCCAATGTGGGGTACATTGCGACGATCAGGCCGAATGTCTGGATCGTGGTCTCCTCCGGGATGGTGGGGTTGGCATCCACCCTGGGGGCGGCGGTGATCCCGGCGAGCCGGATTTCGCGGATACCCGTGGTGGACGCACTGCGTCAGAACATCTAGCGCCACTGGCAGAAAGACAGATCTGTGTCCTTGTTCGATCGCTTCAGTCTCGGTGAAGGCTTCAAGCGCTACTTCGAAGTGGTGGCGGCCACCACTGACGAACTGCGCAATGATGTCTATCGTATCCGCCACGACGTGTACTGCGAGGAACTGGGTTTCGAGCCAGTGCGGCCGGACGGTCTTGAATCCGACCAGTACGATAGCCATAGTACCCACTGTCTGCTCCGGAGCGTTTCAGATTCCCACGATCTGGTGGGGTGCGCCCGGATGGTGACGGTCAATCCAGCGGATCCGGATGAACCCTTACCCTTCGAAAGGCTCTGCCACGCTACCCTCGACCGCTCGATCGTCGACCCTGCCCGCCTCCCCCGGGACAAGATCGGCGAAATTTCCCGCCTGGCGGTACGGGCCCGCTACCGGCGCCGTCGGGGCGAGGAGAAAGTGGCGGTGGCCATTGGCGACGAGGATTTTGGCTCCCAGGACAACCCCCGCTTTCCTTACATTCCCATCGGCCTTTACCTGAGCATGACCGCTCTGGCCAAGCACCTGGAGCTGGAGCACGTCTTTGTCCTGACCGAACCCCGGCTGGCATCCCATTTCGCCAAGCTCGGGCTGGAGATCACCCAGATCGGCGGGCCCGTGGAGCATCGGGGGGCCCGGATCCCCTCCATGTTCAATACCGAACGCACCATCCGCAACATGCGCTTCCTGCTCAAGCCCATCTGGCGAGTCGTGGAAGAAGAAGTTGAGCGCAGCCTGGCCAAACCCTGACTCACCGGGGCTCCCGACAACCTGGCACGAGCGCCGCCGCAGCGCACAAAAAAAAGCCCGCTTTCGCGGGCTTAATCCATTTCCAAAGGAGGAGAGGAGATGGAGGAGACGGTTCCTACTATGCTCCAATTTTTGTTGCGGCGCAATAATTAATTCCAATCGTCTCGATCGTCCCGATCAATAGCCTTGCTTCCCTAAGCGCCGTATTGCACGCGGCAAGGAAGCCATGGCCCGGGGCGGAGGCTGCCGGCGTACCCGTCCCCAGCTGGCCGGATGAATCCGTCCCTACGTTTGGCTGGGCCAGCGTCCTCCGGCGAACACCCCTCCACGCTGCGTAGGGCGGGATTCATCCCGCCAACACCAGCCAGGGTGTGTGCCCCTGGCTTTACCCCTCAAAGGCGATAGGGGTTACGCAGATAATCCAGCACGGCTTTGGCGTGGCGCTCCGGCAGGTAGCGAAAGCCCGCCTCCCAGTGCTCGCCCACCGTCTCCGCCACCGCCACCGGCACGCCCCGGCCCGCCACCATGTCGAAGAACCAGGCCAGGGGATAGCCGGCCCGCCGATCGTACTCATGGAGCGCCCGGGACAGGCTGGC